>CAJONB010000031.1 GCA_905235715.1 uncultured Ruminococcus sp. | reverse complement strand
GTCGGTCAGTTTAAGGTCGACGTTGCCGAGGCGCGCGTCAAAGACATCAACCCCGACTGTGCGGTACATACCTACAAAACCTTTTATACCCACGAAACTGCAGGGGAGTTCGACTTCTCGCAGTACGACTATATTATCGACGCGATTGACACCGTAACGGGCAAGATCGCGCTGGTCATGCAGGCGCAGGAAGCGGGCGTGCCGATAATTTCGTCGATGGGCGCGGGCAACAAGCTCGACCCGACGCAGTTCGAGGTCACGGATATCTACAAAACCTCGATTTGTCCGCTGGCGCGCGTCATGCGCCGCGAGCTGAAAAAGCGCGGGGTGAAAAAGCTCAAGGTCGTGTACTCCAAGGAGGAGGCGCTGACCCCGATTGAGGACGACGAGAACAGCTGCCGTCATCACTGTATCTGTCCGAAGGAAGCACAGCGCACCTGTCTGATACGCCGCCAGATTCCCGGCTCGACCGCCTTTGTCCCCTCGGTCGTGGGACTGATTATCGCCGGCGAGGTCATTAAAGACCTGACGCAGGTAACAGATAATAGTTAAGTAACCACTGATCAATTCACGCCTAGCGGCTGTGAACTTCATCAATGCCCACATTCCCGGGACGTCATGAATGCCGTCCCCTACAACAAACGTATAATATGCTCCGCTTTTTAACTTGACCGAGACGCTCCCCTTAGCCGGCGAAGGGATGGGGACGATTCAACCACACGGAGGAAAGGCAAAATGGCTTCAACAAAAGAGTATCTTGATTATATTACGGAACAGCTCGGCGACTTGGACGGAATCTCTTACCGTGCGATGATGGGCGAGTACATTTTATACTATCAGGGCAGGGTGTTCGGCGGTATTTACGACAACCGGTTTCTCATAAAGCCCACCGCATCGGCAAAGGCGCTCATGCCCGACGCACCGTTGGAATCGCCTTATGACGGCGCAAAGGAAATGCTGCTTTGTGAAAACATCGACGACAGAGAATTTTTAGCGGAGCTGTTAAACGCTATGGTTGACGAGCTCCCGGCACCGAAGAAAAAGGGAAAATAACATGGTTTTATATGGATATACCGTATGATTTTCCCCCTTCAAAGAAATTTTTGTAAAATAGCAAACGAGTAAAACAGAGTAAAAATGAGATAAAGCGAGTATAAACGAGCTGCTCGGGGAGTAAATTAAAAAATAGAGAAAAAGTGCTTGACTTTCTGCTTTGTTTTTGGTAAGATAGGTGAGCATTGAGTAGAGGGCTATGCTGATTTCAAGTAAAACCGCAGAAGGTATGCGGTCTTATTTGAGATTAGCGCCCCCTTTACCGATAGAAATCCTAACAGGAGGCACGCTATTATGTCCACTTATATGGCAAAAAAAGGCGAGATCGAGCGCAAGTGGTATGTCATCGACGCTGCCGGCAAGCCCCTCGGTAAGGTAGCGGCTGAGGCTGCTGTCCTGCTCCGCGGCAAGCACAAGGTAACCTTTACACCCCACGTTGACTGCGGCGATCACGTCATCATCATTAACTGTAAGGACGCCGTCCTCACAGGCAAAAAGCTCGAACAAAAGAAATGGTACCGTCATACCGGTTATGTCGGTCACCTCAAGGAAACTCCCTACAGCATCCTCATGGCTACCCGCCCCACAAAGGCGATGGAGCTTGCGGTCAAGGGTATGGTTCCTTCCAACAGCATCGGCAGAGCGGCTATGCTCAGACTCAGACTCTTTGAGGGCGCGGAGCATAACCACCAGGCTCAGAAGCCCGAGCTGCATGAATTTTAAGAAGGAGGAACTTGTAAATGTACGATAAGGCACCTTATTTTTACGGTACAGGCAGAAGAAAGTCTTCTGTCGCAAGAGTAAGACTCTATCAGGGTACCGGTAAAATTACCATCAACGACAGAGATATCGACGATTACTTCGGTCTTGAGACTTTGAAGCTCATCGTCCGTCAGCCCCTCGTCCTCACCGAGACCGGCGAGAAGTTCGACGTAGTTTGCCGCGTCGGCGGCGGCGGCGTTACCGGTCAGGCGGGCGCAATCCGTCACGGCATCAGCCGCGCGCTGCTCCAGTATGATTCCGACGCGCTGAGACCCGCCCTCAAGAAGGCAGGCTTCCTCACCCGTGACCCGAGAATGAAAGAGCGTAAGAAATACGGTCTTAAAGCAGCCCGCAGAGCGCCCCAGTTCTCAAAGCGTTAAAAGAATATTGCTTTTTCCAAGGCTTCCGATATCCGGGAGCCTTGTTTTTATTTGATAGGAAAATACAACAAAGCGTATAATTTGTAAACACAGTTTTATCAAATATACAAATTGTAAAAATTCAAACGCCTATCATACTAATCTCAATTAAAAAGTGGACTTAGATTAACGAGGATGATTTTCGCAAGACGGCGAAGGACGCAGGCAGGCTGGCGCCTGTCAAGTCCGACAACGAAGTATTGCGGAAATCAGACCGTTAAGATTGTCTACCTTTTATTTGAGTTTAGTATCAAATAAAAAGATTTATATTCCCCGCTCAGTTGCGCCCTGCGTGCGCACGAGCGATGGGTAGACGAAAGCGCGCGCATGGTGCGCACGCTTTCTTGTATTGATATATCATTTGTTTTATGTTAGAATAATTTTTGTTAGGAAGTGAATGATATGCTGATGAACAACAACGAATATATCGATATTATCAACTCTGTAAAAGCTGAAATAAAGTCAGCTCAATATAAGGCTGCTCTGAGCGTTAATCACGAGCTGATTATGCTGTATTACAATATCGGAAAGATTATCAATGAGCATAAAGCTTGGGGAAATAAATTCATCGACAACCTCGCCGCTGATATTAAGCTTGAATTCCCGAATGTCAAAGGTTATTCGGTTAGGAATCTCAAATATATGGCAAAATTTGCTGAGACTTATCCTGATGAGCAATTTGTGCAACAGGTTGTTGCACAAATTCCGTGGGGACAGAATATTGTGTTGCTTGATAAAGTAAACGACGATACGATTCGCCGTTGGTATGTGGAAAAAACGCTTGAAAACGGTTGGACACGAAATGTTCTGGTGCACCAAATTGAGAGCGATTTATATACCCGTCAGGCACTTGCCAAGAAGGTTTCTAATTTTGAAAACCGCCTGCCTTCTCCGCAAAGTGAGATAGCCGCGCAGACGATGAAGGATCCGTATGTTTTCGATTTTATACCTTTCCGTGAGGATATGGTGGAGCGTGATATTGAAAACGCTTTGGTTAAAGACGTCACAAAACTGCTGTTGGAATTAGGTACGGGTTTTGCATTTCTCGGCAATCAGTACCACATCAACGTCGGCGGTGACGATTTTTATATCGACTTGTTGTTTTATAATCTCAATCTGCGCGCTTATGTTGTCATTGAATTGAAAACAGGCGACTTCAAACCCGAGTACGCGGGACAACTCAACTTTTATCTTTCCGCTGTTGACGGTATACTGAAGAAGGAACAGGATAATCCTTCTATCGGCTTGCTGTTATGTAAGAACAAAAATGATTTGGTCGCTGAATACGCATTGAAGGATATGTCCAAGCCTATCGGCGTGAGTGAGTATAAAATCACAAGTGATCTGCCTGACAGTTTAATAAATCAGTTACCATCCGTAGAAGATATTCAGAAGAGAATTAAATATGACACATAAAATGAATCTTTATCCCGAGCCTTTTGAAATGATTCGCTGTGGTCAAAAGACAATTGAACTGCGACTCAACGACGAAAAGCGACAACAGATAAAAATCGGAGATACAATAGAATTCACCCATACCGAAACAAGAGAAAAAATAGCAGCTAAAGTTGTTTATTTACACAAATATAGCTCTTTCGCCGAATTATACCGTGAGTTGCCTTTATTGAAATGTGGATATACGAACGAGGATATTTCTACAGCTAAGCCGGAAGACATGGATTTGTATTATACACCGGAGCAGCAAACAAAATACGGGGTGCTCGGCATAGAGATAAGAGTGATAGGCTGTTTGCAGTAGTGTTCAGCAGTTATCTGCACATAGCATATAAGCAACAAACACGCAAAAGCCCTGTAAACAAATCGCCCTTTGTGTTTGAAAAGTTCTCCTAGAGATAATCTTATATGATCGACGTTATCAAGGCTTCCGATATCCGGGAGCCTTGTTTTTATATTGATATCTTGCCGGGTTTATGATAAGATGTCTTTATAAGGAGATATTTGTAATGAAAAATGAAGAAATAATCGAGCTATACAAGCAATATTGTAATCGTTTTCAGCAGTATGCGAATCAGTATAAAGATAAATTTGAATCGGTTTTTGATAAAGCGTTGGAAAATGTTGTCAGAGAAGAGCTGTGTGCGGGTTCAGATATGACGCTTGGATATTATTGCCCAAGTCCGGTTAAGGATTTGCTTGTCGGGAATGTTCATAGAGGTAAAATACTTAAACGCATAACAAAACGTTCCAAACCGGATATAAAGTATGGTTTTACTGAGGACGGAAAGATGGCAGTGTTTGTTGATTTGCCTCCTGAGGGCTGTACGAATTACGATGTTCGTGGTTTTGTGCTATATGATAAAAACATAGTTACCCATTTATGCTTTAGAAAATTGGAAGACAGCTCAGAACCCGAATGGATTTCACAAGCCGAATATGACCCAACGGGCAGAATCGTCAGCTATACGTTAGGGTTGTTTTTTAACGGATATCATTGTAATGAGATTTCACAGGAAATCTACACATATTCCGATGAGGGAATGAAGAGTGTAATTATGTGGAACTATCTGTCAGCAAATTGTATTTCAATAGATTCTTACCTGCTTCACCACGACAGTGAAGGATATCTTACAGGCTTTGAATCACTCGACAGCGATTTTTGGAAAGGGCATATATTTGAAATTGCGCCAAGCAAAAGAAGGAAAATTTGAATTCTCTTTTCTCAAATGCGGACGAGGTTTTTGCTGTAATCAACCGTTCCGTACATAAGCAGTAAAAGCAAGCAAATTCCCTTTAAATAAGTCAGGCTTCCGATATTCGGGAGCCTTATTTTTATATTGATATATCGGATAATTCGTGGTAAAATTAAAACACGATTTGGAGGAGAAATAATGGGCGACGGATTTGATTTTTTAATATACAAAGCGGCTGACGAGGAAGTATCCGTCAACGCCGTGATAAAGGATGATACAATATGGCTGTCACAAAAGTCGATGGCTGAGCTGTTCGAGGTAAATATACCCGCTATTTCAAAGCATCTCACCAATATTTATAACGAGGGTGAGTTAAATCAAAGTGCAACTGTTTCCAAAATGGAAATAGTTCAAGCCGAGGGTAACAGAAACGTCAAACGCAATGTAGATTTTTATAATCTCGACGCTATTATTTCCGTAGGCTACCGCGTTAACTCCAAGCGCGCGACGCATTTCAGACAGTGGGCAACGGGCGTTTTAAAAGAATATATGATAAAAGGCTTTGCGCTCGATGATGACAGGCTCAAACAGAGCAACGCCGCTTTCGGTAAGGATTATTTCCGGGAGCTGCTCGAAAGAGTTCGCTCTATCCGTGCGAGCGAGCGCAGAATATGGCAGCAGATTACCGATATTTTTGCCGAGTGCAGTATCGACTATGATAAAAACTCAGATATTACCAAGCGCTTTTATGCAACCATACAAAACAAATTTCACTACGCAATTACCAAACAAACCGCCGCTGAAATCATCTACGACAATGCAGATAAAAGCAAGGAAAATATGGGGCTGACAACTTGGAAAAACGCTCCCGACGGACGGATTCTGAAATCCGATGTCGCAGTTGCAAAGAATTATCTGGAGGAAAAGCAAATCCGTCAGTTAGAACGTGCCGTTACCGGATACTTTGATTACATAGAAGATTTGATTGAGCGGGAAAATACTTTTACAATGGAAGAGTTTGAGGGCAGCGTAAACGAATTTTTATCATTCCGCCGCTATGATATTCTCCCCGATAATGGCAAGGTTTCTCACAAAAGAGCTTTGGAAAAGGCATATCAAGAGTATGACGAATTCAATAAAACGCAGAAGATAATTTCCGATTTTGACAGAGAAGTAAAAAGACTTGAAAACAAAACTTGATAGATTTGAAAAGGTGAAAGATACATAATAAAGGAGCTGTTATGAAAACAGACAACACATTCTTAGAAAACTTTTATAACGAATACGATGAGGCCGGACGATTTAAAAACAACCGTCTTGGCAAAGTAGAATATCGGGTGCGAAATTTATTTATTGCAATTCACCGGACTTTTTGATATGATTTTACGTAGTAATTTTATAGGAGGTTATTCTTATGAAGAAGCTTTTATGTATCGGTTTGATTCTTTGCCTGTGCATGACAGCGGCGGTGTTCACCGGCTGCGGCAATACGGCAAATCAATCGACCGAAGCGACCGACGCAACCGAAGCGGCTGAAACAACAGCCACAAAAGCAAAGACCGGCGGCATCGACTATATGGTGCTGGTCAACAAGACGCATCCGCTTCCCGACGACTGGGAGGAAAAACTCGAAACCGTCCATATAACCAACTCGGTCGGCGACGATGTTGAGGTAGAGAAAAAAGCCTATGACGCTTATCTCAAGCTCAAAGCGGCGCTTGAAGAGGAAGGGATCTATGTCGATCTCGACTCTGCCCGCAGAAGCGTAGCGGATCAACAGCGTATCATGGATGAATTCACCGAAAAATACGGCGCCGATTATGCCGCAAAAACCGTCGCGACTCCCGGATATTCGGAGCATCACACCGGTCTTGCGCTCGACTTGTACCTGATTATTGACGGCAAGGATGTTACCGAGAACGAGGATATGATGACGTATCCCGAAATCTGGGCAAAAATTCACGAAAAGCTCCCTGATTACGGCTTTATCCTCCGTTATCTTGAGGGAAAAGAGTACATCACCGGCTACGGCTATGAGCCGTGGCACATCCGCTATATCGACAATGTAGAGGTCGCCAAGGAGATCACATCAAAAGGAATCACCTTTGAGGAATATCTCGGTACGGCAAGCAGCGCACCGGTAAGCATAGATTACGGCAGCTCCGATATCTATACAGAAGAGGATCTGAAAGCTGCGGTTATCCAAATCGAGTGCAAGTTTGCCTCCTATGACGGATGTGAACTGCACAACATCCGTTATGCCGGCGACGACGCCGTCACCGAAAAGAACCTCAATCGGATGAACGAGATCAATCCCGACGCAAAATATACCAAGGTCGTCGAATTCCTGATGGATTTCCACACACCCGAAAGTACAGACAACTCAACCCTTAAGCCCGACACCGAGTACACCGATTATAGCTGGTGGCTCGCACGCACCGATGACGGCGGCTGGGATATCGTCACCTTCGGATATTAATCTTTCTGAACCTTCCGGGCAACCGGAAGGTTTCTGTCTATAGAAAACGCCTCCCCTGCCCAAAGAGCGATGTCCTTAGCGGAAAATATAAAATCGAATAGGATGCAAAAAGCTGTCTTGAATGATCAAGGCAGCTTTTATTGTAAACTGATCGCGCATCCGTTTTTCGGGGAGAGAGAGTATTCGTCCATCTGTCGGCGGGCTTCTTATCACGCTTGAACGTGAGCTGTCCGCATACGTGTAGACTTTTATCTATTACCAAAAAAATCAAAGATGCACTTTTCGATTCTGAGAAGTGCATCTTTTTGCGAATTTTATTATTCGGTTCTGCGCTTGCGCCAGAGGAGGATGGCGCCGCTGGTGAGGAACAGAATCGTGCCGAGAACCTCAAAGAGCTGCGTGCCGATGCCGCCGGTGGCAGGTAGCTCCACACCGGGATCGTTGGCGACGATTGCCGTATAAACGCCGGTTTGTTCGTCATAGGTCACTCGATCCACGCCCTGCGGCAGGGAAATTTCGCTCTGCGTACAAGTTACGCCGGTTGCATCCGCCGTGATTGTCACGGGTCGCGTCAGCGTCTGGTATCCATCCGGCGCATGGGTCTCCACCAGATAGTAGGTGCCATAGACAAGCTGACCGAGATCAATCCTGCCGTTATCGTCACTGATCAGATTGGTTTTCAGTGCTGTTGCATTGGGATTCACCGTTGTCCCGTTCATGTAATCGGAGCCGTACAGGCTGAACGTCGCGCCGGGCAGCGGTGTTTCTCCGGTCGGATCGGTTTTCAGGATGTTCACCTGCTGCGCGTTGACCCGGTTCGTGCAGGTGATGGTGATCTGATGGTCGGACGATTCGATCGTACCGGTACCGGTGGTACCGCTGACGGTTATCGTTTCACCGTTATCAATCGTCATGCCATAGAAGGAATAGAGCGCCGGGAGATTGGTTTCGGTAATCGTGTAGGTCGATCCGATAGGCAGGTTTGTGAAGCGCAGGTTCCAACCGGCTTGCATGGAAACCGTAAAGGTGCTTCCGCTGTCTACATGGAAATATCCGGTATTCACGCCGCTTTCGCTTTCTGCTACCGCGCCGTTCACTTGCAGATTCGTCACGATGGTACTCAAATCGTCCGGATCGCGCAGGACGGAAAAGTAAACCGTCTCGCCCTTGGCCTCATTGACAGTGATATTGAAGGTAAACAGCTGATTCGGATCGTCCATCTGGTCGCGTGTAATGGGATTTCCTGCCGCGTCGACCACGGTCTTTATCAGGTTCAGGTTGCTTCGGCGCGTATTCGTTACCAAAATGGTGTTATTACCGGAGCCGACGACCCTGTAAACATGACCTTCGATTTCATAGTAATCGATGCCTTCATAGAGTGTTGTACCGTCGACAACGTAGGAGCCATTGGTCGGCGCCGTCACCGTGTCATCCCGAACCAGAATCACGGTTGTGTCACCGTTGATTACCATGGGACGATATATGCTGGAAGACAGATCCCAATGGTATTCCGGCTCAACCATGGTGTAATCGTGACCGGTTTCTTCAATCACATAGGTGACCGTGCCGTTATTTCCGTCTGTGGAAGACTGACCGTTCACATATCTGCTGATCAAGCCGCAGGAAACGTAAATCGAATCCTTCGCTCTCCAGCCGACAATGCTTTCCGGATTTTGACGCGGATCCACCTGCTGGTTATTTGCGTCCACCGCGATGATTTTTACCGCGTTGTCATCGACAAGGTAGGGATTTCCATCTTGGTAAAGCCAGATATCCACTTCCGATCCGACATAACTATCGAGGTGGTTGATCCATTCCTTTTGGAGCTGGATCTGCTGCGGTGGGAGGGGCAGACGACCTTCGTGGTCGGTTGTGCCGTTGTCGTCATAACTCTCGCCGTTATAGGTATAGCCGATGTTCAGATGTGTGTTGGTCTTCAACCGATAGACCCCATTGATCAGCTCCAACTGGTCTTTTATTTTCTGCGGCAGAGCGTTATATGCTTCCTGCGGCGTCCCCTTAGAGGTCGTTCCGTTCTGATTGTGAATCACGCCGTTGTTGACGTCCGCAATCAGGTCATACGCCTCCTGGCTGGGCCAGACGACAAACTGAACACGGTATCGGTAGTTGTCCGTTACGGCTCCGAGCAAGGACAGATCCCACTTAACTTCATCCGAATCCGGATCGTAAGACGCGGGCGGCGCTTGCGCCCAAGAAGTCCAGGTTGCGCCGTTATCATCAGAAATAAAATACGAAAAATCTACGACGCCGCCGGTCGCCTTCACGACCGCCAGATCGGTAACACCGTCATAGACCGTGACATTCTGAGGACCCATATCAGCCAGCGCACTGTGAGCAATTGCTGTAAATTCATTTTCAATAGAGGCTGCAGTAGCCGCGATGGCTTCCACACCGTTGCTGTAATCGATGATGCTCTCAAGTCTCGCAAAGTAACGGTATTCCCCTGTGGGATCGGTATCCAGCTCCGTCCCCGGGAAAATATAGATGCCGTACAGATACGTATTGGGAAGAGCGGTCAAGGCGGCCGCTTCGTCGTCTGCATGCTGTTCTGCCGTTACGCTGGAATTGCTGTAACCGGGATAGGTGTACTCCGTGCCGTAATATGTCGACGGTCCTGAATCATACCATGTGTTCGGCGCACCGTCCGTCATGAAGATCACAACAGTGGGATCAGCATCCGGTACTTGACTCATGGCGTCCAACGCGGCTCTCAGACCGGATTCCCAGTTGGTTCCTGCATCCTGATAATGGCTGACGTTAGCACACGTGTTCCGAAACTCTTCTACATCGTCTGTCCATACGTCTCCGTTTGTCAGCTCAAGCTGTGCAGAGCGCCCGAAGGTCACAAGGCTGAAATCAATACCATAGGGGTTGGTGTCATCGCCTGACGTCAGCACAGTAATCAATTCCTGCATGGCAGATAGGGAATTTTCCCATTTTGATCCGGCGCCGCTGCCCATACTCGTGGTAACATCGAGAACGATCAGCATATTGAGGCTTCTGTGGATCGAATGCCCCGTTACATCGAGTTGGATCGTATTGGTACCGTCACCATTATCAATAACGTCTTTGGTTACGCTGGCGCTCAAAACATCGGGGTCGGGCGTAGGCGGCGTCTGCTGGCTGATGTCGTAGAGATTAAACCATGTTAAATAACTGGAAGAATCAGGGCGCCCATAAAAAGCACCGTTTGCGGAACCTTGCGTCACTAAATGATTGCTGTCGTTTCTTATGCGAATCTGACCCGGATGATTTGTCGAATCAATCACAATCTCCAATGCTTGCGGAGTGTCGGAAATCGTGAGGTCACTTCTGGTATCCGAAAACCTGGTCATGTTCAGATATTGGTCACCGGACTGAATATAATAGTAATTTCCGGACATATTCGGGACTTTTTTGAATGTCCACTCGGTCAGCGTTGCATCGGTTTCCAGTGTCTGATTCGCAGTATTAACGGTCGCTCCTGCCGCAGCAAGTCGCTTTGGATTGTTGTCAGTGGTCGGAGTGCTTTGCAAAACGGACCGAGTATTAGTTTCGTTGTTAATCGTCGTTTGCGAATTATACAGCACGACCGTGACGCCGTCCAGATTGCTGACGTCGGTGACCTGCGTATAGGGATAGGACGCAGCGTCCGTCACGCGGACGGTATAGACGTCCCCGTTCTTCATGGTGATGGTCAGGCTCTCCTGCGTGTCAAAATCGCGCAGGCTGATCAGCGCCCAGTCGGATTTCTGCACCGTCTGCGCGTTGATATTTTCGATTCGCTCCTGCGTCAGCTCCGCGCTGTACCGGATGATCAGTCCGTTGTCCTGTTTCAGTGCGCCGATAGTGGTGGTATCCGCCGCCTGACCGACCCAAACATCCATCGGGTTGGAGAAGGTAACGCTTTCAATATCCGCGATAAACGCGCGAACCTCGTCCTGCGGCGTCGCGGGATCGTCCGCTGCCATGCCGATAATCCGCAGCAGCTCAGACAGCGCAATGCCGCTGCCGCCGTCGATGGAATACACATACTCGACGCCGTCAACGTCATAGTGGAAGTCCACGGTATACACAACGGCGTAAACCGCCGGTTCTTTCGTCTCAAAGGTCACTGCCTGATCGAGTTCCAATGCGGTCTCAGGCTCCGCCTGCAGCTCAGGCTCGGTCTGAAGCTCCACGGTCTCGGTGGTGTTCTGCTTCTGCAGATACTGCACCACGAGGGGCTCCGCGTCCTGAGTATCGGCGTCGGTGGTTATGGTGACCTGAATGTCCTTCTTGGGGGAAATATCCTCGCCGTCAGCGCCCCGGAAGCTCAGTGACACGGCGCGGACAGCGGCAATGTTCTTCCCATCCACGGCGCCCTCAATGGTCTCGAGAATGTCCGCATCCTTGACCAGCTCGGTGGTCATGGATGTGTTTTCGGGCAGGGCTTTCGCGGGGGCCTCCACATGAACCTGAATGGTCTGGAGCTCGCCGTCAACGGTGTCCTTCACCACGGTATCAAAGAAAATGAGTTTGTCGGTGGCGTCGCTGATAACCGTACCGGGTTCGGGCGTCGGCTCCGCGACGGTGACCGTATTGGGTTCAAGCGTCGGCTCCGCGACGGTAATTGTCTCGGTCGGAGACTCCGCCGGCGCATCGGCAATTCCCGTCGGGGCTTCGGAGGCGGGCTCGCTGTCCGGGAGCGTGTAATTCGCATCGAATAGCTTCGCAAGCAGCTCCTTTTCAATCTCTGACACAGAGCGGGCGTCATCCTTTTCATCCTGGAGACCCAAATCCAAACCGGGCATATCCTCCGCAATCGTCTGATCCAGCGTAATCGCAGGCAGAACAAGGGAATAGCTGGTGACAAAGGTGACGAAAATCGCCAGAACCAGAGCGATGGTTCTGCGCACCTTGTTCTTCATCAGCTGATCTATCCAGTGTTTCATTGGGTTCACCTCCAGTCTTCGCCGCGGTTTCGACGTTTATTTTCAATCATTTTTCGGCAATAGAAACCACCCTTCCTTCGCTGAGAAAGAGTCGTTTCCGCTGCCGCGTTATTGCAGATCGCAGCGCACCACGACGCGGGTAAGCCCGCTGATGGTGCAGGTAAACAGCGTCAAAGGCCACTCGCCGCCGGTGACGTCCGCCACCGCGGAGGGGTCGAGAATCTCCGTGACGGAGACCTTATAGCGATAGACCTTGCCGTCCACGGTTTTCAAAAGTACCTCGTCTCCCGGGTTCAGCTGGTTCAGCCTGCCGAAGTGGGAGTAATAGTTATGGGCACAGATCACCAGATCCTTGCCCGCCGGGGTGCCATGGTACACCGCCGGGGAGATTTGCAGATTCGGCAGCGCATAGGTCGCCATCACCGGCAACTCCAGATTCAGCGCCGGGAACAGGAGGGTGCCCATATACGCATATCCTTCGATGGACACGGTCGCCATACCGCCGGGCTGCACGTCAGGTTCCTCCGGCTCCGCAGCAGGTTCCTCCGGCACCACGGCAGGTTCTTCCTGCACCACGTCCGCAAGCTCCTGCAAAATCTCATCTCTTGACTGCGCAGCCGCGTTGTCCGTCCGGATGTTGAACAGCACAAGACCGAGCGCCGCGCCAAGCAACAACAGACCCAGGACGGTCACCGCCGTCCAGACGCCGCGTTTCATTTTGATTTCCTCCGCCCATGCACGCCCAGAAGCACCAGAACCAGTCCGCAGATGACCAAAACCGGCACCGGCCACCAGAGCAAACCTGTCTGGGGAAGCTTTTCATCGGGCTCGACGGATTCCGGCGTAACCGAAGGCTCCGGGGTAGGTTTGCCGCCTTCCTCAGGGGTATCCTCGGTGAATTTCACCGAGACGGTCAGTTCCTTGTATGTCACACCCTTCTCCATGTCGGTTTCGGGCAGAACCTCCTGACCCTCCGCCACCATGTAGGGCAGGCTGATCAGGAACGGCTGCGGGGTATACGTTGTCCCCCGCAGAACTGTCTGCGGGCCGACGCCCAGATAGAGTCCCTCGGGCAGATTGGTGAAGACCGCCTCGCCCTTCACGATGGGGGCGGCGTAATCGGGCTCCACGTCGGTGTCCCGCTGGTTGATATACGCGCCGATGCGCTGAACCATCTCGCCGGTGGCCTGCTCATAGACGTTATACGGGGTAAAGGTGGTGACGATGGAGGTGCCGAGCAGCTCCTCATAGCCCGGACGCAGCACGAAGCCCGTCTGCTCCGCGTTCATGTCCGCGATATGGTACAGGCGGTAGCCCTCGGTCCGGATGCCTTCTTCACCGTCAGACATGGTCGGATCGGTATTGCCGGGGTGATACTTGACCGTCACCGTGATATCGCCGTCACCGGCGCCGCTGTACGCAGCCGAGACCCACATCGGGCAAAGCAGCGAAACCGCCAGCACGAGTGCTAACAGTACCGCGCCCGTTTTGATAGATCTTCCCATGTTCTTCCCCCCTTTGGGTGTGTTCGGTAAATAGCCGTCAGCGCCGGAGCAGGAAGTTCCGTTTCCGGCGTGACGTTCTTTAAAATTCATCTTCATCCTCCAACAGGAGGCGTTTTCTCAGTCGGTCGCTCCGCAGCTGGACAATCAGCATAATCCCCAACAGGGGCAGGGCAACCACCAGCGCCACGAGCATCGAATCCAGCTGGACGGCGTCCGCGGTAACGCGGCCGGGATCATCCAGATAGTCGTTGGGAACCCGGTGCCCCCGAACCAAAAGCCGGTGGGTGTTGATGCCGTAGGGCGTGCAGGTCACCAGCGTACACAGGTCTTTGCCGGGTTCGGGCAGGAGCTCTTCAAGCTCCTTCGGCAGGACGATGCGGATCTGATCCACCTCGTAGGTCAGGGTCTCGTCCAGCACGTTGATGCGGAAGATGTCGCCCTCCACCATGTCGGCGATGTCTGTAAGCAGCCTTGCGCTGGGCAGACCCCGGTGACCGGAGAACACCGCATGGGTGCCCTCCCCGCCAACCGGCAGACTGGTCCATTCCAGATGACCGACGGCCTTCTGGAGAACCGCTTCGTCCGTGCCATGGTACACGGGCAGGGTGCAGTTGATGGACGGGATGTCAATGGTGCACATGATTCCGTCCCCGCCGGGGTCCAGCTGGCTTATATAATCCGCCCGCTGAGCCTCGCTGAGTTTGTAACCACCCTGCTGTTTCCGCCGTTCGTTGTAGTCCGAGGCGTTGGACAGAATCCGTTCATACTCCTCGTTGGACAGGTTCGTCACGGCGTCCGTGTAGTTCATGATGGCGTAGGATTGGTGGAGAGAGTTCCACCAATCGCTGAGCTTTGGGTAGCAGACCAGAGAGAGTCCCGCCAGCAGAACCACATACAGAAGGATTGTGGAGCCGCGTTTCTTGGAGCCGCGTTTCTTCATGATAGGGTCTCTCCGGCCGGTTTAGTCAATTAGTCTTCTGTGCTTTTCTTGGAGCTTTCTGCGCGCTTTCTGGAAATCAGAATGACAGCAGCGCCGATAAGGAGGATGCCGCCGAGCACGTAGAAGAGCGTGGTACCGATGCCACCGGTGGAGGGCAGCTCTCCGCCCTTCTGGTTGACGACAGAAGTAGCAGCAGCATCAAGGTCTTCGAGGTTTCTGGTCACATTCGTGGTAGTGGTCGTGGCAGAAGACTCACTCACGAGGTTGCCGTCCGCATCATAGTATCTGGTGCCGTTGGACTCAATGACAGTCGTCTGGAGTTCCTGCGCAACGATCGTGATGGTACCCGTGGCTGTGTTGTAGCCGGCAGGTGTCGTGGTCTCGGTCGCGGTCATGGAAGTACCGCTCGCAAGACCGAGGATGTACAGCTTACCATTTGCATCGGTGCTCATCGGGGTACCGGCGGTCGCACCGGTCGAATCATAAGAGACAACTCTGTAAACACCGGCGGAAACTTGCTCAACTACCAGACCGGGAACCGTGAACGCAGCGCCGGCAAGAGCATTGCCTTCGCCATCAACCTTCTTCAGAGCAGCGGCGTAGGTTGTAATCTCAGCGCTGTCGCTCCAGGGTTTCGAACTCGGCTCAGGCGGATTTTCTACTGTAGTGGAAGTGGGATTCCAGACACTCGGCTGGATGGAAACGGTGTTCGTATCAGCAGCGTTGATGTTGGTAACAGAGGTCAGGGTTCCCTGATACTCAATCACAATCTTAGCGCCGTTGTTATGCAGGCTGGTGTAGGTCTTGGGATCGGAACCGGCAACTTCGTTTGCCCAATCGATCTCAATCTGCTTGTTGGTGAACTGCTTATTAACAGTAGTCTGATCATTCGTGGTAGTCAGATCGCCGTCCTCATCAATGATGATGCTGGTAACGGTAACGTTGGAGAGGAATTCCGGCAGCGTATCGGAGATGGTATACTTGACAACCTGCTTGTCATCAACGTAGGTCACGGTGTCAAACGTAGCGGTGTAGTTCACCGTGTCGCCGATGGAGTAGGACGCTGCTTCAGCAGTCTTTTCAGCAGTGATTTCGGTGGTGTTCTTATCGTTCACAGTAGCGTTCGGGTTCGTAGAGGTGATTGTCACATTAGCGCCCTGGGTAGACTTGACCGCATAGTAGCCGTAATCCAGACCCTGGAAAACGAGGGTGGAATCGCCGTTAGCCACAGCAGAGGCAGTCGCAGTCTGGTTGGCAGCGTAAGTCTGAACCGCCGCAAGCACGGCAGCATCGGTAACACCGTTTTTCACCACGATGTTCCCGGCGGTATTCGTCTCGAAGACGCTTTGCAGAGCAGCGGGAATCGTACCGGTGTAGATAATAGCGCCATTCTGACCTTCTACTGCGTCAAAAATCTTTACAACGCCGTAGGTCTCACCCTTCGCAGGGTTTGTGATGGTGATGGAGCCTTTGTTGGCTGCGGCAGTGCCTTCCGTCTGCGCGAACGCAGTGACGTTCAGCGCCAGAACCATGATGACCGCCAACAGAACGGTGAATAGTTTCTTGGTTGTTTTCATTTGATTTTTCATCCTTTCTTTGTTTTACAAAATAAATTGTATTTTATATATCGCAATCACATCCGCTTGCGCGGAGTTGAATACGCCTAATTAACGCCAATATCATTAAGATAAGGAAATAATAAAGTATGGGAATACAGTCGAGATGAGAATCTCGGCTGTATTTTTGTAATGAAGGCACAACAACAAGACCGGA
>CAJONB010000030.1 GCA_905235715.1 uncultured Ruminococcus sp. | reverse complement strand
GAACAGCTTCTGTACCGCCTGCGCAAGCACGCCGATGGTGGAAGCGTCAGCCTTCTGAATGAACAAATCACCGGGATTCGCATGCTCAAAGGCAAACTTGACAAGATCGACCGCCTCATCGAGATTCATGAGAAATCGGGTCATATCGGGGTTGGTAATCGTAATCGGGTTACCCGCCTTGATCTGGTCGATGAACAGCGGAATAACCGAACCGCGAGAACACATAACATTGCCATAACGTGTGCAGCAAATGACTGTACCGCCGCGCTCTGCCGCTACGCGGGCATTGGCATAGATAACGTGCTCCATCATAGCCTTAGAAATACCCATCGCGTTGATCGGATAGGCAGCTTTATCTGTCGACAGGCACACAACGCGCTTGACGCCGCAGTCAATCGCGGCGTGGAGCATATTGTCCGTACCCTCTACGTTCGTACGGACAGCCTCCATCGGGAAGAACTCACAGGAGGGAACCTGCTTTAACGCTGCTGCATGGAATACATAATCAACGCCCCACATTGCGTCCTTGATAGACTGTGGGTTACGCACGTCGCCGATATAAAATTTGACCTTGTCGGCATAGCCGGGATACCGCGCCTGCAAATCGTGACGCATATCATCCTGCTTCTTCTCATCGCGAGAAAAAATGCGAATTTCACCGATATCGCCGGTCAAAAAATGCTTGAGTACGGTGTTCCCGAATGAACCCGTACCGCCGGTTATCATTAATGTTGCTCCGTTAAATGATGACATTACCAGTCCCCCCCGTTTTCTCAGTTGATTCCTCTCCGTTTATTTCATAATCTATACTTTGTTACAGCGTCGGCGACTTTTGCGTATGCAATACCGGAATTCGCCGGCACGGCAGGCGACAGCACCATCAGTCCAAGGAACGACAGCCAATATCAAAAAGTCGCTCCGCAAATCCCGTATATGATTACCCTTTAATGCCTATAATCGGTTTGTCCCGATGCGGCAAAACAACATGACATTCCGCAAAAAGCCATAAAACGCATAGTACCCTACTATATCTTGATTATCATACCAAAAAACATATATATTGTCAAATTATTATCTTTACCGGCGCTTACATATTTTGTTATCAGCTTTGTTGCTTTTAACTGAAGGTATCACACAAAACGCAGGCAGCCGCATAGCATGATTGAAGAGGTGATCATCATGCAATGTAACTGTAAACCCGGCGCAAAGGCAATCATCAACGGCTCCGGCGAATATCCCGCCCTGCACGGCGAGGTGCTGTTCTATCAGGAAAAGCACGCCGTACTTGTATCGGTGAAGGTTGCGGGGCTGCCGCAGAACGGCACGGGCTTCTACGGCTTTCATATCCACGAGGGCGGCAGCTGTGAGGGCGAGGGCTTCCCAAATACAGGCAGCCACTACAACCCGAAGAACCGCCCTCACCCGTCCCACGCGGGTGACTTGCCGCCGCTGTTATCCTTCAGAGGCAACGCGGAAATGACAGTGAAAACCGACCGCTTCCGCGTGCGGGAGATCATCGGCAAAACCGTCATCATCCACAGCGCCGCGGATGATTTCCGGACGCAGCCGTCCGGCGACTCGGGTATGAAAATTGCCTGCGGTGTGATACGCGCCGAATAAACGCCGCCGTTTTGCCCACACTAAGCGTGAGGTGAACTACATGGCAAAGCAAGGAATGAAGCGTCCCGAGCGGACGCATACGAAGCCGCAGAACGACCAAGCCGCCGTCCCCGAAATCCGGGGCAAGGCAAAGCACAAAAACGAGAAAGCAAATCCGATTATCGCGGGCACGGAGGCGCCGTCACAAAAGGTGTACCATACCACGCCATACACATCCGAAAGACCGATATCGCCTGTTTATAAGGAAATCGACAATGACCTTGCGCGGGATAATCTCGAGAACGATCGCCCTGCAGCGGACTTGCAGGATTAAAAAAGACAGCTTCGGAGCCATTCCGGGGCTGTCTTTTTGTCTGCTTTCACATAGAATAATATAGTATTGAGGAAAGGAAAGGCAAAAATGAATCCATGCGAATTGACAGCTTCGGTTACTGCAGCCGCAAACGCTATCGCCTGCGAGCTGAGCAACGACGAGTTGACCTTGTTAGCCGCTGTATTGGTGCAGTTGGGCGACACGCTCGCTACGATAGCCGTACAAAGAGAGATTTGCGACTCCGGTAAATAATCGTCCCGAATCCGTGCATAATGACTATGTAACGGAGGAATTCTATGGGAGTTGTAAAAGTCATCCTCGCGTCGCTGTTTGCGGCGGCGATTCTCTTTGTGATTGCGAAGCTCATCGGACACAAGCAGATTTCCCAGCTGGAGTTTTTTGACTACATCAACGGAATCACCATCGGCTCCATCGCCGCGGAGCTTGCCACACAGCTGGATAAGCCCTGGTGGAAGCCGACGGTCTCCATGCTGGTGTTCGGCGCGATAGCCGTCGTCCTGAATCTGCTGACGAAAAAGCTGCCGAGAAGCCGCAAATTTATCAACGGCTCGCCGACCATCGTCATGAACGACGGCAAGCTGTACCGCGAGAATATGAAGAAGGCGAAGCTGGAGCTGAGCGATTTCTTGCTGCTGTGCCGTCAGGAGGGCTACTTCAATCTGAACGACATCAAAACCGCCGTCTTTGAATACAACGGCAAGCTGTCGATTCTGCCCGTCAGCACCAAGCGTCCGCTGAACCCCGGGGACATGGAGCTGCAGCCGAAGCCCGAGCATATCGGAACGGAGCTGATTATGGACGGCAGGATTTTAGGCGGCAACCTCAGGCAAAAGGGGCTGAGCGAGGACTGGCTCCGAAAGGAATTGAAAAAGCAGGGTTATCAAAGCGCAGAGGAGATTTTCCTCGGGATTTGCTACGACGAAAATCAGCTGACGCTTTTCCCGATGAAGAACTAATAAGGAGAAAATATGAAATCAGTCTGGAAAGATACGGCAAAGCTGCCGCATTTTCCGCAGCTGCATCAGGATATCCGCACGGACGTCCTGATTATCGGCGGCGGGATCGCGGGGCTTCTGACCGCGTACTATCTGCAGCAAAACGGCGTGAAATATGTGCTGGTTGAAAAGGACAGGATCTGCTCGGGCACGACGCAGAACACCACCGCGAAAATCACCTTTCAGCACAGCCTGAATTATCATAAAATTCTGAAAAGCAACGGCTTGGAGGCGGCTCAGCAATATCTTGCCGCCAACAAGCGGGCGTTTGAGGAATACGCAAGACTTTGCCAAAGCATCAACTGCGATTATGAAATCAAGGACAACTATGTTTACAGTGTCGGCGACAGAAGGCTGCCCGAGGACGAAATGAACGCCTTGCGCAAAATCGGTTATCAGGCGGAGCTTTGCGAAAAAATTGACCTCCCGCTGCAAACCGCGGGCGCGGTGAAATTTGCTAATCAAGCGCAGTTCAACCCGCTGAAATTCATCGCCGCTGTTTCTCAGGGGCTGAACATTTACGAACGCACCTTTGTCCGCGAGATGGTCGGCAATACCGCCGTCACGGACTACGGAAAAATCTCCGCCGGCAGGGTAATTGCGGCGACGCATTTTCCGTTCATCAACAAGCACGGCAGTTACTTCTTGAAGCTCTATCAGCACCGCTCCTACGTGATTGCGCTCGAGAACGCGCAGGATGTCAACGGTATGTATGTGGACGAGAGCAAGACGGGATTGTCGTTCCGCAATTACGGTAAGCTGCTTTTGCTCGGCGGCGGCGGTCACCGCACCGGTCACAAGGGCGGCAGCTGGAACGAGCTGCGCAATTTTGCGGGTGCGGTATATCCGAAATCCAAGGAAAAATACTTCTGGGCGGCACAGGACTGCATGAGCCTTGACGATATTCCGTATATCGGGCAATACTCCAAAAGCACGCACGGGTTCTATGTCGCGAGCGGCTTCAACAAGTGGGGCATGACGGGCGCGATGACGGCGGCGATGCTGCTCACCGACAGGATTCTCGGCAAAAAGAATGACTGCGCCGGCGTCTTTAATCCGTCGAGGAGTATTCTCAAGCCGCAGCTGTTGGTCAACGGCTTTGAATCGACTAAAAATCTGCTGACTTTCTCAAAGAAACGCTGTCCGCATCTCGGCTGCGCGCTCAAATGGAACAGCGCGGAGCGCACATGGGACTGCCCCTGCCACGGCTCGCGATTTGCGGAAAACGGAAAGGTACTGGACAACCCCGCCAACGGAAACTTGCATTGAAAAAGATACAAAAAGCCGGCTGATTTTCTTGTCAGCCGGCATGATCCATTGTATTTTTTATGCTAAATCCCGATAGCTGAGCAGCGTTACGCCGTTTGCCTTGCAATCCCGCAGCAGTTCACCGGCAGGATAGCCGTCCTCTGCTCCCCTGCGGTCAATCAAGCTGCCGTTCCGGTCAAAGTCGGGGTGTACCATGATTTCGGTAATACCGGGGATTTCGCCGTCCGCAATATCCGACATTCTGCCGAAATACGCGGTCGTGATAAATCCGTGTTCCCGCCAGAAGCGGTTGTTTTCTTCAAAGCCTGTCGCGCTGCCGAGATTGCGCTGCAGGCGAATCCTGCGGATTCCGCTTTCACGGCACACGCGCATCACAACCGGCGCAAGGAAAGGATTGTTGTGAATATAGTGGTGGGAATCCGCGTGAGTGATAACGATTCCCGCCGCCTTTATCCTTTCAACCTGAGCGGTCAGCTCCCTGTAAACCGCGTCTGTTTCTCCGGCGGTCAGGTCTTTGACAGGGGCATACGGCTTATAAAAGCGCCCGCTGTTCACGAAACGCGGACAGTCTTTTATGTCCTCTGTCAACGGCTCACCCTCGGTCAGATTCAGGTGGATACCGATTCTGTCGATAAATCCCTGCTCCCTTGCGAGCGCTGCCGCTTCGTCAAAGTAATCCCCCGTCGCCATCATCGTGGTGTCGGTGATAAGCCCCTTTGCAAACGCCCCGGCGATTGCTTTTGAGTTATGCCCGTTCAAGCCGAAATCATCGGCGTTTATAATAACCGCAGACAAAGCTGTTCCCTCCGAATCGAATCGTTTCGATACCCATTATATTACCCGCCGCATTTCTTGTCAATTAATTTGAAGCAGCGCTTTTTGCTAAGCCTTTACAGCAGCTTGATTTTTGCCGAATAATAATTAAAACGGCACGGCAAAAAGAGCAGCCGAGAGGTTAGCCTTCAAAGAATACACGGAACATTTCAGCCAAAACGAATTACAGATACTTACCACCAAAGGAGAACCGTTATTTCATGCAGTACACTAAGCGGGAGCGAACCGTCACAGCAGGCAGCCGCCAAAAAGCCGGCGCTATTCATCACCCCTCTGTCCAAAAGAGCCTTACACCGGCAGGGCATGATTCATATCGTCTTTTTACAGGCGATACCGTCATCAATATCCGTTTCAGCGAGGGACGAAGTCTGGCGACTTGTCTCGCCAATGCATTCAGCACGATGACCGGCTGATGATTTCCAGTATTTTCTACTTGCTATTTTACGGACAGTATGCTAACATCATACCCGATGAAAGACGGTATACTGACAAGCTATCGGAGGTATACTATGTCAATCTATGCATATAGAACAGCAGAGCAGCCTCCGCGGGTAAAAACCTACCGGGCTGCTCTTTATATTCGCCTGTCAAAGGATGACGGCGACAAAGCTGAATCCGATTCCGTTGTGAATCAGAAGAAGCTTCTCACAAGCTTCGTAAACAATCAACCTGACATTGACCTTGCGGAATACTATGTCGACGACGGCTGGTCGGGGGCGAGCTTCAACCGTCCTGATTTCATGCGCATGATGTCGGATGTGTACGCGGGTCAGGTCAACTGCGTCATTGTCAAGGACAGCTCGCGATTCGGCAGAAATGCCAGCGAGAGCGGCAGGTACATCGGCGAAATCTTCCCGAAGCTCGGCGTGCGGTATATCGCGGTCAACGACGCAATCGACTCCGGCAGAAGTCAGGGCGTCGCGATAGACTTTCTCAACAACACCATGCGCGGCATGATCAACGAATACTACGTCGCCGCTAACTCCGAGAGCATTCGCTCCACCTTAGATATGGAGCGCAGGCGCGGATATTTTATCGGTTCCTTCGCCAAATACGGCTATAAAAAAGACCCCGCCGATCACCACAGGCTAATCATTGATGAGGTCGCCGCGCAGACTGTCCGCACCATTTTTGACCTGTATCTGAAAGGCAGCGGCATCCGCGCCATCGTCCGTTATCTCAACGAAAACAACATTCCAAGCCCCTCCGCCTACAAGCAGCAGCAGGGCTTCAACTACCAATCACGCACGATCGGAACATCCGCCCTGTGGAGCGACAAGACAGTGCGCCGCACTCTGCATGACGAGATGTATATCGGCAACATGGTACAGGGAAAATACCGCAAAATCAGCTACAAGGACAAGGCGATCCGCGCTTGTGATGAAACCGACTGGATTCGGGTGGAGAATACGCACGAGGCAATCATTCATCCGGATGACTTTGAGCGTGTACAGCGGATGCTCAAAAAAGGGGCAAAGACCTCTCCCGTCAGCGGTAAAGTGGACTTGTTCTCGGGGCTGCTCAAATGCGCCGGCTGCGGTCACGCGCTGATTAAAAAGACCAACCGCAATACTGACAAAACCTATATCTACTATCGCTGCTCGACACACTGCAAGTGCAAAGCTGCCTGCGACGCGCATACCATCCGCTATGAAAAGCTGTATAACGCGGTGCTGGTCACGATCCGGCAGATGGTGGACGTCGCTGTCAACGCCGATGAGGTCATCAAAGAAATGCGGCAGCATCAGTCCGAAGCCGAAAGCGTCGATATCGAAAAACAGATAAAAGCGCAGGAGCAGGAATTGGATCGAGTGAAAAACCTCCTCGCCGACCTCTATCCCGACTACAAGAGCGGTCTGCTGAACAAGGAGCAATACCTGATGAACAAGCAGAAATACGAGCGGGAACAGAAAAGGCTGGAGAAAGCCGTTAAGCAGCTGAAAACAGCTTCCGGCGATACCGCTGCCCGCAGCGATCCGTCAAACGAGTTTATCGAGCATTTCAAGCGCCACGGCAACATCGACCGCCTCACCCGTCCCCTGCTGACAGAATTAATCGATCGAATCACCGTCCATAAGAACGGCGAGCTGGACATCACCTTCAACTTCCGCGACGCCTTTGCGGACGCGAAACAATTCACACAGGACAAAACAGCATAATAATAAAGCGACAGCTGACCCGTCTTATCAGCTGCCGCTTTATTCTGCTATCTTGTTGATCAATTCAGACGGACTCAGCACAGGAACATCCGATTTCGAATAGTCGCGAACATTGCGCGTTACGATATAATCCATCTTCTCACGCGCTGCGGTATTGATCATAACGGCGTCTTCATAATCGGATACACCCGAGAATACCGCCTCCCGGCAGTCGTTGGCGGTAGTATCCAAAACGCCGAAGAGCGAAAACAGCTTATTCAGAATATCTCCGGTTGCGGAATCGGAATGAGTCAGCCGATGGGTCAGATAGTAAATGTCCGTGATAGACTTAGCGGTGATATAACCCTCTATCGTCCGATTGGCAACCGCAAGGAAAATATCCTGCGCGTCAGCGGAGAATGGTTTACGATCCTGCAGAGCGTCAATGATCACACAGGTGTCGAGCAATACTCTCATATAGTATCCAGCCTTTCCGCTTTCGCTTCATCGAGCGTCATATCGTTCGGGAGGACGCCAAACAGAGAGGTCGCGGTTTCAACGCGAGTTTGATAAGGATTGGTCAACTTGGCGACAATCTTGCCGTTCTTGGTGATGAAAATATCCTCTGTCAGCGAAAGGAGCAGGTATTTGCCGAGGTTTTGCTTGAGTTCGGTTGCGGTGATTGACATATTCATAACCTCCTTCATTGTTGTGCTATTATTATATACTAATCGTACGAATTTATCAATAGTTTTGTGCGAAATATTTTTTAATACTACAGACCTTCTGCAGATAAAGGTCTTATGATAATACAGGGTGATTATCATGAAAGGATTATTATGTTCCTATCTTGACATTGGCAGGTGCCATGGCGGCGCCCATATTATTCTGGTCGGTAATCGCGTAATCGGTGATGATACCGAGGCGGGCTGAGCGGATATAGGGCATCCGGGTGTTTGGGTAAATCGTCTGCCTGCCGTTATCCTCCCGGGCATGATTCGCGCGACGGCTTTGATGAGCTTCGCTGTCGGCTTCGACGACACACGCGCCGGAGCCTGTCACCGTCCACTGGGCTGTCGGGGGACGCTGAGAACCGTATTCGAGCGGAAAGCGGTACTGGCGCTCGGCGGTGCAGTAATGGGACGAGGCGGCACAGACCGCGCGGGTCGCCGCACCGCTCTCAACGGCGAGCGCGGACATCATCAGCCCCAGCGCCATCGTTGAGCAGGCGCCGTAAATCCCCGCGTAGGGAATCCCGAAGCCGCTCATTGCGAAGCTGGACGCGACGCACTGGTTCAACAAATCGCCGCAGAAAGCGACGTCAATTTCCTCGCGCATCATCTCTCCTTTTTCGAGGGCAAGCTCGACGGCGGTACGCATCATTTCGGTTTCTGCCTTTTCAAAGGTATCCTGACCGCAATAGCTGTCATAGATGATTTTGTCAAAGTCCTCGCGCAGCGGTCCCTGCGCCTCTTTCTTCCCGACGACCGACGCAAAGGCGCTGATACGCGGCTTACTTTCAAACAAGAATGTACCGTTACAATTTTGCATATAAAAACTCCCCTTTGCGTTATTATCCGCAAAGAGGAGCGATAAATGCGTATTGGTATTTATTGTCAAATTGACGTCAGGAATGATGCTCTCCCGCTTTCGGGATGGCGAGCTTGACGTTTGCACGGACGATAAACGAGCCGATAACGTAGGCAAGCGCAACAGCAAACGTGACGATGCTATCCACGAACATCAGCGTGTCGCCGATATCGTTTAATTCGCCGGTGAGAATCGTCGGAAGTATCGACAGCACAAGAAGGACGATGCCCGAGGCAAAGCCGATTTTAATCAATCGCTTTGTCGGATCCTTCCAGACCTTATAGCCGATAACGCCGATCGCAATCTGCAGGAGGGATATCAGGGCAACGATGACGGCAAAAACGGCATACGCGCCTACTCCCGCCTCATCTCTGATTGTGGGATACAGAGTAACCAGCTCCACCAGCGACAGCAGCGCCTGCAAAATCAGCACAAAGCCCGACGCAAGCATCAGACGTCTGCCGATACGGAACACGCGATTCTTCTTGACGTCCTTATATTCCTTGCGGGCGAAATTCTCCACCGCAAAGCGGCTCAGGATAAACGCGGGGATCGCGATATACAGGTACACGCGCAGAATGATGAAATTGTTTTCATCCGCTACGAGCGATTGTACGACGGAGGAATTCATCGGCCGGAACATCTCACTGAACAGCTGCGTATCAAAGAGCGTCTGTCCCGCGGAGGCGTCGAACTTGAGCATGGACGGACCTACCGCCTGACCGCCGATAAACGAGGTCGGGAACATCAGCCCGAGGAATACCGCTACAAAGATAACGGCGGTAAGGGCGAAGGAGCGGTATTTGTTGAACGGCAGACACATGGAGCATACGACGACGATACCCGCGATAGACAGCAAAATCGTCATCATTGCGCGCACATTTTCGTCCATGATATAGGGCTCGCTGCCGAAATATTTCGGAATCGCGTTCAACATGACGGGAAGAAGTATCGCAACCGCCGCAAGCGCGCCCGCGGTAATAGACTGGGACACAATATTTTTCATAAACGAGCCTCTGACGGGCGTTCGCCTCGGCTCCAGTGACAGCAGGAAGCCGCCCGTGCCGATAACAGCCGCCTCGAGGATATACATATTCTCAATCGAGAACCACATCTGACCCTTCGCAAACGGAATCAGCGCAAACGCGAGGATGAAAACAATCGTGGATTTCATCAGGTAGAGAACCGCGGTCTTCTGGATATTGCCGATAACGCGGCGACCCTCGCCGACGACCTCCTTCAGGTGGCTGAAATCGTTGTCGAGCAGAACGACGTCGGAGCAGGATTTTGCCGCGTCGGTCGCCTTGGCAAAGGTGATCGACGAATCCGAACGGCGCAGCGCAAGAATATCGTTGACGCCGTCGCCCGTCATCGCGACCTTATGACCCTTTTCCTGCAAGGCGGCGACAAGCGCCTCCTTCTGTTCGGGAGATACGCGGGCAAAAACGGTATATTCCTCCGCAATCGCGGGGATATCCTCCGGCGCGACGCCCTGGAGAGAAATATATTTATCGGCGTTCACAATGCCGCATTTCTCCGCAATCATGCTGACTGTCAGCGGATTATCGCCGGAGATGACCTTGACGGTAACGGCATTTTCGCGGAAGAATTTCAGCGTATCGGCGGCGGTCTCGCGGATATGATCCTCAATCGCGATAAACGCGATCAGCTCGCCGTCGAGCGTCATGGCGATCACGCGGTTGCCGAGCATCGCGCGCTCGGTTACGTAAGACAAGCGCCCGTCGTCCTCAGACAGCAGATAATCCGGCGCGCCCATCAACAGCTTTTTGCCGTCCTCGTATACAAGCCCGGAGTATTTCACGGCGCTGGAGAACGGAATCGCCTCTTTGATGGGTGCATTTTTATCCTCGCCGAAGTATTGGAATACCGCCTCGGAGGTCGCGTTGCGGTCATCGACAGACGCCATCAGCGCGCGGGCATGACGCTCTACCTCTTCCTCCGGGATGTACGCCTTGACCTCGCAGACAGACATGGTGCCGTCGGTCAGGGTACCTGTTTTATCAAGGCAGATAACGTCGACGCGGGAGAGATTTTCAAGCGAATACAGCTCCTGCACAAGGGTCTGCTTCTTTGTCAGCTGGGCGATGGAAACCATCAGCGCAACAGAGGTCGTCAGCACCAGTCCCGACGGAATCATTCCGATACCGAACATACCGTCCGTCAGGACAATCAGCGACCATGTTACAGGGTCGCCGAGGGACATCTCCAAGCCATTCCAGATAGAGGTGTCCGCGCCGTGGGCGCTGATTTTGATTGTCAGCGTTACGGTGACAACCGCCGCCGCGATACACAGACCGACGGTCAGCACCTTGATGATTTTCATAATCGAAGACATCAGCTCGGACTGATGCCCCTCGCTGCTTTTTACCTTATTGGTCAGCACAGCGGCGTATGTTTCGTCGCCGATTTTATCCGCGCGGCAGCGCGCCGAGCCGACGATAACCGCAGAGCCGGAGAGAACCGTATCCCCCGCCTTCTTCTTCACATGATCCGCCTCGCCGGTCAGCATGGACTCGTCTACCTCGACCTCACCCGTCAATACAATCAGGTCGGCGGTCGCCTGGTCGCCCGCGGAAATCGCGACAATATCGTCAAGCACAATCTGTGACGCGTCGATTGAAACCGTCTCGCCGTCACGAACGACGCGGCTCTTGGTGCTGGTGACAATTTTCAGCTTTTTGATAACCCTCAGACTCTGAATCTCCTGAAACGAGCCTATCCCGACGTTCATAATCGCGGGAACCAAAAATACGAACTTTGAAAAGCCGAAATAGGAATCGACAATATCCGTACGCCCGATGGCGTTCAGATAAACCATAAAACCAATAAAGACGCCCGCAATAATCATCAGCACGCAGTTAAAGAAGGTAAACAAATTGCCTGCGATGATTTTTGCCACACTCTTATCGTTCGGGTCTACGGTGGCATTGACGTAGCCTTTCTGTGCTCTTTCCTCAACCTGCTGCGCTGTCAGACCCGTTTCGGGTGCAGCCTCAATACGGGCAACAGGCGGTTTCCGGACTGATTTCTTGCTCATAATTTCCTCCTCGACCGAATTAAACAATGACATTATACCACAAGCCGATTTAAAAAACAATAAACCGGACAAATTTTCTCAGCAAAACGAGCAGCTTTCTGACTGATTCCGAAAACAAAAAATCCCCTTCACGATTTCTCGCGAAAGGGATTTTGTCATCATTGTACCGGGGTGTTATTCTCCTGATGTGTCGGCAGCCTCTCCGCCGCCGGAATCCGCGCCGCTGTCTGCGGAATTACCGGAATCCGCGGCAGCACCCGAATCGCCGGAATCTGCCGCTTCGGAGGAGCTTCCGGAGTCGGAATTTCCGGAGGAATCATCGGAGGACGAAGAGCTGTCGGAGCTGTCGTCATCGTCGTCATCATCATCATCCGAGCTTGAACCTGAGTCTGAATCCGAGTCTGAATCCGAGCTTGGAGCGGAGTTGTAATAGGTGGAGCTGGGAAGCTCCTCCTCATTTACTTCCTTGCCGTCCTTATAAAAGGTACGCCACGCCTTAACGGTATAGCCGTTTGAGAAGAAATCGGGGTCAGACGTCGAAATCTTGATTTCATCAAAGCCGGAATTCTCCAGACCGTATATCTCGCAGTTCAACTGGGTGCCGTCCATCCAGCACTTCATAAACAGCTGATACTTGAAGGGGTTCTTCATAACCAGGTCGATATTGCCGTAGTCGATGGTCGCGTCGCGGCCGGCGTCGACGTATGTGGACGGATAATAGTGGCAGGCGCGCTCTACAACCTCCATACCGCAGAGCAGGGTCGCGTTGTAAATCGTCGTGGAAGACTGGCAGATACCGCCGCCGATGCCTGTCTCGCTGCGTCCCTCTACAATAACGCCCGCGGGCATATAACCGTTGGATTCCTGGTTAGAGTCGCCGGTGCAGTCATTGAACGACCATGACTCGCCGGGCTCGATAATTGAATCATTGCAGGCAGCCAGAGAAACGCGCATATTCTCGTTGCCGTTGGAATTATTGGTGGATTCGGTGGAATATTCGGAGAGCTTGACAATGTGGCTCTTTAAATAATCCTCCGTATACTTCGGTTCAACGCTGTTGACCTTCGCCTCAGCCTCGCCCGCGTTTTTTCCTCCTTGAAAAATGCCGTTGATTTTGTTCACCAAATCAGCGCTGTCAATATCCCTGCCGACAACCTCTTTTTGGAAGGTAAACATATCCGAGGCAGAGGAATCGAATTTCGTTACCTTGGCGTTTGCGGGAGCGGCGTGTACCTCCCCGGCAATCTTATCCACAATCGCCTGGGTTTTTGAGGTATCGACCTTCATGGTGATTTCGTAGCTCTTCGCTTCCTTATTCAGGCTCTTTTCCTCTGAATGTTCCTTAATCTGTGAGAGAATATTCTCGGTGTTAAAGGTATAGGTGAAATCGTCCTTTGTCAGGTTATAGTCCTTATCTGCCGCCTTGACATGGACTTTGATACCGTCGGCAAGCGACTGCTCGATATCCGCCATCGCTTTCTTGGCTTCATCCATTGTCTTGCCGCCGATATCGACGCCGTTAACGGTGATATTATCCGCAACAATGTTCGAGGAGCCGGAGTGCTGATATTTAAACCATATAAAGCCGCCGGCGCCTGCAAGCGCAAGCACCAGAACCACGACGACCGTGATAATGACAGGCTTTTTGCTCTTCTTCGGCTTTGCCTGCTGTTCGTCCCTGCTATAGGCGCCGCCGTTGCTGATATCCACATAATCTTCGTTGTCCGCCATTGTTCTGTTGACCGTCGCGGAACGGGGCGCGGAAGTGCGCGCAGAAGCGGATGACGGCTTTTCCGAAATGCTTTGATTTCTGCTGCGGGCTTCTTCTAATATCGAATTGATTTCCATTGTGTTTGACGAGGGTCTTTCAGCCATAAATAAACCTCCGTACTATATATTGTGTTGCCATAAAATAATTTACCTACTGCTTCAGTTCACATTATAAAGCGCAGGCAGAAATTTAAAGTTCTTATTTCGAATTATTTTGTAAAAAATATGTTGATATTTTCAGGCTGAAAAGACGCGTTTTATATCAATTATGAATAAACGGCAGGCACATTTGAATTTGACGCAACATTTTTGTAAAAAATATGTTAATTTCCTTGACCGGTCGTTCTGCATTCTCACTGTTAACGAATGATATTCATTTTGTCAATAGAGGCTGTCGCACTAAGGAAATGCGGCAGTCCCTACGTCGTAACGGAAACGTCTGTTGTATTCGTAGGGGACGATGCCTGACACGCGTGTCGGGCAATATTCGCGATAGCGAACAAGGCTCCCTCTGACGAGGGAGCTGTCACCGAAGGTGACTGAAGGAGAGATAACGCAGCGTAACAACAGCAATCCGGCGTATGCTTTTTATGTACTGTG
>CAJONB010000029.1 GCA_905235715.1 uncultured Ruminococcus sp. | reverse complement strand
GCTCTCGCCTTGACGCTGAGCTCCTTTAAGGAGCGGCTGAGCTTGACTGTGCCCGAGCTGCGGAACAGTCCGCGTATCTCGCCGAGTATCACGGGTACCGCGTAGGTGGAGAGCTTACAGCCCATATCGGGATCAAAGCGTTGAGCCGCCTTGACAAGCCCCTCGCAGCCTGCCGCGTACAGCTCCTCATACTCTATGCCGCGTCCCTCAAAGCGGTGGGCGCAGGCGTGTACCAGACGGAGGTTCTGCTCTATAAGCTCATTTCTGTCCATTATCGGAGCGGGATATATCCTTTTCGAGAGTTACGGTAGTGCCTTTGCCTACAGTCGAGCGCACCCTAACCTTGTCGGTGAAGCTCTGCATGACGGCAAAGCCCAAGCCGGCTCTCTCATCTGTGGAGGTGGTGTACAGCGGCTCCATAGCCTTGGCTATATCGGGTATGCCCACGCCGCGGTCGCGTATCTTGATTATCGCTCTGCCCGTATCGGTCAGCCGTGCCTCTATGTAAACCGTGCCGAAGGTATCGGGATAGGCGTGGACTATAGCGTTGGTGACAGCCTCGGATACGGCGGTCTTGACGTCCGCTATCTGAGCGACGGTGGGGTCGAGCGGCAGTAAGAAGGACGCTACCGCCGAGCGCGCAAAGCTCTCGTTGACGCTCTTTGAGATGAAGCTGAGCTTCATGCTGTTTACAGTCTTCATTTGATCACCCCTAAGCCTTCGAGTCCCGAGAGGGTAAAGATTTTTTTGAGCGAGGGAGGGATATTGACCACCTCGAGCCTGCCTCCGAGCAGGGTCATCATGCGGTATCTGCCCATCACCAACCCTATGCCCGATGAGTCCATAAAGCTGACCGCGCCGTAGTCGAGGATGAGGCGCGCGGGTCTGCGACTCTCACAGCAGGCGTCTATCTCGCCTCTGAGTCCCGGAGCTATGTGGTGGTCTATCTCGCCGTACAGCTTAGCCGTGACGGCGCCGTTCTGATATGTCAAATCTACCATGTGACCTCCTTGATCGTTTTTTGAAATAAAAAGCCTATCCCAATGATAATAGGATAGGCTTAAATAATGTGTTTTATTCTGTTGTCGGAAAAATCCGGATGCTTTTATTATTCTGCGGTTGTTGTCTGAGAAACGGCTTTGCTGTTGATTATATAAGGGCGAAGCTCCGAGGCTAAATACAGCGAGCCGCATATAAAGACGTCGCAGCCGTATGTCAGCGCCTTGTCATACGCCTTTTGAGGTGAGTGGATGACCTCTATGTCGGGAGCTGTGCCGCTGAGTCTATCGGCGAGTTCTTCGGCAGGCAAGGCGCGGGGATTTTGGATATCGGTGGCTATGATCCTGTCGAACAGTCCCCCCAGCAGATACAGAGAGGTGCTGTCCTTATCGGCGAGCATACCGATGATCAGAGTTTTTTCGCCGTTAGGATAGAAAGCGCGTACAGCTTCGGCAAAGGAGCTGAGACCGTTGGGGTTATGCGCTCCGTCGAGCACTGTATCGGGGGCTTGACGGAGGCGCTCAAATCTCGCGGGGTGCTTCAGCTCTCTGAGTCCGTCGCGGATGTTCTCAGGTGTGATGCTGTAGCCTCTCTCCGAGTTCAGCGCCTCGACTGCGGCTAAGGCGCATCTGAGATTTTCGATCTGGTGAGCGCCTGTAAGGGGCAGGAGCATATCCGTACCGCGGTAGATAAGGCGGGAGCCGTCTCTGCCTGTACCGGTGACGGTCAGCTCTGTGTCCTCGCCGCGATACAGCTTGTTTGATTTTTCGCGGGCTGTCGCTTCGATGACGGCGTATGCCTCTATGCGCTGAGCCGCGGTCACGGTGACACAGCCCTGCTTGATGATGCCTGCCTTTTGAGCGGCTATCTCCTCAATTGTATCGCCTAAAACGGCTGTGTGGTCGAGGTCTATGCGGGTGATGACCGAGCATAGGGGAGAGGGGATGAGGTTAGTGGAGTCGAGCAGTCCGCCCATGCCTACCTCGCAGACGATCACGTCGCACTTGTGACGCTTGAATATCCAAAAGCTCATTACGGTGAGCAGTTCAAACTCGGTGATGATGACGCCCTCGGAGTTTAGCCTGTCGAGTATTGGCTTGAAGTATTCTACAGCCTCGGTAAGCTCGCTCTCGGAGATCATCTCGCTGTCAATCTGTATACGCTCGCGAAAGTCGGTGATGTACGGCGAGATGAACAGCCCTGTCCTGTACCCCGCCTGTCTGAGCGCGGAGCTGAGCACGGCGCATACGGAGCCTTTGCCGTTGGTGCCCGCTACATGGATGAAGCTCTGATCGAGCACACCGGGCACTGAGTCAAAGAGCTTTTGTACCCTGTCGAGTCCCGGACGTGAGCCGAATTTGTCCAGCGAGTGTATGAAGTTAAGCGCTTGTTCGTAGTTCATATCAGTTCCTTATATATATCGTTCTTTTTCAGTCCTGCCATAGCGGCGGCTTCTTTGGCGGCGTCTGTGGGACGCATACCGCCGTCTATCAGCTTTTGGGCGTAGGCTACGGCTTCTCCGGGGGATATACCGGAGTTTTGAGATTCTTTTTTACCCTCGAGGATAAGCACTATCTCGCCCTTGAGGGGGTCTTCGATATATTTTTTAGCCGCCTCTGAGGTAGTTGTGCGGATGATCTCTTCATGGAGCTTGGTCAGCTCTCTGGCTATGGTCAGCCTGCGTTCGCCGAAGTTCTCATATAAATCCTTAAGGGTGTTGGGCAGCTTATGCGGCGCCTCGTAGAAGATCATGGTGCGCCTCTCCGAGCGCAGACTCTCGAGATGCTCCGAGCGGCTCTTTTTGTTTACGGACAAAAAGCCCTCAAAGGTGAATCTGCCTGTCTCGAGCCCCGATACCGCGAGAGCCGAGATAACGGCGCTCGGACCGGGGACTACCACGGTGCGTATGCCTGCCTGTTCGCATTGGCGGATGAGGTCTTCACCCGGATCGGATATGCATGGCATACCCGCGTCGGTGACTACCGCGCAGCTTTCGCCGGCGAGTATACGGTCGATGATCCTGTCGCCCTTGTCATGCTTATTGTGCTCAAAGTAGCTTACCATAGGCTTCTTGACACCGAAGTGGTTGAGCAGCTTTAGCGTTACCCGGGTATCTTCGGCGGCGATGAAGTCTACCGATGAGAGGGTCTCGACCGCTCTCGGAGACATATCGCCCATGTTGCCTATAGGCGTGCCGACTACATATAGTATCTTATCATTATTATCCATTATAACCTTCCTTGTAACTGCCGTAGATGCTCTTCATCTCCGCGGTGAAGCCGTTTTCATCCTCAACGATCAGAGACGGCATAACATCCATATAGCCTTGCTTGGCTCCGCGCTTAGCTTCGCACAAAAAGAGCTTAGGCGCTTTACCGGCTCTGCCCTGTACAAAGCGCAGACGCTTAGGCTCCAGATCATGCGCGCGCATGCACCCGAGCACATCGGTAAGCCTCTCGGGACGCTGACACATGACGAATCTGCCCGAAAACCGCAGCAGACGGCTCGCCGCCTCGCAGATATCCGCGAGCGTACACTCGCTCTCGTGGCGGGCTGTCATTTTAGCTTTGTCGGGATTTGTCAGTCCCGAGCCGGGGAGCTTGTACGGCGGGTTGCAGACCACGAGGTCAAAGCTCCCCGCGGGAAGCAGCTCCCTCACCTCGCGGATATCGCCGCAGAGCGGATGGATCGCCGCGGCGTTTTCAATGCCCTTTTCCAGATTATGCGCAATACTTTTCTGCAAAAGCGCAATCGCTTCTTCCTGTATATCAAGCGCATATATTTCTTTTAACGAATAATTCCTTATCATCAAAAGAGGAATTGTCCCGCATCCCGTGCCCAGCTCGACAACACGGTCGCCGTTTTTGACCCGCGCAAAATCCGCGAGCAGGATGGTATCGGTTGTAAAATGATGGCGGTCGCTGACATAGACCTCCACCCCGTTTCCGAGCGGCTCAGGGCGCATACGATCCCTCCTCATCGTTTTTTTCATTGTAGCATAAACAATCGCCGTTGTAAACAGCCGGAAAGACTGTCGCAAAAGTAAAAAAATAACCGAGGACAACGCCTCGGTTACCGTTGGTATTTGTCGATTAGTCCGCAGAAGGTGCGCCTACAGGACAAACATCTCCGCAAGCGCCGCACTCGATGCAGGTATCAGCGTCGATTACGTACTTGTCGTCGCCCTCGGAAATAGCGCTTACCGGACACTCGTCAGCACAAGCACCGCAGGAAATGCAATCGTCAGAAATTTTATAAGCCATGATTTGACCTCCTTGTTTTTTGTACCTCTATTGTAGCATAAATAATTTAAATTTCAATCTTTTTCACTGAATTTTTTCTTAAAAGGCAAAAATTAGCAACCGCTAACCAAGAACACGGCTGCAAGATCTCCTGCTTTTCCCATAAAGAAAGGCTGCCGTATCGCTGCGGCAGCCCTGCTTATTGTCTGATAATTACTGCTATTATTATGAGGATGATGATAAATTCTTTCATCCTTATCGGATTTCCTCAACAGACATCACGCCGTCGGAATAAGTCACGTTCAACCGCTTTGTCAGCGTATCTCCGTTGGTGAAGGTAACGAAAATTTCGATTGTATCGTTTCTGTCAGCCGTCGCGTTCTCAGGCTGGAGGAAATAGCCGTCGTCATCTATCGCGCTGTATTGGATATGATACAGATACTCTTTGCTCCAGTCGTTGGTGGGATAGATTTTGGCTTTATTATAGTATTCATCATAGTCATAGGTACGCCACCCGACATAATCGGGAGCGAGGTTTCCTTCGGAATCACACCACCAGCCTAAATCGTCGTGATAATCGTCGGGATCGGGATTATAGAGAACAAAGAACTGTCCGTACCCGTTCAGCGAGCGAAAGCTCACGTCCTCAATATCGTCGCCGCCGAGCATCACCTCCGCGTCCATCACATAATAATGATCCACCTGATTCATATTATTATCGTAGACAAAATTCTCGCTGTAGATTGTACCCGTTTGGCTATTCTCTGTTCTGTCACTCGCGGCGTTGACTGTCAGGACAAAATTGTGACTATCCTTATTGATTGACGGGATAATCAGCGTACCGAGAACCGTCAGCACCAGCGCGGCGGCGATGACGGAAGCCGCTTTTAATCCCCTGTACTTTTTCGGCTTGTATTCGAATACTTCTGCCTGCGGATTGCAATAGGACTTCATCATTCTGTCCATTTTTTCGTCAGTCATCACTAAGCTCCTTTCTCAGCTCTGCCCGCGCGGCGGACAAGCGCGATTTTACCGTACCCGCAGGGATATTGAGAATCTCCGCAAGCTCCGCGACACTGTAGTCGCGGAAGTAGTACAGCACGACCGCCTCGCGCAGGGATGGTTTCAACTTTTTTACGGCGGAATACAGTGCGAGGTACTCGTCCCTGTCGCCTTCTTCGTCGGGAACGGACGACAGAAAGCGTTCCTGTTCCTCGTCGGTGGAGAATTGCAGAATCTTTTTGTTATCATACCGGCGCACGCGGTCTCGGTAGGTGTTCACACAAATCGTGAACAACCATTTCTCAAACGGCCGGGCGTCGTCATACTTTCTGAGATTGCGGATTGCCTTCTCCCATGTGGTTTGGTACAAGTCCTCGGCGTCGTGGCGGTTGTTCGTCAGCGACAGGCACAGCTTTGTCAGCGCAAGCCCGTGCGCCGCGACATACGCCTCGATATTTTTCTTCATCGTCCGCCTCCTTTCCCGAAAGCGCCTTCACTGTATATACGGTCGAAAAATGACTTCGGTTCAAAAACCGGCCTTCCCTGCCAAGAGGAGGTTGCTGACAAGTCCTTCAATAAACGAAGCCTCCCCACAGCGGGAAGGCTTCTCATTGCTTACTCATTCTCATACATTTTTATCAAATCCTCAAGGTCATACGGCGTCTGCTGATAGAGGTAATAGTTCAGCCAGTTCTGATAGAGGAGCGTCGCGTGACTGCGCCACGTCATGACGGGCTTGCGGTTGACGTTATTTTCGGGGAAATAGTTATAGGGGATATCGGGCTTGAGACCCCTTTCCACGTCGCGGTAATACTCCTTTGCGAGCGTATCGTAATCATACTCGCAGTGACCGAACAGATAGAATTCTCTGCCGTTCTTTGAGCAGACGATAGCCGCACCCGCCTTCTTGGATTCTGCGAGGATTTCCAGCTCGGGAACCTTCTGAATATCCTCGCTCCTGACGCTCGTATAGCGGGAGTGAGGAATCAGGAAGTAATCGTCAAAGCCGCGCGTCAGCGGGTGCTTGTTGTTGAGAATCCGGTGGTTATAAATGCCGGAGAGCTTCTTCGGCAGCTGATACTTTTGGATTCCGTAGCGGTAATACAGTCCCGCCTGAGCGCCCCAGCAGATAAACAGGGTGGAATAAATGTGCTTTTTCGCCCAGTCCAGCACCTCGCACAGCTCGTCCCAGTAGTCGACCTCCTCAAATTCCATCAGCTCGACGGGCGCGCCGGTGACGATCAAGCCGTCAAAGCGTTCGTCGCGGATTTCGTCAAAGGTCTTATAAAATTTTGTTAAATGCTCCTGTGAAGTGTTCTTCGACTTGTGCGTCGACATCTGCAGCAGCTCGACGTCCACCTGCAGGGGCGAGTTGCCGAGCAGGCGGAGCAGCTGGGTTTCCGTCGCAATCTTCGTGGGCATCAGGTTGAGGATCACGATTTTGAGCGGGCGGATATCCTGCGTCGTCGCGCGGTCTTCGTTCATCACAAATATATTTTCGCCTTCCAGTATCTTCGCCGCCGGAAGGTCGTTCTGAACCTTGATAGGCATAGTATAGCTTCTTTCTTCAGTCCCCCTCCCTTTGCTCAAGGGAGGCTGAGATTAATACTGCTTTCCCCAGTATACCATGTGCTTGGCGGGCTTGCCGCAGCAGACGCAGGTATCGGCGAGATGCTCCTCCTCAAACGGAATACAGCGGGATTTGACGCCGCCGGTCGCGTCCTTGAGCTTATCCTCACACGCGGAATCGCCGCACCACATCGCTTTGATAAAGCCGGGGCTGTTCTTCGCGATATCGAGGAACTCGTCGTAGGTAGTGGCAACGTGGGTTTTCTCATGCATATTCTCGAGCGCGCGCTGATACATATCGTCATGGATTCCAGCGAGCAGAGCCTCGATCGCGTCCTCGATGCCGTCGAGCGAAACAAACAGCTTTTCTCTGGTATCGCGGCGAACCAGCACGCACTGGTTCTTCTCGATGTCCTTGGGACCCAGCTCCAGACGGACAGGCACGCCCTGCATCTCATACTGGGCGAATTTCCATCCGGGGCTTTGGTCGGAATCGTCGAGCTTGGTGCGGAATTTCTTTTTCAGGCTTTCATACAGCGCGTTCGCCTTATCGAGAACGCCCTCCTTATGCTGGGCAACCGGAACGATCGCGACCTGAACGGGAGCGACCTTCGGCGGCAGGACAAGTCCGTCGTCGTCGGAATGTACCATAATCAGCGCGCCGATCATGCGGGTGGAAACGCCCCATGAGGTCTGGTGCGGATAATGGAGCTTGTTGTCGCGGCCCTGATAGGTGATGTCAAAGGCACGCGCAAAGCCGTCGCCGAAATAGTGCGAGGTACCGCCCTGAAGCGCGACGCCGTTATGCATCATCGGCTCGACGGTATAGGTTTCCCTCGCGCCCGCAAAGCGTTCCTTCGGGGTCTTTTCGCCGACAACGGCGGGAATCGCAAGGGTCTCTTTATAAAAATCGGTATAGACCTTTAACATCCGCAGGGTTTCCTCACGTGCTTCCTCCTCGGTTTCGTGGAGGGTATGACCCTCCTGCCAGAGGAACTCGGAGGTTCTCAAAAACGGACGGGTAGTCTTTTCCCAGCGGACAACGCTGCACCACTGGTTGTACAGCTTCGGCAGGTCGCGGTAGGTGTTGACGACCTTGGCGTAATGCTCACAGAACAGCGTCTCGGAGGTCGGGCGGACGCACAGGCGCTCGGTGAGCTTTTCGGAGCCGCCGACCGTGACCCACGCGCACTCGGGCGCAAAGCCCTCGACGTGATCCTTTTCCTTCTGGAGCAGGCTTTCGGGAATGAACATCGGCATATAGACGTTCTGGTGACCCGTTTCCTTAAAGCGGCGATCCAAATCCGCCTGAATATTCTCCCAAATCGCGTAGCCGTAGGGACGGATGACCATACAGCCCTTGACGTTGCTGTAATCGACCAGCTCCGCCTTCTTCACGATATCGGTGTACCATTTTGCAAAATCCTCGTCACGGCTTGTAATCGCCTCGACCATTTTCTTGTTCTGAGCCATAATACCCTCCAAGCAGGTTATTCTCGCTTATTTTGCCAAATAAGCCTAATCAAAGGTATTATACTATTAATGCGCGCTTTTTGCAAGTGCTATTTCGCAGAAAAAAGCAACCCCCTGCGGTTTTTCCCGCAGGGAGCTGTATCATACCGTCTGTATGCTCAAATCAACGCGGCGACTGCCTTTTCAATCTCTTTCATATCGGCGGTCGGCTCAAAGCGCGCGACGACGTTGCCTTCGCGGTCAACGAGAAATTTGGTGAAATTCCACTTGATGTCGGGGCTGTTCTTATAGTCCTTGTTCATCTTCTTCGCCATCGCCTTCATCGCCACCGCGGCAACGCCCTTGCCGAAGCCCTCAAAGCCCTTTTGACCTTTGAGATAAGTGTACAGCGGCAGCTCGTTCTCGCCGTTGACGTCGCTTTTCTTCATCTGAGGGAACTGCGTATTGTACTTGAGGGTGCAGAAATCGTGGATTTCTTCATCCGTCCCGGGGGTCTGACCCGCGAACTGGTTACAGGGCACGTCGATGACCTCAAAGCCCTTATCGTGGTACTGCTCGTACATCTTTTCAATCGGCTCATAGTGGGGCGTAAAGCCGCAGCCGGTCGCAGTATTGACGATCAGTATAACCTCGCCCTTATAATTTGCGAGAGGATATTCATTCCCCTTGCGGTCGTACAGTGTAAAATCATAAATGCCGGCCATAAAAATACCTCCTGTTATATCTGTGCGGGACGGTTCTTGTCCCGATTATGGCAGATTGCTCCGCAATTACTTACCGATTAATCCGAAATATCGCCGTCCAGTATGACGGAAAAATGATACTGCGGGAATTCCTGCTCCACGCGGCTGACAATCTCCCGATACAGCTTCTCGCGGTCGGGATTGTCAAAGCTGATAATGATGTCAAAAGCCACCGTAGAGGTCTGCTTATTCAGATTGAAGCCGTGCATCTGCAGCACGTCGTCATGCTCCGTCACCATATCGTAAACTTTATGGAACAGAGCGTCGGTTTCGGGGTCGCTGAGGTTCACCGAATAGATGGAAATACCCGTCAGCGCAACACGGTACTTTGCAAAAATATCCGCGGTCATCTGCCGCTCGAGCATATCCAGCTCGGGAGCCGTCATCGTGTAGGGAACCTCGATATGTACCGAGCCGACGAGCATCTCGGGACCGTAGGCGTGCAGTATCAAGTCGTATGCGCCGCTGACGCCGGGATAAGTGCAAAGCTCCTCCTTGATTTGCCGTGACAGCTTGCTGTCGATACGCTCGCCGAGAATCTGCGAAAGCGTCCTGTGCAGGACTTCAAAGCCCTCCTTGATGATGAAAAACGAGATGACTACGCCGAGGTATGCCTCGAGAGAAATATCCAAAGTCTCGTAAAGGATCGCGGCGACCAGTACCGACGCGGAAACGATGGAATCCAGCAGCGCGTCCTTGCCCGAAGCAATCAGCGAATCGGAGGACACCGCTTTGCCCTTGTTCAAGACATAGATGCCGAGCAGGATTTTGATGATTACCGCTACACCGACGATAATCAGCGCGGTAAACGAGTAGTCCGGCTCCTCCGGATGGATAATTTTTTGGACGGATTCATACATCGCGGCTAAGCCCGCATATATGACGATCATGCCGATTGCCAAAGCGGAGATATACTCCACCCTGCCGTGGCCGAGGGGATGCTTTTTATCCGAGGGCTTTGTGCTGAGCTTTGCGCCGATAATGGTAATCACCGACGACAGCGCGTCCGAGAGGTTGTTCACCGCGTCGAGTACAACGGAAATCGAGTTGGAGAGCAAGCCGACAGCCGCCTTGAAGGCTGCCAGAAATACATTCGCCAGAATTCCGATAATGCCGGTTCTGACAATTACCTTTTGTCTATCCATACGTGCTCCTGTCCTTTCAAAATCTTATACAGTAAATCATACATCGTCTGCGCCTCCGGTTCGGTAAGACCGATACACGCGCCGACCTTTGACGGAATCTCTCGCGCCTGCTCCTTGAGGGCACGACCCGCGCCGGTCAGGGTCACGACGACGACGCGTTCGTCCTGTGCGGAACGCGAGCGGGTCAGATACCCCTCCGCCTCCAGCTTTTTCAGCAGCGGCGTCAGCGTGCCGTTATCGAGGTACAGCCTGCGCCCCAGCTCGCCGACGGTGATAGAATCATTCTCCCACAGCACCAGAAAAACAATGTACTGGGTGTAGGTCAGTCCCAGCTCTTTTAAGTACGGCGTATAGAGCGACACCACCTGCCGCGACGCGGCATATAAGGGAAAGCAGAGCTGATTATCCAGCCGCAGCGCTTCGTTCCCGTTTTTCTCAGGCATATTCCTCCCCGCTTTCTTGGATTTTGCTTTACAGCACTATTATATTTGATAAAATATAATTTGTCAACAGCTTTTTATGTTTTATCAAATATTTTTTCCCGCACTTGCACTCTCCCCTCTTTTGCGCTATAATACCTTTGAAATTATGAGGTGAACGCAATGGGAAAGGCATTCCGACATTTCAAGACCATCACACGCCACCGTCACGAGGTCATCCGCAACTGTAAGCGCGCGGGGATTTTGTGGCAGGGTCTGCGGCACGATTTGTCCAAATATTCGTGGACGGAATTCAGCCGGGGCGCGAAGTACTGGCAGGGCACCCGCAGTCCCAACGACCGCGAGCGTGAGGTCAAGGGCTATTCGGACGCGTGGATGCACCACAAGGGCAGAAACAAGCACCACTTTGAATACTGGACGGATTACTCGCCGGTCGACAAGATCGTGCGCCCTGTCGAAATGCCGCTTCGCTATGTGGCGGAAATGTTCTGCGACCGCGTCGCCGCGTCAAAAATCTACATGGGCGACAGCTATACCGACCAAAGCCCGCTGGAATATTTTGAGCGCGGAAAAAACCGCCGCGTCGCGAGGATCCATGAAAAGACCTCCGACCTGATTGAAGAGATGCTGACAAAGCTCGCCGAAGAGGGCGAGGACAAAGCCTTCGCCTATATCCGCGAGCTGGTCAGGGAGGATAAAAAAGCGCGAAAGCAACACCGTCTGACGGCTGATAAATAACAGGAAGTATGACAAACGAAGGGTGATAATATGACGCAGGAAATCAGCGATTTATCAAAAAAGCAACTGGAAATGGAGGTCAACCGGGTCGCCTTGAAGATGAAGTCCCTCTATCACGGCGACGCGGTCAAGGTACAGCATTTTGTGCGCGTCTACACGCTCGCGAAATCCATCGGCGAGCTGGAGAAGCTCTCCGACGAGGAGCAGGAGAATCTTGAATTAGCGGCGGTCGTACATAATGTGGAGGGCGACGGGCGCATCCCCATCATCAAGGACGTTCTCGATTCCTGCGACGTCGAGCCGGATACCGCGATGCACGTATGCCATATCGTAGAGAACATGGATAACTACGAGCATATCAGCACGCTCGACCACCAGATTTTTATTGAGGCGAGGATGATCGTCGAGTTCAAGGAGCATAACACCCCGACCGACGAAATCGTCGAATTTGCAGAAAAGCGCTTCATCACCAACTACGGCAAAATGTTCCTCAAGCGCGCCTTTGACGTTTAACAGAACAATCCTATCGCTTGGTCAGGTCGATGATGCGCCATTATTATTCTTTAAACGAATATTATCAACAAAAATACGGTACAAAGGTCTATAAGCTGTCCATCAGCGCGGGGCTGAGCTGTCCGAACCGCGACGGTACGCTCGGCACGGGCGGGTGCATTTTTTGCAGCCGCGGCGGGTCGGGAGAATTTGCCGCGCCGGCTGAGCTGAGCATCCGCGAACAGCTGGAGGCGGCAAAGCTGCGCGTGCAGTCCAAGACCCGCGGCAACGCCTATATCGCCTATTTTCAGCCCTTTTCCAACACCTACGGCGACTTGGAGCATCTGCGGAAAATCTACACCGAAGCGCTCGCGCCGGATTTTATCGTCGGGATGTCCGTCGCGACCCGTCCCGACTGTCTTCCGGACAGCGTTGTGGAGCTGCTCGCAGAGATGAACCGCAAAAAGCCCGTCACCGTGGAGCTTGGCTTGCAGACGATCCACCCCCGCACGGCGCGGTATATCCGCCGCGGCTACGACCTCCCTGTCTATGACAATGCGGTCGAGCGGCTTCACGCGGCGGGGCCGGAGGTCGTCACGCATATCATCCTCGGTCTGCCCGGTGAAACGGACGAAATGATGCTCGACACCGTGCGCTATGCCGGGCGCGTAACAGACGGCGTTAAGCTGCAGCTGCTCCACGTCCTGCGCGATACCGACCTTGCCGGCGAATACGCGGCGGGAAAATTCGACGTGCTGAGCCTTGAGGAATACACTGATATTCTCTGCCGCGCAATCGAAATCCTGCCCGAAAACGTCGTGATTCACCGCCTGACGGGCGACGGCGACAAGCGCAGTCTGATTGCTCCCCTCTGGAGCGCGGACAAAAAGCGCGTCCTCAACACCATCAAAAAAGCCCTGGACGACCGTAACGTCATCCAAGGCAGTAAAGCATAAGCGCTTCCGTGATTGGAAGCGCTTTTTCTTATAACTCCGTCGTGGCTTTCTCGCCTTTTTTGTGCTTTGCGATAACATCGAGGTAGAGCTGCTCGACCGAGCTGATAAAGACCTCCTTGCTGAACGCGTAGGACTTTCCGACAGACGCCGTCGACATCTTTTTTTGTAACGCGCGGTCGGAGAGAATCGTGAGGATATGCGCGACATACTCCTCCTCGTTCGTGTAGGTAAAGCCGTTCTCACCCTGCTCGATAATGTTAATCAGGCATTTATCCTCGCGGCACACCAGCGGCAGCGCATTCGCGAGCGCCTCAACATAAGTCAGCCCCTGCGTCTCGAAGGTAGAGCCGCAGACGAAAATATCGCCCACGCGATAATACTTGTATACCTCGTCGGACGGAATCATCCCCGCGAACCTTACGCTGTCATTCAGCTCCAGCCTGTCGACCTTTTCCCTGAGCTTGTCGAGATAAGGGCCGCCGCCGACAATCAGCAGGGTGATCTCCGGGTCTTTCCTGAGCAGGGCGGGCATATAATCAATCAGCTCGCCGATATTCTTCTCCTTGCTGATGCGCGATACGCAGACCAGCACCTTGCCGTTATTTTTGATACCGAGCTTTTGGAGGAGCTGCTCCTTGCCGTGGGTCATTTCGGGATAATTTTTCAGCTCGATGCCCGTCGGAATCACTACCACGGGACACCGCACCTTATAAATCTCGACCAGCTCCTGAATCTTATAGGACGGCACGATCAGGGTATCCGCCTTGCCGTAAACCACGCGCTCAAAATTCTTGATCATCGCACGCGCAAGAGTGGCGTTGACATTCTTCGATTTAAAATATTCCTCATAGTCGGTGTGGGCGGTCATCACATAGGGAATATCGCATTTTTTGACAATCTTCATCGCGAGGAAGTTGGCGGAAAATTCCGTCTGGATATGCGCGATATCGGGATGCCATTCCACAAGCCGGTCAATCAGCTCGTCGGCACGCGCAAGACTGAAGCGCAAATCGGGATAAATCATCGCGTCCATCGAGCCGATATAGTAATCGTCGCCCTCACGGTAGGATTTGTGATTTTCGGAAAGGGACAGCACCTTGACCTCATGTCCCCTCTCGCGCAGACCCTGTGCAAGCAGCCCCACTGAATTGGAAACGCCGTTGATTTGCTTATAGGAATCTGTCGCCAGCAATATTTTCACGGAAAATTACCTCACATTGTAAAGTGAATTGTTATCAGGCAAGCTTTAAGTCGCCGTCCTTGACCCATCCGAGCTTTCTGACAAGAAGATGAATCAGAAGTGAAATAACCGCGGGCAGGACAATGCAAATCAGCACAAGTCCTATCCAGTCCATCGCGGTGGGAGTCACCGCCGCGACGCCCTCGACCGCGGGCGTATACCATCCCGTAATCACGCCGATGGGGCCGCACAAGCCGCAGGTACCCATGCCTGCGTTGACCGCCGCGCCGTTCATCTGCAAGCCGAAC
>CAJONB010000028.1 GCA_905235715.1 uncultured Ruminococcus sp. | reverse complement strand
TCTGCGGCTTGGAGACGGCGCATACATCAGAAAAACCGGCGACCTGTCTCCGAACACGGAAATAGCCATCAACGCCGGATATTATAACTACGCGCTCGTTACGAACATCACCGAAGCGGATATGGCCTTATTTACGCTTGACGAAGTGGATACAGATGAGTTTAAGCTGGAAAAGATGTACGCTGCCGGCGGTCTGTATGTTGAAAAGACCGAAATGGCAACGGTCAATTCATGGGCTGCTCTGCAAAGCGCGGTCGACAGTGCCGGCACATACAAAAAGATCATCACCTTAAGCGATGATATCACCGCAAGCAGCAGCCAGACACGTATCCGTATTTGGTCAGATAAGAAGAATATTATCGTTGATCTCAACGGTAAAACTATTAATAGGAATCTCAATAAAAAGGACCGCGACGGTCATGTGTTTGAGGTTTTCGGCAAGCTGACTGTCCGCGACAGCAGCACCAAAAAGACCGGTAAGATCACCGGCGGCTGGGCAAACAACGGCGGCGGCGTCAACATCGCCGACGGCGGCTCCTTCACGCTTGAGGGCGGAGATATCTACAATAATAACGGCGACAACGGCGGCGGCGTTCACGTCAAGGACGGCGGTTATTTCGTAATGACCGGCGGCTCTGTTTCGAGTAACGTTGCAGGTGAACACGGCGGCGGCGTCTATGTAGCCTCGGGCGGAAAGATCAATATGAAAAACGCGGTGATTACCAAAAACAGCGCGTCAAACGACGGCGGAGGCGTTTATTTACACTTGAAAGAAAACGCTGTTTTTTCACACTGTCAGATCACCGATAACTACTCCTATGATTACGGCGGCGGCATTTACATGGATGAACGCGGAGTGACGCTGACCATCGAGGATGATACGACCATCAATAATAACTATTCCGATGATGACGGCGGCGGTATCTACCTGTACCGCGGCACCATACGAATGACAGGCGGGTCGATCTCCGAAAATACATCGAGATGTGACGGCGGCGGCGTCAAGGTCACGGGAGCCACAACCTTCAAGGCTGAGAATGTCAAAATCCAAAACAATACAGCAATGACAGAGGAAGGCGGCGGTTTGAAAAATCACGGCACGACCACTCTTACAAACTGCCTCATCACCGGCAACAAATCCGTGAAGGAAGGCGGCGGCGTTTACAATGACGCCGATTCCGACAGCGCCGGAGATCTGACGATCGACAGCTGCGTCATCGCTGAAAACAGCACCTCAAACGGTGACAAAAAAAGTAACGGCGGCGGTGTGTACAACCATGAGAAGCTGACCGTCAAAGGTACCACCTACATCGGAAAATGTACGGTTGACGGCATCAGCTATTCAGGAAACAAAGCGGATAAATACGGCGGCGGTCTCTATGCCAGCAAGGGCGAGGGTTCAAAGGACGTGAACATCGAAGGCTGCTTGATTATGGAAGGCAACACGGCGGGACTCGGATACGACTTGTATCTCGCGGGCGATAAGAAGCTGAAGCTGACCGGACCGATCACAGGAACGCGTATCGGCTTTATCGACATGGCGGACCTCGGCACCTGTACGGTCAATTACAGCGTTTACCACTCTGATACAGATCCCGATACCTTCTTCGGTACCACCGCCGGGGCGATCCCGATCATCTGGACCTCTGACAGAACGGAGGCACGCGTAAGATCCAACTGGGGGGATCTGCAAGCGCTGATCGATAACGCGTCCGACGACTCAACGATCACGCTCGACCAAAGCTATACGGCAAGCGCCGACGACACCCGTTTGATTATACCTGCCGGCAAGACAATTACGATTGACTTAAACGGCAAGACGCTCAACAGAAACCGTATCAAAAAGGACAGGAACGGTCACGTTATTGAAGTTTTCGGCGACCTGACTGTCAAAGACAGTGCGGGCGGCGGTAAGATCACCGGCGGCTTTGCGAACAACGGCGGCGGAATCAACATCGCCGACGGCGGTATCTTCACGCTCGAAGGCGGTTCTGTCTCCGGTAACCAGGGCGATAAAGGCGGCGGCGTCCATGTGAAGGGCGGCGGTACCCTTTATATGACCGGCGGCTCTGTCGAGAGCAACTTAGCCGGAGAAAAGGGCGGCGGCATTTTTGTTGAGAACGGCGGCTGGATGAAGCTGTCCAACGCTGTTGTTGACAGCAACACCTCTGCAGACGACGGCGGCGGTATCTTTATGCACCTGAGAGCAGATGCGTCCATTTCCAACTGTCAAATCACCCAAAACACCTCAGGCGATTACGGCGGAGGCATTTATATGGAAGCCGACGGTAAAACGCTGACAATCAGCGACGATACGGTTATCGACAACAATGATGCTGCCGATGACGGCGCCGGCATCCATCTGAGAAAAGGCTCGATCAATATGAACGGCGGTTCGATCTCCGGTAACGTAACGAGGTACGACGGCGGCGGCGTCAAGATATCTGCGGATTGCGGCTTTACGGCAAGCGGCGTCGCTATCAATAACAATACGGCGTCCAACGAAGAGGGCGGCGGAATCAAGAATTTCGGCACGACAACGCTTTCTAACTGCACCATCAGCGGCAACAGCGCAAAAATGGTGGGCGGCGGTATTTATAACGACGCCGACGGCAAAAGCGCGGGTAAAATGACGCTGAAAAACTGCACCGTTACCAAAAACTCTACATCCGATAACGGAGGAGGTATTTACAACGACGAAGAGTTGACCATCATCGGCGGCTCGATTACAGAAAACAGCGCGAGTTGCTACGGAGGCGGTGTTTTCGCCAATAACGGCAAGGGCGCGGACGATATTATAATAGAGGGCAACCTGATCGTAAAAGATAATAAAGCGGAAAGTTTCGGAAACGATCTCTATCTATGCGATGGAAAGAAGCTCTCTGTCAAAGACTCGCTTGAAGGAGCAAATATCTGTGTGGATATGGAATCCGGCACAGGGATTCTCACAACGGGCTATTCGAAGTACAACAGTATAATCGGTGTATCGATTGACCCGTCCTATTATTTCGTCCCGGCTAAGGGTTATGATTTAGGACTCAACAGCGGTGAGGTCGAAATCAGCTCCGGCTGGGCGGAGATCAAATCCGAAATTGAAAATGCGGCTGACGGCACAACGATCACACTTACAAAGGATTATGCCGCGAAACCCTCCGAAACAAGGATCGCGATTCCGGCAAAAAAGAATATCACGATCGATCTGAACGGATACACGCTGAACAGAAATCGCGCGGCCAAGACAAGTGACGGTCATGTTATTGAGGTCTACGGCACGCTGACGCTGACAGACAGCAGCAAGGATAAGACCGGCGCTCTTAAGGGTGGCTATTCCGAGCATGGCGGCGGTATCTATATCAATGATAAGGCAACGGTCAATTTGATAGGCGGCTCTGTTGCCGACAACCGCGCGGAGCTTGGCGGCGGTATTTTTATCAACAACGGCGGCACACTCACTATGTTAAGTGGTTTTGTCAAAGATAATACAGCATGGAATTCAGCCGGCGGCATTTATATTAACAGCAGCGGTACATTCCGGCTCTATGGCGGCAGCATCACCGGCAATACTGCCTCTGATAAAGGCGGCGGCATTGCAGTGAACGGAAGCCTTTCTGTTAAAGGAAGTCCCACCGTAAAGAACAACACCGCAACACAGACCGGAGGCGACATTTATCTGCTTTCCGGAAAAAAGATAAACGTTGACGGTGCGCTTACTACAGCAGGCGCGAAGCTCGGTGTAGCGATGGCGTATGACCGGGGCGAATTCACAAGCGGATATGGCGCACATAACAGCGAAAAACCTGCCCGGTATTTCGTGTCGACGCAGGGATATACAGTCTCCCTGAAGAACGGTGAAGCTGTGCTGGAACTTGACACCTACGGAGAGACAGAGTATGAGAAGCCGTTTATCGGCAGAAAAGATCAGGTGAACGCCGACTTCGAGACGCTCAGCAGCGTGAACTGGATGGCGGGCGTCTCGGGTGAAAATTACCTCAACGAGATCAATATGCCCGGCTCTCATGATTCCAGTATGAACAATATAGAAAAAGTGGGCGCAGCAGATACGGTAAGCCTCCTCACATTACTTATTCCCTCCCAGTTTACTTGGTTATCTTTGATAAGTCTTGTCGGAGCCGACTACACATCGGTAATCTCCTTCTTTGTACCGACCATCGGCCGAAGTTATGCCAAGACGCAGATCGAGTATATCAATCAACAGCTTCAGGGAGGCGCCCGTCAGCTCGATCTGAGACTTAACGACCGCTACAAAGATGATCACGGCGGATTCGGTTATAACTATAAGGACGACGGTAAAAACCTATGGGTATGCCACGGCAAGTCAGGCGGCGGCTCCTATTTTGCGACAAACTCTGACGATGAGCGCCTCAGCTTCGATCAGATCCTCACCTGGTGCAAGGATTTCCTGAGTAAGCATCCGACCGAAACGATCATCCTCGATCTCAGACCGGAGACGGAGCAGAAGGATCACACCAATAATATTTATCTGCGTGCAAGAAAGATTCTGGAAACATCCTTGCTTGAAACTAACCCGGCTACAAATGAGTCCTATCTCTACTTAGAACCCGGCTCCGATGACTACTTTGCCAAGTACACACATATGCCGCAGCTCAAGGACTGCCGCGGCAAGATCGTGATCCAGCCGGAGGACGAACAGTTCATGGCAAAGGTAGGCGGCTATATGCTGGACAGCTTCATCGATCAATATGATGATTACTTTAAAGAGCTTGATTTCAAGCAGCAAGCCCATGAGATGGTTGAACAGGTGAAGCGTGAATACACCAGACTCAACGGCGACGGCAGCGTAAAGCTCCCCGTCGACAGCGATACGCGCTGTAACAATCTTTGGTACTGGGAGCTTAACTGCACCGGTCAAAATCAGGGTGAAATAAAGAATTATACCTTCTGGGGAGAAGAACCCTATAAAATGGCGAGAGATGTGAACCCTGAGGTAGCCGGTGACGGAAAGGTATTCGGAACGGAAAAGGCAGGACAGTACATCGGATGGGTGCGCTTTGACTCCTTTGAAGCAAAATACGCCGAGGCTGTCTGGCGAACAAACTTCTCCGACAACCTGCAGCATTGCACCGTTACGGTAGAGTCGGGACTGGATGATCCCAACTATCCCGCGCAGACATTCGAGGTGCTGAAAGGAACGCAGATCACGATCCCGGGAAACATCTATAAACAGCTTCCTGAAGATCAGTGCATCGGCGGCTGGACCGCTCAGGGAGCGAATACGAACACAGATTGCGCCGTGGGCGACACCTTTAAGGTCAGCGAGGACATAACCTTTACGGCAAAATGGCTTGAAAAGGGACAGATACCCGTCCGTATCGAATGGAAGGACGGCGAGAACGCGGACCGGCTCAGAGACGGCAACATTCAGCTGAATATCACCGCTCAAGGCGGAACAACTGCATTAACATTATCTGCTGATCAAAACTGGCAGGGTATTACGAATGTGAACGGTAATGTCACAAGTATAGCTCCTGATTGGGACAAGATCGTTGTTACCGAAGAAAATCCGCTCGGACAGGATACTGTAGGAGAGTACCGTTACGAATCGAAGCTTGACGAAGGAAACGGTTATATCCTGACATTCATCCATACACCGCAAACAAAGACATCGGTTGCGGGTATGGTAAACTGGGAAGATGAAGGCAATGAAGATCAACGTCCCGAGAGCGTGACGGTTCATCTGTTGAAAAACGAAAGCGATACCGGTACATCCGCGACCGTCACCGCTGAGAATGACTGGCAGTTCGATTTCAATGATCTTGCTCAGTATGAAGACGGCGAGGAAATTGAGTACAGCATCACCGAGGACAACGTAGCGGGCTACACCGCCATCGTTGACGGTTATACGGTCACTAACAGCTATGTGATCAATGACGATGATACCCTCGAAGCGATCGGCATCATCAACTGGGATGACGCTGACGACACAACAGGAATCAGACCCGAAAGCGTGACCGTGCGCCTGCTGAACAACGGCGAGGAAGTTGCCTCTCAGGAGGTCTATGCCGGAGAGTTAGTGCTCTGGAGCTTTAACTTCGGCAAAATCCCGTTTGACGAAAGGGAGAACTATACAGTAGCTGCCGACGAAATAGAGGGTTATACCGTGAGCGTGGACGATTCTGCGTCTCCGGCGTTCCTTATAACCTATACGCTGATCGCCGATGAAGATGAGAAGACGCCCGCAGAACTCAAGGAAGCTCCTCAAGCCCTTGAGTTGACCTGTACACAAGCGCCTCAGACTCTTGTAAAAGAGGGCAAAGCCATAGGAGGCAGGCTGATGTATGCGATCGGTACGAACGATACCGACGCGCCGGAATCCGGTTTCAGTGAACTGCTGCCAACTGCCACCGACGCGGGAGAATATTACGTCTGGTATTATGTCAAGGGTGACGCGCTGCATACTGACACAGAGAAACAGTGCTTAGCTGTAAACATTTCGAGAAAACTGATCATGTATCATTCCTTGACCCTCAAGGGTGACATCGGCGTGAATTATTATCTCAATCTGAGCGCTGAAGAGCTCGCGCAGGGCGTGCGCATCGACTTTGCGTGGAACGGAAAGACCGACTCCGTGACCTTCGACAGCAACAGTACAGCGGAAACAAGAGAAGGCGTTGCCGGTCTCTACAAGGCGACCTGCTATGTCTGCGCCGCTGAAATGAATGATGAGATCACGGCGAGTATCACCATCGGCAACGCTTCCGATCCGATAGAGACCGAGGTCTACAAAGTCAGAGATTATGCAGATGTCATCATAGCGAATGAGGACAGCAATTTCTCTGAAGAGTTGATCACGCTGGTCAAGTCGATGCTCAACTACGGCGCGGCGGCCCAGACACAGTTTGAGCACAACATTGAATACTTGGCAAACAAGGACGTTAACTATGACCTTGCCGATTTGACTGAGAACGAGATCGGCGGTATCACATCGGATGTACCGACAAAGGCTGTGATGAATGCGGCGCTCGAGAACGCGGGGATTGAGTATTACGGTTACAGCCTGATCCTGAAAACCAAGACGACTCTGCGCTTCTACTTCAAGAAGAACGGCGCCGACTACAGTCAGCTTGCTTTGATGAACAGCGATAACAAAAACGTCGGATCTGTAAAAGATTACAACGCCGACTACTGCTATATCGAGGTTACGGATATCGCTGCTTCTGAACTGAGCGAGTGCTATATGTTGAAATACGGCAACACTTCTCTCGGCAGCTTCTCGGCATTGTCCTATGTTAAGGATGTTCTGCAAAACGACAAAGGCGCTCAGCCGATTACCGATACCGTGACGGCGCTTTACCGCTATAACGAAGCGGCAGTCACCTATTTTAGCAGCATTCAAGGAGGCGGTCAGTAATGTACAAAGAAAAATACGAGCGTACAGAGCTTGAGATCATCAAATTTCTGACAGAGGACGTTATCATGACCTCCGGTTTTGAACCTGAGGAAGGGGACGACGAATTACCGATCAGAGGTAATCGCTGACAGCCTTTAGCATAATACTGAATAAGATACAAAAAGCTGTCCTTTTCTCAGGGCAGCTTTTTGTGGAATTACCGGAAACGGAATGATCGTCGGTAAAAGAAACGTGACCGGAACCGACCTGATTTTTAGAGGTGTCCTTAATACAAACCGTGTACTGACAAATAGCAGAAAAATGATTTGGTTGGTATATTGACTATTATACATGATTTTGATAATATTATGACATTGCAAATACTCTTGAATAATTGTTACTTTGGAGGAAATTTATGAAAATCACCAGCTTTAGTCCCTTGATTATGACAAATGATTCTGAGAATGCCGGTAAAGTATTTGAAGCGCTCGGCTTTACCAAACAGCATGAAAAGAAAGACGCGACCGAGAACCGTGATTCCGGGTTCCGTATGAAGGACGCCGAGGGTCACAGCATATCCATCGCGCAGGTAAACCGGATCCCCCGCGATATGCTCGCAGTCCAGATGAACGTCAGCGACTTTGACGAAGCGATGGAGCTGCTCAAATCCCACGGCTTCACCAATATGAGAGGGGAAGGCAACATCATTGACACCGGCTCGTCCAAAACCGCTGTGATGGTTTCTCCGTCCGGTTTTGCAATCAACGTCGTTTATCATGTAAAAAGAGATAATCAGCTTTGAAAAGGAACATGAAGATGAGTAAGAATCCCGATATTTATCTGTTATATGAGTATATGGAGAAGATATCCTTCACCGTCAGGTTCAAGGTACTCCTCGACGCACCGATCGACGCAGATATGCTGAATCAAGCGGCGCAGGAAGCCATCAAAAGATTTCCGTATTTCAGCGTAAAGGTAGGTCTGGACAAAGGACAGAATTACACACTGACGCATAACGTCAGACCGATTGCGGTACTGCCCGAAAAGGACGAAAGGCTGACGTTGGGCAGCGATCAGGTCAACCGTCATCTGTTTGCAATCACCTACAGGGACGATTGTATTTGGTTCAATTTTTCTCACTCTGTTTGCGGCGCTTTCGGCGGATTGTTCTGGGTCAAGACGACGCTGTATCAGTATATGCTCAAAAAGTACGGGCAGCTTGTTCCGCCTAAGGATATCAAGCTTCCTGATTCTTGCGTAACGGACGGCGAGCTTGCATTTCCCGATTCGGACGCTTTGCCTAAGAACGAGCCGATCTATCGTTATGACGGCGGCGATTCCAATCTTGCTCTCTTGAGAACCATTAAGTATCTTGTCAATCCGTTTGTCAAAGATTGCTACTACTATCAGATCGAAATTCCGTACAAAGAGTTTATGGATTATGCGGCAAGGGTAGACGGTTCTCCGAATACCATTCTTGCGGCGATGATGTATAAGATGTCGACCCGTTATCTCAAAGAAAAGAAGGATACGCATCTTTCTGTCAGAATCGCCGCTGATTATCGCTCGGATATAGGCGCAGATGAATCCTATCGTGATTTTGTCCGGTTTATCCATATCAGATACGAATGGGATATGAAAGACGAATCCATCGAGAAACTCAATATGCGCGCGAGAGGCGCGATCATCAAGCAGAATCAGACAGAACTGAGCGTTGAACGCTTTATCGAGATTGAAAACAGCCGCGAAGGTATTGATGCACAGCCTGATTTGAAATCTAAGAAGAAGTACGCGGCAAAGAACAGTACCTTCCGCTCCGATCCCCGGGATAACTGCACTGTCAGTTATGTCGGCAAGACGGATTGGGGTGAGTTGGATCAACACATCAAGGGCTTTTACACGATCACCGACGGGGATCTGTTCTGTGAGGTGAACGCCCTGAGTGACAAGTTCTGTATCACCTTCCAGCTGATTGACAAAAAGCGCGAACCGTTAGACTTGTTCTGTGAGATACTCGACAAAGAAAAACTCCCGTACACCGTGTCTGAGCGCTTTGTGCGTAATCTGCCGAAAATCGAGCTGCCGCAGGCATAAACCAAATCATTCGAGAGGTATCAACGTATCACTTATTCATAGTTAGACTTGCCGTTGCTACGGAGATGATTTAATAATGACAAATGTATGTGATTATAGCTCATTGACACACTATGAACCGAGATCGTTCAATCGACCGTTTGGTTGGTTAATGAAGTTTAATAGTAATGCTAAACTGAATATATGCAAAGGGGGGCTGTCGCACTAAGAAATGCGATAGCCCCTCAGTGTGTCATCCTGAGCTTTAGCGAAGGAGCTTACCGTGCAATCTAACTCAGAATTCGAGGGGGTAAGGTAGATATACCTTATCCCCCCGATTTCGCGAATTCAGCCCTTTGCGGCGAGTTTGTGGCGCCATAATAATAGAAGCCAAAGTCAGTATAGGTAAGTCCTGTTTAAAAACATCAGCAAAATGAAGAGATTTATAGACAACCGGCATAATATCTGTTATCATAAGAAAAGCAAAGGGAAAATCGGAGAAGATTACTATGGAGTATGGTTATTCAATCTTAATGGGTATATTTGCCGGCGCTATTCTGATTTACGCAGGCTTGATGGCTCTGACCAAGAATTACAAGATACTGCCGTTGAGGGCGAGTATTTCGGTAAAGCCAAAAGACGAGAAAGTATATATGACACAACTCGCTAAAGCAGTAGCATTGGCGGCACTGGCACCTCTGCTAAGTGCATTGGCGGGACTATGGAATATAATAGCAGCTCTCATCGTATTGCTCATATCAGCAGTATTGTTGATATGGCTCGGAACAAAGCTGATGCAAGGGGTGAAGTGATGAGTACGAATACAAAAACATTTTGTGTTGGTGACAGGCAGGCTTTATCACGGGAGAGAATATCTGCATCGACGGCGGTATGACAAAGCTGATGATTTATCATGATGATCACGGCTGGGAGTACCATCCCATAGGTTATGAAGAATAAGGAGAGCTATATGGAATTCAGTCAAGTAATCAGAGAACGGTATTCCGTTCGCAAATACAAACCCGATATGATTTTGGATGATGAACTGAACCGGATACTTGAAGCAGGGATGCTCGCACCGACAGGGTGCAACTATCAGCCCCAGAGGATATATGTTCTCAAGAGTGATGAAGAGGTTGCAAAGATACGCTCGCTCACGCGCTGCGCTTTTGACGCGCCGGTTGTATTGCTGATTGCTTTGGATGAAACCGCCGATTGGAAAAGCCCGCTTGAAGAAGGTTGTCGCGCCGGTATTCAGGATGTAAGTATCGCAGCCGACCACATGATGCTTGCCGCTTGGGAAACCGGAATCGGCTCATGCTGGGTCAATTACTTCAAGCCAAGCGAAGTGAAAGCGGCTTTTAATCTCCCCGAGAACGAAACACCGGTTTTGCTGATGACGCTCGGTTACCCTGCTGATGATTCAAAGCCTTTAAAGCTTCATTATGAAAGCAAGGACATCAAGGAAATCGTAAAAATGATTTAAACGCCACGAACGCCCAAGACAAGCGCGAAGTACATACTGTCTACGCTAAAACCAGAGAGGAATGCGAAAAGCTCCTTGAAAAATCATCCCAAAAGTCAGGGCTGAGATCAAGGCAGAAAAAGATAGATTGAAATTACAAAACGAAACAGCGCAGGGATAAACTCCTTGCGCTGACAAAGTTTAAAGCAACTCTTTCAAAATCTCTTTTTCAACATTGTTCCATTTGTATTGTATATCAAACACCTGATATTTCACACTAATACTATTAAGCGTGAAACAATCATAATCGTATCGTTTCTCCCAAAACGCAATCGCAGAATCATCGGGTTGATTTTGACCGCGATTATGATACGCAATTTGTAACTGCGCTGCAATATCAGCGGTCTGCAAATAATAAATCTTGTACTCCGTTTTGCCGAGTGAATCAAGCAGCTTTTGAATATGCGTAAGCACCTGCTCCTTTGTCGCGCTGTAATTACGAATCATATCGTTAATCGGGTGATGCAATAGTGAACCGTCAAAAATAATAAAATCTACATCATCACTAAGCGAGGCAACAAAGTTCTTCCATACGGCAACATACGCCTCGGAATAATCTTCAAATGATATGGAATTTCGAGGATTATAGCAAAACTCTCTTTCCATGAATTCGGATAGTAACGATTCCTCAAACAAGGGTGTATCCTCGTCGAAGTAATGAATTAAACGCGCGTCTCCTGCATCAACCGTATTTGTTCGTATTGTCTTTTCATACTGCGGATATTCCGCACAAAGCGTTTCATATTCCTCTGCATTGTAGTAAGCTACACAATAAAAATCAATCGGATTGGTGTAATCGAATTCAACATAGGTTTTTGCGGTTTTACCTGCCGAACGCAAATCCTCGAACAGCTTTTTCGCCATGGTGGACTTGCCGACACCGGAAACACCCTCTAAAAATATTAGCTTCGTCATCATTGTGCTCCTTGTTTTTCTATTCATATCATACACTACTTAGAAGAAGATTTCAATCCTTTATCCTTGTTACGCCGTTTTTATCGTGTGTCAAAATCTGATACGCTGTAATCAAAGATAAGTACATTAAACCCAAAGGCTCATAACAAAATCCGTTATGAGCCTTTGATTTGGTCGGAGTGTAGTACGTTTGATCTGTTGATGACAGGGATATCGCATGATCACGACACCTCCTGTCCGATGTACATCTGCGCTCTCGCTAAAAATGATCCGCGGGATCATTTTTGTCTGCGCCGTGCGCACAGCTTACGGCTTGACACGCTCGCCTTCAAATCCCTTCACTTCTCCTATGGGTTAAATTGATAGCGGGGCACCCTGTGGGTCCCCCGCTATCAATATGGTCGGAGTGAAGGGATTTGAACCCCCGACATCCTGCTCCCAAAGCAGGCGCGCTACCAACTGCGCTACACCCCGGAATTTGTGCTTTGCATTGTCAATTATACCCTAACCTGAAATGCTTGTCAACCTGAAAATAATTGCCCCGCAATGTAAAAAATCTGTTTTTCCTCTTGCGTTTTGAGGGAGAGGGGAATATAATATTCTAAAATAGGTAAGCTTGGGCTGTTTGCGCGAAATGTGCCGTCCGTTTGGGCGGATTGCGGTATCGGCTCGCTGTCTATTGAGCTTCTGTGAGGGGAGGGGTATATATGCGGCGTAGGCTGAGTGCGCGGATTTTTGCCGTTATCATTGCGCTTTTGACGCTGTTTTCGTTTGTGCTGCAGGCGTCGGCGCTTGACGACAGGTATCGCTTTGACGAGCTGAAAATGTCCGTCAGCGTGCCAAAGGATTACTACGTCATCACGCGCGATTCCGAAAGCGACGATCCTGTTTTTGCGACGCTGAAGCTCGGCTATGACGAGACCATGATCGCGTTCCGCAACTCGGATATTTACCTGCGCGCCTATGACCCCGGGCAGACCTTCTGGCTGAGCGTGATTGTGACCGTGACGGACGAGAGCAAGGCGGTCAACAACTATTCCGATATTTCTGCCGCCGACCGTAAGGAGATTCTCGAGAGCCTGCGCACTATGGACACGGTCGATTCTGCGGTAGAGGTCAAGCACAACAAGAATATATTTTTCGATACCTCGGGACAAACCGTCGGCGGTTCCCGCACCCTCTATATTGAGCAGAGCAACACTGTTATCAACGGGATGCAGATTGATTTGGTGCTGCAAAAGTATGACGAGGAGATTTTGCCCGCGGAATCCAAGGCGCTCACGAATATGGCGAACTCGCTGGAATTTGACCGGATCAACCGCACCACGGGCCCCATCTTTGAATGGTGGCGGCTGCTGCTGTGGGTAGCGTTACTGGCGATACTGGCGTTCGCAATATCATTCGTCTACCGTCAGCATAACGCCGCCAACAAGCGCAGATTGCAGGAGCGCCGCCGTCAGCATGAGCTGGCGCTCGCCGAGAAGGCAGGCGAGCCTCTGCCTGAGGATGAGTGCGTGACCTTTGACGAGGTGCTGGGCTATCAGGACGACGGTGACTTTGAGAACCGTGCGGCGACCGACCTCGATACCTTTGATATCAAGGTTGCCGAGAAGAATCCCGGCGGCGGCATCGCGTATTTTGAGGATAACGGAGAGAGTATTGACGACGGCACCGACTACTTCGACACCTACTTCCGCGAGCCTGTCGAAACCCGCAGGGGACTGTCGCGGTTCTTCGGTGCGGTTTGGACGTATATCAAAATCGGGTACAAGCATATCGGCTATTTCTTTGTCAATCTCAAGCGCAAAATTTTCCGGAAAAAATAACAATAACAGAGAAGGGGTTGTCGCACTAAGGAAATGCGACAGCCCCTTTTTGCGGGCAGGAAAGTCTTTAGAGTGAAGAGTTAAGAGTGAAGAGTGAAGAGTTATGGGAAACGCTGACGCGTTTTGGAATGTAGGTATTTTTGCTCCGAATAGCGCTTCTCTCAAATTCTCCGTTATTTTCCTGTTATATTTCTCTGTATTTATTGACAAACCACGCGTATCCCCGTATAATTCAAGATAACGCTATTATAAATCATAAAATGGAGATTTATGGGCATAAAGCGGGCGGACTGCCGGTTGTGATGGATTTTATCCGGGCGGTTCTAAAATAAGGAGGTCAGATCGTTGAAAAAATCTGTAGTATCTTTGAAAGATATTCACTTCAAGTACTCGAACGAGGTGATATTGAACAATATCAATCTCGACATCTATGACAAGGAGTTTGTTACCCTGCTGGGTCCGTCGGGCTGTGGGAAAACGACTACCCTGCGGATCATCGCGGGCTTTGAGACGCCGCAGGAGGGCGAGGTCTGCTTTGACGGCGAGAAGGTCAACGATCTGCCGCCGCATAAGAGAAACGTCAACACCGTCTTTCAGAAATACGCGCTGTTTCCGCACCTGAACGTATTCGATAACGTCGCCTTCGGACTGAAAATCAAAAAGCTGCCAAAGGCGGAAATCGAGAAAAAGGTCAAGGAAATGCTCGCGATTGTCGACCTCAAGGGCTATGAAAACCGCTCTGTCCGCTCTCTCTCGGGCGGTCAGCAGCAGCGTGTCGCGATTGC
>CAJONB010000027.1:1278-15798 GCA_905235715.1 uncultured Ruminococcus sp. | reverse complement strand
CGGTGCAGTGATCGGGGTCGGGTTCTCCGCCTCGATGCGCGCCAGAGCTTCCCGGCGGATGTCGTCGATATACTGGTTGTGCTCAGCTTTGGTCTCGGAGAAGTAGGTCTCCCCGCTGTCCCCTGCGACGAAGTAGAAGTAATTCGTCTCGACCGGATGGAGCGCAGCCAGAAGCGCACTTGCGGAGGGGTTCGCGATCGGTCCCGGCGGCAGTCCCTCGTGCTGGTACGTGTTGTACGGCGTGTCGTAGAACAGATCCACGGTGCGCTCGCCGGTGTCGTGCTGGATGGCGTAAACCACCGTCGCGTCGCTCTCCAGACGCGGGAACGACCACGAATTGTTCATACGATTGTGGAAGACCGAGGATACGTTGAAGAAGTCCTGCGTCGTCCCGGCTTCCTTTTCGATCATGGACGCGAGGGTCACGATCTCGTCCACCGTGTAACCGAGCTCCTTCGTGACGTTCCGGTATTCCTTTGAGAAGATCTGCGAGAAGCGACGGAGCATCTTGTTGACGACCGTCAGCTCGCTGGAATTGCTGTAAAACTCATACGTGTCCGGGAAGAGATAGCCGTCCAGACGATAGATCCGCCCGTCCTTGATCCCGTTTTCCTCCAGCTCCTTGACGAACCAGTAATCGAATTCGTAGTTCTGGATGATGTCCTCAAAGCCCTCGCGCGTGCCGATCTCATAGCGGTCTACGAAAAGGTTGATGATATCGTCCGTCGTGTAGCCTTCGGGGATGGTGACGGTGACGGTTCCGGTGACTTCCTTTTCCTTGAATTCCGCGAGAAGGAAGTCGTAGTTCATCATCGGGGTGACGGTGTACGTGCCCGGGAGGTATTCCTGATCGTCCTCCTTCACCACGGCGTAGAGCTTGAATACCTTGGGGAATTCAATGACCTCGTTTTCGTAGAGGATCTGCGAAAGCTCATCGAGCGTGGTGTTCTCCGGAATGGTGATCTCCACCGCCTCATCCTCCTTGACGAACGCGAAGACGTCGTTTGCCACCGCAATGGAGACCACGGCGAGCGCGATCGACACGACGAGGATGAAAATAATATAGACAACCGCTTTCACGAGGCTGACGACGGTATTTCCGCCCTCGCCGCTGCTCTCGTTTTTCGGTTCTTTTTTCTTTTTTTCGGTTTTCTTCTTCTGACGGGAAGAATCCGCTGTGGATTTCTCGCGCTTCGGGACCGTCTCGATCTTCAGATCGGACTCCCTTGTCTTCATCATCTGGCGATCCACCGGGGCGGAGTTCCGCATGGAGTCTGAAGAAGCAGTACTCCTCTGCACTTCCGCTGCCTGCACGTTTCGGGATTCTGTCTGACGTACGGGAGCCTGCGCATTCGCCGAAGAGGACGGATTCGCACGATTTGCCGTGGAATTGTTTCCGTTCGGACTGGCGGAGGTCTGTTCCGCATGGTTGGCGGAAGAAGCCGAATTCGCTACTGCCGGATGCGCCGACGTGCCGGGATTGGCAGATCTTGCCGCACCGGAAGCCGATGCGGATTTCACGGAGACGCGGTTCTGACCGTCGGCGTCCTCACCCGGAAGACGGCGCTTGGCACGGGGAGCGGAGGCAATGCGTCTTTCGAGTTGCTGACCGTTTTCCCGGTTGATCTGGCTCTTGAGCGCCTCAGCCGTATGGGACTGGACGGAAAACGTCTGCGTCTCGCTGAGTGTTTTTTTCTGGTGGTTTGCGGTATCCGTAAACGTCACCTCGCTTTCGTATGGGTTCGCTCATACTTTCTCTTGTGTGCGCGGAAGGATGGTAATGCGCTGTCTAAATGAAGAATGAATAATGAAGCCGTGCCTTCGGCACTAATGAAGAATGAATAATTTTGGTATATTTCGCTTCGCAAAATAAATAATCTGAATCGTACAGCTTTACTTCCCGAATCAGCTTCACGCTTTGGCACGGATTCCTTCATTATTCATTTTTCATTATTCATTATTCACTATTCATTCCAACCTTCGCTCATCTCATCGCCGTAGCAGCAACGATGAACACCAGAGTCAGCACGAGGAAGGTCGGGGAGAAGAAGACTTCGGCGATGTGGGCGAACGCGCTTCGTCCGTCCGCGTCCCTCTGATAAGCGGAAGGGACGTTCGCCTCGGCATACCCCCGATAGATATTCTGCGCCTCGAAACAGGCCAGCATGCCGGACAGAAGAGCCGCGGCGCAGAGGATGAGGACGAGCAGGAGCATGCTGATGTTCTGCTTGTCCGTGATGTACAGGATATATTTTTCTCCGAGGAGCACCACGGCGTTGTAGACCGTGTGCACCAGCATGGGCGCGAGCACCGAACGGGTGGTATAGAGGATCATGCCGAGCACGATCCCAGCCGCGAAATACACCGGGAAGCGTGCCCATGAGAAATGGGACATGGCAAACAGCGCTGCTGAAGCCATCACTGCGATCGCCGCGCTCTGGCTCTCGTATTCCCCGATCACGATGCCGCGGAAGAGAAATTCCTCCGTCACCGCCGGCAGGACGGCAAACGCCACGACGAGGTAGAGTCCGTCAAACACGCGGTCGTTCATCGCGAACGAGGCGTATTCCGTCATCGACGAAGCCGCGAACGAATCCGGGTAGAGCCGATACATCAGCATCGAGATCAGTAAGGCGACCGAAGTCATGAACACGAACGCGTGCCAGAGATAGAGAAGCTGGGAGGGGGGAAAGGGATTGAGCCGCAGCTTCGGGGTGAACTCCTTCCCGCGGATCCGACACCAGAAGAGGGACGGAACAGCGAAGATCAGAAGCTGGATCACCACGGCGGCGAGATAGGGATTTTCCGTCAGTCCGAGGGTCTCCGCCGGAATCAAGCCTGACGCGAGGATCAGGGCGAAGATCACAAGCAGCAGAACCGGCACGAAGACGGTCGCTTTGAAGCCGGATTTCAAGATCAGCCCTTTCCGGGACGGGATTTCCCGGCATCCTTGGTGACACGGACGCCCTTCTCGGTCAGAAGGATGTCCACCGTGACGTCAAACCGTCCGCGCGGCACCTCGGGGAGAATGTAATCGGAGTAGACCACGCCGATGGTGCAGCCGGAGAACGCCGACAGATAGCGGTCATAGAAGCCCTTGCCATAGCCAAGCCGATAACCCGCGCGGTCATACACGAGTCCCGGAACAAAGCATACCGCACCCGCCGTCTCGTGCTCCGCGTCGTACACCGGATTCGTCTCCGGCGGCTCGAGGATCCCGAAGCCCGTGCCGTCGTCCACAAGTTCGTCGAGGGATTTCACCTCATGATAGGTCATGGTGTGGGATTTGCGGTCGCAGCGCGGGAAGAGCACTTTCTTTCCCTTGGCGAACGCCGCTTTTGCGATGGCGGAAACGTCGATCTCATCCGCCGTAGCCGCGTAGAGCAGGACGTATTCGGCATAGCGGAAGCTCACGAGCCCCTCCGCCGCCTTGCAGATCGCCTCGTCCCGGCGAAATTTCTCGTCCGCGGGCATCTGCCGTCTGCGCTCCTTGTATTCTTCCCGGATGTCGTCCTTCTGTTTCTTAATCATTTCGCCAGTATCGCAGCGCGCATCTCTTCCGCCGCCGCTTCTCCTTTCATCTTGCTGAGCAAGGCAAGGGCAAATTCCGTCGCCGCACCCATGCCGCATGCCGTTATCACATTGCCGTCCGTCTCGGTGCGTGCGCCCGTGACCTCGGCGTCCTTCAGTTCGTTTTCAAAGCCCGGGAAGCAGGTCGCCCTTTTGCCCTCGAGCAAGCCGAGTCTGCCGGGAATCGACGGCGCGGCGCAAATCGCACAGACATACAGTCCGTGCTTGTCGCAAAAGCGCACCGCCTCGAGAACACGCCCGTCGGCATAGAGATTCTTGACCCCGGGCATACCGCCGGGAAGAATCACGCCGCGGATATCCTCGTTCAGCTCAAAATCGTCAATATTAATATCGGCGGTCACATCAATATTATGCGCGCCGCGAATCACATCGCCGCCCACGCCGACGGTGCAAACGTCGATATCCGCTCTGCGCAGAATATCAACAGGCGCCAGCGCCTCGGTCTCTTCAAATCCGTCTGCAAGAAAACAGTAAAACATTATTTTAACCTCCGTATGTTAGTTGGTAGTTGGTGGTTGGTAGTTGTTAGTTGGTGGTTGGCGCTGCTTGCACCCGATTTCTATTAACTATTAACTAATAACTACTAACTAATAACTACCAACTGTCGACTATACATCAAACACCGCTGTGCTTTTTGCGAGCAGGATATCGGGATGGTAGCTAAGCTTGGATTTTCGCAGTCCCTCCAGCCCCATATCCTCTTCGCGGTTGAACAGGGTAAAGCTGTCGCAATGCTTCGCCAGCGCGTTGTTGATAACGGCATACGCCTCGTCGATTTCGACCGCCTTCTCAAAATTCACGTCGCACACGCTGTCGTTGATGCTCGACGCAAGGGTCATCGCGACAGGTCTGCCGTCCGTATACAGCAGCAGTCCGAACATTCCGAGCGCGTCGAAATGCTCCAGCGCGTCGCGGATGATTGAAAGCTCGCCCGTATCGTCCGCGCTGTCGAGCCAGCGCCCGGTAACGGACAGGACGTCGGCGAAGTTCTCTTCTTTTATTTCTTCTATAGAATAATTATCATGCTCACGGAAAAACCGCGACAGGTGATTCCGCTTTGCGTGATACTTCTTGCCCGCGAGATTCGCGAGATTTTCGCGCCGATACACATAGTCGAACACATTCCGCTCCTCTTTCACGGTGACGCTGTCGCCGTACAGCTGTCGAATCACGCCGGCATTGGTATCGCTGAGCAAGCCGATGACGGGCTTGATTCCGCGCTCCTTTGCGTCGGCAAGAACCGTGTCAATCGCCTTATGGATATCGCCGCAGGTCATCGGGAAGGAATAGCCCGCAACAACGCCGCTGTCATTCAGATAGCATTTAAAGTAGCTGTCGCCGGTAAAGGCGACGCGGATATTGTAATGCTCGCGCCACAAGTAAGTATTCACAAAGCTGACGTCACAGCCGATTTGACCGCTTTTCTTCACAAAGCTGTCAATCCGCTGCCGGTCGGAAAGCGCAGGGGGACGGAAATCAAGCATGGAACCGCTCCCGAATGACGGCGAGCAGCTCGTTGCCGATATCCTCAACCGTGCGCATTTCGTTGTCGGCGTCGCATTTGATGACAGTCCAGCCGAGCTTTTCGATTGCGTAGGTCGCGCTCTCGCGGCAGGTCATCAGATACTGCACGTTGCTCTCGTGGATGTCCTTTTTACTGTCGTCGCCGTTGTAACGCCCGCGCATGAGCCGTTGGCTGACGGCGGGGTCAACGTCAAGGAAAATCACCATATCCGGCGCGGGTACGCCGAGGCGGTGATATTCAAAGTCAAAAAGCCAGTCGATATAGTCGTCGCGTTCATCCGCGCAGAGCTTTGACATCTGGTGGATGATGTTCGAGGTGACATACCGGTCGGCGATGATATAGTCGTAGGTCTGATAATCCTTTCCCCAGCTGTTGAGGTAGGACACAACGCGGTCGACCGCATAGAAGGATGACGCGGCGTAGGCGTTCACATCGTCGGGGCTGTCGCCGAGCTTGCCGCCGAGGTACATCCGTACCGCCGCGGAGCCGTCGCTTTCGTAGTCGGGAAAGCTCAGGGTGCGCGCCCGGAAGCCCATCGCCGTCAGCTGCTCACAGAGGCGTTTTGTCTGGGTCGCCTTGCCGCTGCCGTCAAGCCCGTCAATGACGATTAATTTGCATTTTGATTCTGACATCGTTATCTCTTTCTGAAAGCCTGTTATGGGAAAGCACAGACTTATCATTATAATTCAATCAATTATACCATATTCTGCCGCAAGATTCAATATGAATTTGATGACAAAATCGTTTCCGTTACGATGTAGCGTTCGCGAAGCGACCGTCCTGCAACTACCAACTACCGACTACCGACTACCGACTACCAACTACCGACTATCAAATTCATTATCAAATCCATCAGGAACGCCGCGGCGGACGAGCCGAGCGCTACGGCAATCAGCGGGAGGTTGAAATACGCCATCAGCAGGGCGACGACCGTGCCGGCAGAGGAGGTCAAAATATCTCCCGTCGCGTAGAAAATCGCGGGGAAGGTCATCGCGCTCAGCACGGCGTAGGGCATATAATACAGCACGGATTGAAAGAACCGCGACTTGATTTTCCCACGCACGGCGACAAAGGGAATCGCGCGTATCAGGTAGGTGGTCAGCGCCATCACGGCGATATATATAACGATACTCACTCTCCCGCCTCCTTCTGCTCTACAGGGAACAGCAGAGCGGTGATTACCGAGCTAAGCACGGCGGCGATAATGATAGCAAAGCCGTCGCCGATGCGCAGGAGAAATCGCAGCAGAACGCTGAAGCACGCCGCCAGAAAGATGACGAAAAAGATTTTGCGGTCCTTCCTCGCGGGCGGCAAAATAATCGCGATGAACATACCGTACAGCATCAGCGACATCGCCGTCGTCACGGACGCGGGCAGAAGATTCCCCGCCGTCGCGCCGAGCAGGGTACCCGCCGTCCAGCCGATGAACGGCGTGAATATCAGCCCGTACATATAGGCGGGCTTGAGCGGCTCGGGCTGTGCAACCGCAAGGGCGAAGATTTCGTCCGTAATACCGTAGGCGGTAATCAGGCGGTGCGGGAGGGTATAGCTCTTGTCGAGCTTCTGCGACAGCGACAGGCTCATCAGTGAATAGCGCAGGTTGATGACGATTTGACAGAGTATCATTTCCATCAGCGAGCCGCCCGCAGCGATAACGCCGACGCCCGCGACCTGTCCCGCCGAGGTGAGGTTCGTCACCGAAATGCCCACCGCCGCGAGTATTAACAGATTCTTTTGTATCGCGAGAATACCGAAGCCGAACGATACGCCCAGATAACCGAGCATAATCGGCAGCCCGTGGTACATTCCCCGTTTAAAATCCTTGTTCATAGTCATCCCTCAGTACAGTCAGTGACATTCATTGTAACACAGGCGGCCGTAATTTTCAATAAGGCGCATGAAAACGCGCACGTAAATCACACGAAAACTTGCAAACTCAGCACATTGAGATTCTTCGTCGCTTCACTCCTCTGAATGACATTTTGTAATTATCCTCTCATTTAATGACTAAAAATTAGATTCTCTTATAAAATGCGTAATTTCCTTGATTTCGGCAATCATCCGTGTTAAAATACAGCTGTATTTGTAAAAATAAGGAGGATTATTATGAAAAAGTTTTTATCCGCCCTGCTTGCCGTCATCATTTTTGCGGCGGCAGCAGCCATCCCCGCGTCCGCCGCACAGGACGCCTACACCAAAAAGGAGATAACCGCCTATCTGTTCAGCAAGGATGACACCACTACCCTTACCTGTCTGTTCAAGGAGGATAACCCCTCTCTCCCCTACATCAGCCTGACGGATTACCTCAAGCCGATTTATAAGGAGCCCTTCAGCGTTAAGAAAGAATCCGGCGGCGTTTTCACTGCCGGCAACAAAAACGGCAGCTTTAAAATCGACGTTGAAAAGGACACCGTTACCTTTGACGATTATGAGACCGTCATGATGAAAGACGCAAATCCGCCGATGGAAAAAGCACAGTCAAAATTCCTCGACGACAATAACGATCTCGAGTACGTCAGCGACCCGAAGCCCATCACCTATGATCTCAGCGCTTACGGAATCGATCTGCTCGCCGACGACGGTAATGTCTATTTCCCGCTGACGACCGTCTCCGATATTTTCTGCACTACCTACTTTGCCGCCCAGTACATCAACGGCGAAATTTACTTCATTAAGGTAATGGACGAAAAGAAATATTATGAGGATTATGAACGCTACAGTGCAGAAAAGCGCGACAAAAATCTGATTGATTATACCTATAATGAGCTGTGCTTTGTCTTTGACAACCTCTACGGCGCGCCGTCAAAATGTATGCTGGCGGACAGCATCCGCGAGAACGGCTTTGACAAAACGCTCGAAACCTACGATGATACGACAAAGCAAATCAAGAAGCTGCTCAACAGCGAAAGCATGGAGGATTTCTTTGAGGCTCTGATTATTCTTGACTTGTATCTCAACGACGGCGGTCACACCGCATTGAGCGCCGGTATTGTCCAAGCGTCGGAAAAATCGGAGAGCATCAATATCACCAAAAAGGTACAAGAGCTGGTTCAGAAGGACGAAAATCTGTTGGCGATGGCAGCAAAATCGATGGTCGGTATGAATGCTTCCGCGGAGATCGAGGCAGTCAAGACAGCCTCCCTCGAAAAATATACCGTCGTCAAGGCATGGGACAAAGCGCTGTTCCTGCAGGACGGCGACACGGGCGTCTACATTTTTGACGAATTCTGGGACAGCTCCGTCGACGAGTTCAAGTGGTCGCTCGACTACGCAAAAGACAATGGCATCAAGAATTTCGTCATTGACCTGTCATGCAACACAGGCGGCTCAGCGGACGTCGTTACCTATATGATGGCTGTCATGACAAAGCAGAACGAATACACCACGACGCAAATCAATACCAACAGCAACAATGTCTTTCGTACAACAAATAAAGTTGATATCAACCTCGACGGCAAATTTGACGACAAGGACAAAGAAACCGTCTACGACTTCAACTTCGGAATTCTCACCTCTACCGTCTCATTCTCCAGTGCGAATATGCTTCCGTGCGTGGCACAGGACAACAGCATCCCCACTCTCGGCGAAACCAGCGGAGGCGGTGCCTGCATGGTATCGATGCTCACCATGCCCGAGGCAGGACTCTACGCGATTTCCGGCCCGATAACATATAAGCGCTCAGACGGCGGCGACCCGGACAAAGGCGCTGTACCGAATTTCTATTTAGTAACGCCGGGTATGGCAGAGGTTGGTATCCCCGCCGACTACACTAACATATTTGATTTAAAAACCATCTCCGAGGATATCACAAAGTTCTATAAGGATCCCTCCGCATACGAGCCTTCCGAGCCCGAACCGATACCCGCAATCACGGAAACCGTAAAACCCGCCGCTGCTGACTCCACCGCAAAAACTGTCATTCCTGTATTCTGGATTGTCGCGATCATCATCGTTCTGATTATCCTGATTATCTTGATTATCGTTCTTGTCGTACATAAGAAAAAGGCAAAAGCGAATGGAACCGTAAACACAAACGACGACGGAAATGAAGCGGAAGCCACCGGCGAAAGCTCCGACTCCGACGACGGAAACACCCCGCAATAATATACTGAAACGAGAAACACCCCGCGCTGCCGCACCCCGTGACAGCGCGGGCTTTATTTGTAGTTGGTGGTTGGTGGTTGGTAGTAGGGACGTTCCTACAAAACAAAAAACTCCGCTCAGGAATACTGAACGGAGTTCGTTTTTCTATTCTTATTTCTCTTTCTCTTTATTCTGATAATCCTCAATCGCGGAATGGATAGCTTCCTGGGCGAGGACAGAACAGTGCATCTTGTAATCCGGCAGTCCGTCCAGAGCCTCTGCGACCGCCTTGTTCGTCAGCTCAAGCGCCCGGTCGACAGGCTGACCCTTAATCATTTCCGTCGCCATAGAGCTGGACGCGATCGCGCTAGCACATCCAAAGGTCTCGAACTTAACGTCCTGGATCACCTTATCATCATCAATTTTGAGATACATTTTCATAATATCTCCGCACTTTGCGTTGCCGACTTCGCCGACGCCGTCAGCGTCTTCAATCACACCGACATTACGGGGGTGCAGAAAATGATCCATTACCTTGTCACTATATAAAGCCATAGCTTGCCTCCTTATAAAATAAACGGTTTTTTGCCTGTGGTCAAATCGCGCCATACGGGAGAGAATCCGCGCAGATAGGCGACGACTTCCTTTGTTGCTTCGATAATATAATCGGCTTCCTCGATGGTCGCGTCATCGCCGAGGCTCAGCCGCAGCGAGCCGTGAGCGACGTCATGCACACGTCCGATTGCGAGGAGGACATGGCTGGGGTCGAGCGAGCCTGAGGTACAGGCGCTTCCCGAGGAGGCGCTGATACCCTTCTGATCGAGCAGCATCAAAAGCGATTCGCCCTCGATTCCCTCAAAGCAGAAGTTGACGTTGCTGTATACCCGCCTGCCGGGGTCGCCGTTGAGCGCACAATGCGGTATCTCAGACAAGCCCTGAATCAAATGGTCGCGTACAGGCGTAATGCGCGCCTTGACCTCGTCCATCTTGTCAACCGATTCCTTCAGCGCCGCAACCATTGCGCCGATACCCGCGACATTCTCGGTGCCTGCGCGCTTTCCTCTCTCCTGCGCGCCGCCCTCAATCAGGTTGGAAAGCGGCATGCCCTTTTTGACATACAGAAAGCCAACGCCCTTGGGGCCGTGGAACTTATGCGCCGACGCCGACAGCATATCCACCTGCATCGCCTCAACGTCAACCGGCAGATGACCGACTGCCTGAACCGCGTCGGTGTGGAAAATCACGCCGTGCCTGCGGCAGACAGCGCCGATTTCCGCAACCGGCTGGATGGTACCGATTTCGTTGTTGACCGTCATCACGGTCACGAGCGCGGTGTCCTCGCGAATCGCGTTTTCGACGTCCTGCGCCTTGACGATTCCGCTTTCGTCAACCGGCAAAAGCGTGACCTCAAAGCCCTGCTTCTCGAGCTTTCTCAGCGTGTGGAGAATCGCGTGGTGCTCGATTGCGGTAGAGATAATGTGCAGCTTGCCCTTGCGCCTGCCGTATTCGGCGGCGGAAAGCAGCGCCTGGTTATCCGCCTCGCTGCCGCCGGAGGTGAAGATGATTTCCCTCGGCTGGGCGTTGATGATGCGGGCAACCTCGGCACGCGCTTCTTCCAGCTTTTCCTTTGCGCGCTGACCTAGCTCATAAAGACTGGAGGGGTTGCCGTAGTAGTTTTCCATATAGTCAAGCATCGTATCGATTGCCGGCTTACTCATTTTTGTTGTCGCGGCATTATCCGCATAAATCTTCATATATGATACGTCCTTTCTGTAGAATTTATTATATCGTTATTTACCTACCTTGTCAATAGGTAAATAGAATTTTGTTCGATGATTGCGTGTTTTCAAGGGCAATTGGTAGTTGGCGGTTGGTGGTTGGTAGTTGGTAGTTGGTGGTTGGTGGTTGGTGGTTGGTAGTTGGTAGTTGGTGGTTGGTGGTTGGTAGTTGGTGGTTGGTGGTTGGTAGTTGGTAGTTGAAAGTTAATAGAAATCGGGTGCGGGCAGAGCCCGCCCTCAACTGTTATCTGTTATCTGTTATCTGTTATCTGTTAACTGTTATCTGTTATCTAAACAAAGCCTCACACGCTACGTTTCATTCACATTCATAAACCGCCGAGGGTTCTCAGCGGTTTATTCTTTATTCGAATTATTTATATTTCTATAGAAGAATTATTTTGTATCAAATCTGAACGGTGTGAAATCGAAGGTCGCGAAATAATCGTCCATCGTTTCAGCGCGGCGAATCAGCTGATGGGAGCCGTCCTCTTTTAAGAGAACCTCTGCCGAGCGGAGCTTTCCGTTATAGTTATAGCCCATCGAAAAGCCGTGCGCGCCCGTATCGTGGATATAAATGATATCATCGGGCACAATCTCCGGCAGCATACGGTCGATCGCAAATTTATCATTGTTCTCGCACAAGCCGCCTGTCACATCATACTTGTGGTCGCAGGGCTGATTCTCCTTGCCCAGCACGGTGATATGATGATAAGAGCCGTACATCGCGGGACGCATCAGGTTCGCGGCGCACGCGTCCAGACCGATATAATCCTTGTAGATGTGCTTGGTGTGCAGGCACTTCGCAACCAGCGCGCCGTAGGGAGCCATCATATATCTGCCCAGCTCCGCGAAGATAGCGATATCGTCCATGCCCTCGGGGGCGAGGATTTCTTCATATTTCTGACGGACAAGCTCGCCGATTTCCATAATATCCGCGCCGGGTTCCTCGGGGTGGTAATCCACGCCGACGCCGCCGGACAGGTTGATGAAGGCGATATGCACGCCGCAGCGCTTGGAAAGCCGTACCGCAAGGCGGAACAGAATCGCGCTCAGCTCGGCATAGTAGTCGTTGGAAACCGTGTTGGAAGCCAAAAACGCGTGGATGCCGAAATGCTTTGCGCCGTCCTCCTTCAAACGGAGAAACGCCTCCGCCATCTGATCCTCGGTCATGCCGTACTTTGCCTCGCCGGGGTTGTCCATGACCTGGACGCCGGTTCTGGAAGCGGCAAGCTCAAACACACCGCCGGGATTGTAACGGCAGCAAACGGTCTCGGGAACGCCGCAGACGCGCTCGATAAACGGCACAAAGTTAATATCGTCAAGGTTGATGTACGCGCCGAGTTCATACGCCTTTTGCATATCCTCCACGGGGGTGACGTTGGACGAGAACATGATGTCAGAGCCCTTGAAGCCGCACGCCTCGCTCATGACCAGCTCGGTCAGCGACGAGCAGTCAACGCCGCAGCCCTCTTCCTTGAAAATCTGTAACAGATAGGGATTCGGGGTCGCCTTGACGGCGAAATACTCCTTGAAGCCCTTGTTCCACGAGAACGCCTTGTTCAGCCTTCTGCAGTTCTCGCGAATTCCCTTTTCATCATAGACATGGAACGGCGTGGGGATATCTTTGATAATATTCTCTGCCATTTCCTTTGTCAAAAACGGTGTTTTTTCCATATATACCTCCCTTGATCTGAGTGAGCGGCGGTAAAGCCGTCTGCACTTGATTCTTACTTTCCGACAGCGCTTCTGATTGCGCTTTCAATCGCCTCTGCCCCGCTTCCGTTCAGCGCGGAAAACGGGTACAGACCGGTGTTATCAAACTCCGCCATCATTGCGGAAATCTGTTCAAGCTGCGCTTGATATTCGCTCTTATTGAGCTTGTCCGACTTGGTCATGACGATGATGAACGGAATCCCGCTGTCATAAAGAAAGCGAATCATGTCCATATCGTCGGCGGTCGGCTTGTGACGCATATCAATAATCTGCACCACCAGCGCAATATCGCGGCCGGCGGCAAAATAACCCTCGACCAGCTCCGCCCATCTCAGCTTTTCCGCCTTGCTGACCTTGGCGTAGCCGTAGCCGGGCAGGTCGACAAGGTTGAAGTCCCTGCCGTCAAAGAAATTGATGGTCGCGGTTTTTCCGGGCTTTGAGCTGACGCGCGCAAGCGATTTGCGATTGCACAGCTTATTAATCAGCGACGATTTGCCGACGTTCGAGCGTCCCGAAAATACCACGTCGGGGCGGTCGTCGGGTCGCAGCTGGCTTGACAGTCCGGCGGAATAGGTGAATTCTACGTTCAGCATAGCTACTCCTTACTGCGCGACTTCAACGCGCTTTGCCGGCTTCTTCGGCTTCATAATCGCGCCGATATTCTTCTCGACCTTCTTCGCGGGCAGGGTCGCGAGGCTCAGCACCTCGTCCACCCGTTCGACAGGATAGAAGGTCAGCCCCCCGCGGATTTCTTCGTCAAGCTCCGCAAGGTCGCGCTCGTTTTCCTTCGGGATAATCACATTTTTGATGCCCGCCTTATACGCCGCCATCGTCTTTTCCTTTAAGCCGCCGATTGCCAGCACCTTGCCGCTGATGGTGATTTCGCCCGTCATCGCAAAGTCCGCCCGCACGGGGCTGAGGGTCAGCGCCGAATACAGCGCCGTCGCCATCGTCACGCCCGCAGAGGGTCCGTCCTTCGGCACAGCGCCCTCGGGCGCGTGGATGTGGATATCATAACGGCTGTAAAATTCGGGGTCGATATTATATTTTTCAGCGCGGGTACGGATTGCGGTAATCGCCGCCTTTGCGCTTTCCTGCATAACGTCGCCGAGCGAGCCGGTCAGCTCCAGCTTTCCGCTGCCCTTCATCACGGCACATTCCAGCGGCAGCAGCGTGCCGCCGACGGCAGTCCACGCAAGTCCGTTGACCATGCCGACCTCGGGCTTTTTCGCCGCTACGTCGTCGAGGTACTTCTTCACGCCGAGGAAATCGCCGATATTCTTATCATTCACCCTGACAACGGTCTCGGGGTCGGCGAGGATCTGCACAGCCGCCTTTCTCAGCACGGCGGTCAGCTCGCGTTCGAGATTACGCACGCCCGCCTCTTTGGTATAGTAATCAATCACCGCGTAGATGCCCTTGTCGGTGATACGGAAATTTTTTCGTTTGATTCCGCACAGCTTCATCTGCTTAGGCAGCAGGTGCCTTTTCGCAATCTGAAACTTCTCGGCGCGGGTATAGGACGGCAGCTCAATCACGTCCATCCTGTCCAAAAGCGGCGCGGGAATCGCGTCGGCGTCGTTAGCGGTGGTGATGAACATGACGTCGCTCAAATCAAACGGCATATCGATATAGTGGTCGACAAACTCCGCGTTCTGCTCGCTGTCGAGAACCTCCAGCAGCGCGGAGGTCGGGTCGCCCTTGTAGTCGGCGGACAGCTTGTCCACCTCGTCGAGAATCAGCAGGGGATTGTTCACGCCGCATTGCTTCACGGCGGCGATGATTCTGCCGGGCATCGAAGCGATATAGGTGCGGCGGTGACCGCGGATT
>CAJONB010000027.1:0-1271 GCA_905235715.1 uncultured Ruminococcus sp. | reverse complement strand
GATACGGCGGCTTTTTCTGCCGATTGCGTCGCCGATACTCACGGCGATGGAGGTCTTGCCCACGCCGGGAGGGCCTACCAGACAGATGATCTGACCCTTTGCCTTATCGCTGAGCTGTCGCACGGCAAGCTGCTCGACAATGCGCTCCTTTACCTTTTTCAGACCGTAGTGGTCGCGGTCAAGCTGCTGCTGCACGGCAGCGATGTCGATTTTTTCCTCCGTCTTTTCATTCCACGGCAGCTCAAGGCAGGTGTCTATGTAGGTTTCAATCACGCTGGATTCGTTGCTGCCGAACGGCAGGCGTTCGAGCTTGGAGCATTCCTTCAGGAGCGTCTGCTCCGCTTCCTCCGGCAGCTTCCGGTCGGCAATCTTCTTCCTTATCTCGTCGATGTCGGAAAACTCGCCGTCCTCGCCGAGCTCCTCCTTAATGACGTTCATCTGCTCGCGCAGGAAGAAGTCCCGCTGGCTGCGGTCGATTCTGTCCTTCGCCTTCTCCATGATTTCCTGCTCGGCGGAGAGGATGAAGATTTCGTTCTGCAGCGCGTCAATCAGCAGCTCCAGCCTGTCGGAAACAGAAACCGTCTCCAGTAAAAGCTGCTTGACCTCCGCGTCGAGCATGACGTTAGCCGCGACGAAATCCGCCAAATCCTCCGGCTCGTTTGTGAGTCCGATTTTAAAGAGGATATCCGTCGGGAGCTTCGGAGTCAGCTCCATGTATTTTTCAAAGGTCGCTTTCAGAGAGCGCATGAGCGCGAGGTCGCGGGTCGTCGTGACGCGGGTGCGGCGGTTCGCGTAGCGCGCGACCGACGCGTACATACACGCGTCATTCTCAACAGAGCTGAGAATCACCGCGCGGTACAAGCCCTCGACCACCACGCGGGTGGATTTTTCGCCCTCCTTCAATATCTGGGCGATTTTGCAGACAACGCCCACCTTGTAAACGTCGTCAAAGGTCGGTTCGTTAATGCCGGGGTCAATCTGGGCGGTCAGAAAAATCAACTGGTCGCCCTTCATCGCGAGGTCGAGCGCCTTCTTGCTGCGCTTGCGGCTGACGTCAAAATTGAGCATCATGCCCGGAAACACAACAACGCCCCTCAGCGGCAGAACCGGTATATCAATAGATGTATCGTAATTTGCCATTGTTACTCCTATGCGGCAGTCACGCGGTATTGATACTAAACTCAAATAAAAGGTAGACAATCTTAACGGTCTGATTTCCGCAATACTTCGTTGACGTCGTCGCTCGCCGTACTCACTGAGAGCGGTCAGGT
>CAJONB010000026.1 GCA_905235715.1 uncultured Ruminococcus sp. | reverse complement strand
CCTGCCCTCGCTCATAAGGTCGATGGTCTGACCGCCGACCATGCCGAGAAGTCCTGATTTTTCGGCAAGCACGCGCGCGGCTTTCGCGGCGTTCTCAGCGCCGGCGGCGGCGACCGCGTCGGCAGAAAGCATCGTGGTATATGCCATGCTCTGGAGCGCGTCGCCCGCGAGAAGCGCGATATCCTCGCCGTAAACCTTATGGTTAGAGGGCTTTCCGCGGCGGAAATCGTCGTTATCCATACAGGGCAAATCGTCGTGAATCAGCGAATAGGTATGAATCATTTCGACCGCGCAGGCAAAGGGCAGCGCCTTCTCCGCCTCTCCCCCGCACAGCTCACAGAACGCGAGCGTCAGCGCAGGACGGACGCGTTTACCGGGGAGCTTCAGGGAATACTCGGCGGCGTTAATCAGCTGCTGCTCGCGGTATTCTCCGCGCGGAATATAAGAGGAAAGGGCTTTGTCAATCATCGGAAGATAATCCTTCATTCCTCGTCCTCCTCTTCCTCTTCAGACTTTGGACTCAGCTCGCGGATACGCTCGTCGATGTCCATAATCCGCTTTTGTCCGCTGTTCAGCTGCTCCTGACAATAGGTATACAATTCAGCGAAATGCTCGTAGGTATCAAGGCTGTCGCTAAAGCTCAGCGAGGGTTCTTCGAGCTTAGTGACGGCTTTTTCCATTTCTGCGAGCGCTTCTTCGAAGGTGATATTCATTTTCTCTTTCTTTGAATCAGTCATGGTGTTCCTCTTTCACGGATTCATCCTCAGCAAAGCGGATGATTTTTTCCAGCCGGTGATTAACGCCGCTGCGGGAAATCGGCGGGTCAAGCATCTCGCCGAGTTGACGGAGGGTCAGCTCGGGATAGTCGTACCGCAGGGCGGCGACGGTTTTCAGCTCGTCGGGCAAAAGGTTGTACTTACCCGATTTTTTCAGCCGCTTGATTGCTTTGATTTGCGCGGCGGATGCGGACGCGGTCTTTTGCAGATTCGCAATCTCGGAATTGGCGCGGCGGTTCGCGGAATTCCGCACCTGCTTGAGCATCTTCGTGCCCATAATATTCATCGCGGCGTTCACCGCGCCCATATAGGTCAGCAGGTCGGTAATCTGCTCGCTGTCCTTGACATAGGCGATATACGTGCCGCCGCGGGACAGCATTTTGATGGCGACGCTGCAATCCTGAATCTCGCGCACGATACGGCAGATATCCATGCAGAGATTGCGGTAGCTGACGGCAAACTCGAGGTGGTAGCCCTTGTCGGGGTCGGTGACGGAGCCGCAAGCGAGAAATGCGCCGCGCACAAAGGCGCGCTGCTGCTCCTCGTCCTCGATATTTGCGCGGTTGACGCGGAGATTCACCTCGCGGCTATCGTGTCCGTAATACTCAAAAATACGGCGGCAGTCACCGGGCGAGGTCAGGGTAACGGTATAGGTTTTATTCCTGCCGCTCTCACCGCGCATCGGGGCGACAACCTCGAATTCCGGCTTGAACAGCTTATTCAGTAAAAAAATGAAATGTGAGAAGGTGTTCTCGTTCTCGGTTTTGAAAACGATGCTGTCGGCGGTAAAGCTGCGCCCCAGCACCAGCATGGCGTACAGCTCGGCGTGCTGCAGCGGTACGCGGGTCGAGAGCTTTTGACACATCTCACGTTTGGTATCGGTTGAAAAGGACATTGTATTAACAGTCGGTAGTTGGTCGTTGATAGTTGGTAGTTCTTAAAGAAATCAGGCTTTCCAGATATCTCTGTGGTGGGTGGCGGATTTTTGATTTAGCTCGACGAGGTGGGTATTGAGCAGCCGGGCGACGGTGACGGAGCGGTGCTTACCGCCCGTACATCCGATACCGATAACGACCTCGCTCTTACCCTCCTGCTTATACAGCGGGAGCGTAAAGTCGATAAAATCGTACATCTTCTGCATAAACTGTCCGCTGACATCATAGCCCATAATATAATCCACGACTGCTTCGTCAAGACCCGTGAGCATTTTCAGCCCGGGTACATAAAAGGGATTCGGCAGACAGCGGACGTCAAAAATCAAATCCGCCTCCATCGGGATGCCGTACTTGAAGCCGAAGGACATACAGGTAACGAGCAGAGAATCGCTGATATCGCCCATGAACAGGGTGGTGACGCGCTCCTTGAGCTGGGTGGGATTCATATAGGTCGTGTCGATCACGTAGTCGGACATTTCACGGACAGGCTTCATCAGCTCGTCCTCCAGCTCAGCCGCTTCTTCAACCGAGCCGGAAACCATCTCGCCGATCAGCGGGTGCTTACGGCGGGTTTCCTTATAGCGAATGACCAGAGTATCGAGCTTCGCGTCCAGAAACAGAATCTTGAAGTGCTTGCCGTCAAGCTTCGCCTTCCGCAGTACGTCCGCAATATCGGCGAACATCTCGCCCGAACGCGCATCGGCGACGACCGCGACACGCTTCAAGCGGCTATCGGTGGAATTCTCGCAGAGGTCATAGAAGGTATCGAGCAGGAGCGGAGGCAGATTATCGACGCAATAAAAGCCGATATCCTCCATCGCGTGGAGGGCGTTGGTCTTGCCCGCGCCGGAGAGTCCGGTCAGAATCACAAATTCCATCGCTGCCTCCCCGTGCGGATAATCTCACATTCGAGAAAATATCCTGTTTCATCCCTGACGGTATCCTGAACCAGCTTCACGAGGTTCATCACGTCGTCGCAGGTCGCGTTGCCCGCGTTGATAATGAAGCCCGCGTGCTTTTCGCTGACCTGAGCGCCGCCGACCTTCTTCCCCTTTAAGCCGCACTGCTCAATCAGAGTGCCGGCAAAGGCGCCCTTGGGACGCTTGAACACCGAGCCCGCGGAGGGATATTCCAGCGGCTGCTTGGTGCGGCGGCGGTTCATGTAATCATCCATGCGCGCCTTGATTGCGTCCTTACTGTCGGGTGTTAATTTATATTTCGCAAAAAGAATTATATTGCTGTTGGTCTTAAAAATACTGTGGCGGTAGGAAAAGTCAAGCTCCCCGGCGGAACAGACGCCGGTTTTACCATCGGGACTTAGGTAGGTCGCCTCGAAGCAGACGTCCTTGGTCTCGCCGCCGTAAGCGCCCGCGTTCATATATACCGCGCCGCCGACCGTGCCGGGAATCCCGTAGGCGAATTCCAGCCCCGACAAACCGTTTTCCAAAGCGACGGTGCAGAGCTTGGAAAGGCTCACGCCCGTGCCGCAGGTGATGGTATCGCCGTCGACGGTAATCTCCTTAAAATCGCCGTCGAGCGCAATCACCGCGCCCTCGATTCCGTCGTCGGACACCAGAAGATTGGAGCCTTTGCCGAGAATCATCACGGGAATGTTGTTCTCGCGGCAGGCGGCTGTCGCAAGGCGCAATTCGTCAACGCTGCGGACGGTAATCATCACATCCGCCGCGCCGCCGATTTTAAAGGTGGTATGCGCCTTCATCGGCTCGCCGGCTTTATATTCAATATCATGCTGCTGCAAAAAGTCAATGAGTTGATTCATAGTTGCTCTAATATCAATCTGTTAACTATTATCTGTTAACTATTATCTGCTGTCTGTTATCTGTTTACTTACCAGTTGGTGTCGATGCGCTTTTTGCTGATATCCTCGGGGCTGATGTCCATGCCGAGGTTCGCGAGAAGCTCCTGCGCGCCGTTATAGCCCATCTTCTTCTGGCGGTGGTTCATGGCGGCGACCTCGATAATGACGGCGAGGTTGCGGCCGGGCTTGACGGGAATGGTAACGACGGGAACCTCCAGACCGAGGATTTCCATATACTCGTTGTCCATGCCCATGCGGTCGTAGACCTTCTTGGAATTCCACAGCTCGAGGTTGATAACAAGGTCAATCTTTTCGCTGACCTTGACCGCGCCGATACCGAAGATACGGCGGGCGTTGATGATGCCGATACCGCGCAGCTCGATAAAGTGGCGGATATTCTCGGGAGAAGAGCCAATCAGCGATTTCTTTGACACGCGCTTGATTTCTACCGCGTCGTCGGCAATCAGGCGGTGACCGCGCTTAATCAACTCGATAGCGGTCTCGGATTTACCGACGCCGCTGTCGCCGATAATCAGACAGCCTTCGCCGTATACCTCGACCAGTACGCCGTGGCGCGTAATGCGCGGTGCAAGCTCGACGTTGAGGTAGGATACCATTGCGGCGGTGGCAGCCGAGGTGGTGTCGGTGGTCGTGAGAATCGGCACGCTGTACTTATGCGCCAGCTCCTTCATCACGGGCAAGGGCTCCAGTCCGCGCGCGACAACGACAACGGGCGGCTTTTCTTTAAACAGCGGCTCCAGATGCTCGCGCTGCTTCTCTTCGGTCTCGCTTTCAAGGAAGGACATCTCGGTCAAGCCGAGGACAATCACATAGTTGCTGGCGTAATATTTCAGATAACCTACCAGCTCCAGACCCGGACGGTCGATATCCGGCGCGTCAATGAAAACTTCTTCGGGGTCAACCGGCATATAATAGCTGTCAAGTCCAATCTCATCAATAAAGCTTTTTAAGGTAACATGATACGGGCTGGTGCTCATAGTAAGCCTTCTTTCTGAATGATTTCGGTCGCGCTGATTTTCGGCGCAAAACCACTTATACTCATACATAATGTATTATACTCCATTTGAGCTTATTCATAATACCTTAAAAGAAATATGCACTTTTTTATGCAAAAATCGCATACCTGATTTTCGTACAAAATCACTATAATTTTCGTATAAAAACAAATTATGCGCAAAGAATAGAATCGAATATCAAAAAGAAGAAATTCTGCGGCGCGGAAACCTTCTTCCGCGCTGTCATACAGGAAGTGATAACAATGCTGACAATCATCATTCGGACGCTGCTGATATACTTCATCGTCACCTTTGCCGTGCGGCTGATGGGTAAGCGTCAGGTCAGCGATATGCAGACCTCAGAGCTGGTCATCACGATGATTATCTCGGAGATAGCCTCTCTCCCGCTGGAGAATCCCGAGCGTCCGCTGCTGTCGGGTATCATCCCCGTGCTGATGCTGGCGGCAATCGAAATCATCGTATCCTTGGTTATGCTGAAAAGCAGAAAGGCGCGCGGAATAATATGCGGTCATCCGATTATCGTCATCCGCGACGGAAAAATCGTTGAGGAGGAGCTGAAGCGGCTGAGAATCAGCGACGAGGACATCTACTCGCTCCTGCGGCAGCAGCAGTTCTCAAGCCCCGCGGAAATCAAGTACGGTATCATCGAGCCGAACGGCAGTCTGAGTATTCTGAAGGCTGAAGATTTGCAGAACGACGGTATGGACAGCGCGGATTTGAAGGATGAATTGGATGAGCTGGATAAAAAGGAGGAAAAATCAGAATGAAACGCGGATGGATTGCAGTGGGGCTGATTGCCGTTTCACTGATTATCGGCGGCGTCGAGTATCTTTATACCGCGTCCGCCGCAAGGATTTACACGGAAATGCTCAATGACGCCGACGCGTGTATGGAGGATAACGACGCTTATGAGGCGCAGTCCATTACCGAACGGCTTGACCACCGCTTTAACGAGGATAAGGAAATTCTGAAAAGCTTTTCGTTCCACAGCGATATCAACGCCATCGGCAACGACCTCGCAGCCCTGAGAAGATATGCACAGACAGGCAATACTGCGGATTATCTGGCGTTATCGGCGCAGACAAAGCGACGGATTCTGGCGCTGTCGGAGCTTCGTTCGCCGAGGCTGGGGAATATTTTTTAATGAATTTGTATAACAAAAACGCCGCTGAAAACAGCGGCGTTTTATATTGCGTGAAGTTATAATTAAGCTTTCTTTGACTTGCGTGTGTTCCATGCGACCCACAGAGGACCTGCGATACACAGGGAGCTGTAGCAGCCGGAAACAATACCAATCATCATCGGCAGCGCGAAAGCCTGTACGGAGCCGAGGTTATAGATAACCGCAACAACATAGACGGTGCCGATAGCGACAAGGGTCGTGATAGAGGTCGCGATAGTACGCGGCATAACCGCAGTCGCACTCTTGTTGAATACATCGGCAAGATCTGCATCTCTGCCTGCAAGTCGGCGTTCCTCACGGACGCGGTCGTAGATAACGATGGTATCGTTCAGAGAGTAACCGAGAATCATCAGAACAACAGCGATGAAGTTCGAGTCAATCGGCATATGGAAGATGACATACATAAAGTAAATCATCGCAACATCGTGGAACAGGGCAACCAGCGCCATCACGCCGGCGGACAGACCGCCGATACGCTTGAAGCGGAGGGTTACATAGAGAACCATCAGAACAGATGCAATCGCTACCGCGGTCAGACACTTGAGCAGGAAGCTGAAGCCCATCGAAGCCTCGACAGAGGTCGTCTCCTGATACTCGAAGTTGTTATCGGGGAAGGCGTCCTGAAGGGTTGCGGTAATCGACTTCTGCAGGTCGGTTTCAATGCTCTCGTTGCCGGAGAACTCAACCGAGATTGCATAAGCGTCTTCATCCTCGGTATTATTCATAATATCCTTGGTGACGGTAAAGGAAACCGTGTTCTCAGGGGTCGCCTTCTGGATGGTATCCCGCAGCGCTTCCTCGTCGATTTCACCGACAAAGCTGTAGGAGATAACGGTACCGCCTCTGAACTGGATGTCCAGTGTGGCGCCGAAAATAATATTGCAAATCAAACCGATTGCGATAATGGAGAGAGAGATTCCGTAGAAAATTTTGCTCTTGCCGACAAAGTTCATAGTCTTTTTCATTCTCCGGCACCTCCAAACAACCATTTTTTACGCATGCACTTGATGCCGACGATGCTCTTGAGCATGACGCGCGAGAGCCATACGCCCATGATAAAGTTGGAGATCGTACCCATCAGGAGGGTATAACCGAAGGCGTAGATGGTACCTGTTGTGGACTCGCCGAAGATGAAGGAGAGGATGTTGCTCGGTCCGAATACCAACAGCAGAATGATAGATACAATGACAACGGTCATGTTACCGTCGACAATCGCGGAGAGGGAATTCTTCGTACCCTTTTCAATCGCGGAGTCGAGGGTCTTGCCGCTTCTGAACTCTTCCTTGATACGCTCGGCGGTGATGATGTTCGCGTCAACACCCATACCGATCGAAAGAATCAGACCGGCGATACCGGGCAGAGTCATGGTGAAGGAGTTGAATACGCCGAAATAGCGGGTAACCGCCGCAATCGACAGCGCTACCTGTCCGATCAGCGCGATAACGGCGACAAAGCCGGGTACGCGGTAGCGGATAATCATGAACAGCGCAATCAGGATGAACGCGATAATGCCCGCATAGCCCATCGCGGTCAAAGAGTTCTGACCGAGGGTCGGGCTGATACCGCTGTAGGAGGATACGGTCAGCGTAAAGGGTAACGCACCGCCGTTGATCTGGTTCGCGAGCTTTGTCGCTTCCTCAGCGGTGAAGTTACCGGTAATCTGAGCGGAGCCGTCGGTAATATGCGCCTGAACGGTCGGAGCGGACAGCAGGGTGTCATCCATGTAGATGGAGATTGCCTGATTCAGATACTCCTCGGTTACGTTGGAGAAAATCTCCTTGCCCTCGTTGTTCAGCTCGAGGAGGACGAGATACTCGCCGTTTTCCTGATTGACGCGCGCGGCGGCGGATTTAACCGCGGAACCGTCCATGACCTCTTCGCCGCTCGGATTGCGGAAGGAAAGGTGCGCGGTCGCGGCAAGCTCATCAACAGCGTTGACCGGGTCAAAATCGGTTTCGTCCTCTTTCCACGGGAAGCGCACGATAATACGCTTTGAACCGTAGTCGGAGTACAGCTCGTAGTCGGTGATACCCTGGCTTACCATACGGGTCTCAATAATCGACTTGGCAGAATCGATCTGCTCGTTCGTAATTTCTGTGTTTTCACCATCCGCGTTCTCAGAGTCCGACGTCGCTGTGTCGCCGTCAGAGCCGGAAATCATCTCGTCGGGCTTAAAGGTCGCCTCGACGCCGCCGCGGATGTCTATTCCCCACCGGATATCCGACAGACCCTTAATTGCGGTCTGCTGGACGTCGCCCTCATAATACTTTACGCCGAAAAATGCCGAACAGGCGAAAAGCAGGATAAGGAGCGCAACGATGAAGAATACAGGCTTGGGAATTCTTTTCATGCCTTGAACCTCCATATTTTTTCTCAAAAGAATAACCACAGAGCGCCATATCTTGTGCATGAAGGGGATAATGGCACAACATAGTCATTCTATCACAACATGCTAATTATACAGACTTCTTAACAAAAAGTCAATAAAACCATGCGAATATTACAAAAAATTAATCAATCGTGATGATATTGGGGTGTTACGGCAGCTTATAGTTCTTCAGAGGAATTATAACAAGCAAGTCCTTGTGCTTTTTATTCTTATAGCGAAAAATAAGCAGCTTCTCCGCGAAGAGAAGCTGCCGGATAGTTATCTGCTATAATAATAATTGTTGTAATTATAGTTGTATTTACGGCTTTTATAGCCCTTGCCGCGCGTTGAGCAGCCGACCTTCAAAAAGCCCAGCACCTTGGAATCGGCAAGGCGGACATTTTGCAGGGCGTTCTCAATATCGCCGTGAGTCGTGACCTTCTCACGGACAACAAGCACGTAGCCTGCGACAAAATCCTTTAAAAGCAGCGTATCCGCAACGACGCCGAGAGGCGGAGTATCCATAATCACGTAGTCATACTCCTCCTTTGCCTTCTTGAGAAGCTCGGCAAAATACGGCGAGCCAATCAGCTCGGAGGGATTCGGCGGAATCGCACCGGAGGTAAGAACATCCAGATAGGAAATAACGTCGTGGTGAACCGCTTTTTCGAAAGAGCCCATCTTTGCGATAACGTCTGACGCGCCGGTTTTATTGTCGAGCTTTAAGAGGTTATGCAGGTTAGGACGGCGAAGGTCGGTATCAATCAGCAGGACGCGCTTGTTCATCTTGGCAAAGGAAATCGCCAGATTGACGGTCGCGGTACTCTTGCCCTCGCCCTTTGACCATGAGGTGACCGCTACGCAGTTATTGTTCATCGCGGTCAGAGAAAAGACCACATTGGTGCGGGCGATTTTATAACCCTCAACGATAGCAAATTTGGAATCGTTGCTGATGACGTTCTTCGCCTTATCCATACCGGAATCAACTTTCTTTTTCTTTACGCTCAGCTTCATCTCTTTGCACCGCCTTCCGCTTCAAAGTCGATAATCTCAGCAAATACGGGAATCTCGTACTGCTTGTACAAATCGTCGTCGGGCTTGATGGTGGTATCGATAATCTCAAGCAGGAACGCAAGCACCAGTCCCACGACCAGTCCGAGCAGTATACCGATAATCAAAAAGCGCGTTTTGTTCGGTGAGGAAGGTTTTGACGGTACGTCGGCGTACTCGACCGCCTCCGCCTTACCTGCGTCAAAATACTGGTTATATACGTCATGCGCCTTATCCGCTACGGAATTCGCAACATTCGCCGCGGTATGGGGATCGGATGATGTTGTGGTAATACGCAGAAAGTACGAATCCTCAATCGGAGTGATGGATACACTCGCGCCGGCAATAACGCCCTTCATCTCGGGGGCTACCGTAAAAAGCGTCGCGCAGGTATTGGCAAGCGTGACAGACGAGGTAATATCGTTCATATTTACACGCGCTTCGTTCGAGTCCTGCGTGGTGTTGGACGAGATACCGCTGTCAAAGGACGACGCATTTTGTACAAGAATCAAAGAGCTGGTGGAATACATCGGCGTTACCATATAGGAAACATACAGAAACGCCAACCCGCCGCCGAGAATCGTCATAAGGATAATCAGCTTGATATGAGAAAGAAACATCTTCATCAAATCGCCGATTGTGATTTGTTTAGACATAAAAACCTCCTATGTCCATAATGATACAGAATATATTATACCGTATATCCGCTGTTTATTATTCTATATAAGAATTATTTTACAGAATATTTTTAAAATGATTTTAAATCGCACGGTCAACCGGCAGTCATATCTTCGAACGGCGGCTCATACATTGAGAGTAGCAAAATGTAAGCTGTCCGCATCCGGACGGCGAAAGGAGCGAAAAGAATGGAATACAATCTTTGCAAAAACAGCGTCGCGACGGCGGGGTGGCTGCTCGATACCGTCAGCGAGGAGCCGGTGGACGTCGATATCACCCTGCCGGATTACTGCCCCGATATCGAGCGGATTCTCAAGTGCAGCCTTGTCCCGAAAATCTACATGGCGAATGTATCGGATGACAGGCTGAATGTTGAGGGCGGCGCGTGCCTGAGAATCATCTATCTTGACGGAGGCAAGGGCTGCCTGAGAGCGTTTGAGCATACCGCGCCGTTCTCTCAGAGCTTTCCGTTAAAGGACAGCCCCGAGCAATGCGCGGTCTATGTCGACGCAAAGCCCGAATACATCAATTGCCGCGCGCTGAGTCCCCGCAAGCTCAGCCTGCACGGCGCGTTTTCACTGTATGCGCGTGTCGCGGTGGAAAAGCCGATGGAATACTTTGGCTATGACGGCGACGATTTGCAGGTCAAGTCGGAGCCGGCGCAGGTATCCTCTCTGAGCGGAATGTGCTGTGATATGTTCAGTCTGCAGGAGGAGGTTCCCATGAACGGCAAGCCCGCCGTCGGGTCGCTGATTCACCACAGGCTGGGCGCGCGTATCACGGAGCTGAAAGCGATCCATAACAAAATCATGCTCTCCGCCGAGGGCAGGCTCGAGCTGATGTATCTCGGCTCGGGCGACAGCAACGGCGTGGAATGTATGTCCTACGCCTTCCCTATCTCGCATATCGTCGACTGTGAGGGCGTTGAGGACGGCGACGTTATCGACGGTAAGCTCGACGTCATGACCTACGATATCAACGTCAGCGACGACGCGCTGGACGGCTCGTCGATTCTGGGTCTTGATATGAAGCTGTGCTTCAACGCGCTGTGCTGGCGGGATATGGAAATCACCCTGATGGAGGACGCGTTTTCGACAGAAACAGACGTACAGCCGCGCATCAGCCCACTGTCGTTCTGCTGTAACCGCCGCCGGATGCGCTTTGCGGATATTGCGAAGGAAAGTATTCATCTGGAGGGCGATACCTTCGCGAAGGTCATCGACGTTCACTGCGAGCGCATACAGGTCAGCGCGGCAATATCGGGCGGCGCGCCACTCTTATCCTCTAAGGCGTCAATCAATATGATGTACGAAAACGCCGAGGGCGAAATGAAGAATCTTTCGCGCGATATAGACTTCAGCTACAATCCTTCGGTGGACGACTGCGACAGCATCGAGGGCGCGACCGCGTGCGTCGAAAGCCTGAGCTATCGAATCATCGACGAGCGCACTATCGAGCTGAGAGCGGAAATCAGCTACACGCTCACCGTGTGCAAAAATATCAGCCGTGCGGCGGTGACGGCGGTCAGCGCGGACGACGACGCGCCGAAGCGTCAGCAGGACAGCGCGCTGATTCTTTACTACGCCGACGAGGGCGAGCAAATCTGGGATATTTCCAAGCGCTTCTGCTCACGGCCTGAGGATATCCTCACGGAAAACGCACTGGAGGATGACGTTCTGCAGGGCGATATGATGCTGTTGATTCCTACAGCGTAAGCAAACGCGTAATATAAATCGGAGGTACTGATGGAAGAAAGAAGCATTTATAAGGATATTGAGTGCCGCACGGGCGGTAATATCTATATCGGCGTGGTGGGGCCTGTCCGCACGGGCAAATCCACCTTTATCAAACGGTTCATGGACGCTCTCGTCATCCCGCATATTGACGATGAGCATCTCAGGGAGCGCGCCAACGACGAGCTTCCCCAGAGCGCGGCGGGACGTACCATTATGACAACAGAGCCGAAATTCGTCCCCGAAAACGCCGTTCCGATCACGCTCGACGGCAACGCAAAGCTGAGCGTCAGAATGATTGACTGCGTCGGGTATATCGTCGATTCTGCGGTCGGCTACATCGAGGAGGACGCCGAGCGCATGGTCAAAACGCCGTGGAGCGAGGACGAAATGCCGTTTCGTCAGGCGGCGGAGATGGGCACGGCAAAGGTCATCAACGAACATTCCACCATCGGGGTGATGGTCACGACAGACGGCTCCATCGGCGATATCGACCGCGAGGATTATGTCCGCGCGGAGGAGCGGGTCGCGGGCGAATTGCAGGCGACAGGCAAGCCCTACGTCATCCTGCTCAACACCATATCGCCCGAAAGCGCGTCGTCATCCGCGCTGGCGGCGTCGCTGGCGCAGAAATACGCGGCTCCCGTCATCCCCGTCGACTGTGCTATGATGGACGAAAACACCATCAAGGGAATCCTCGCCTCGGTGCTGTTTGAGTTCCCCATCCGCGAAATCCGCGTCGATATGCCCGGATGGGTACGCGGACTGGAAAAGGACAACTGGCTCAGGCGCTCGGTATTCGACGCAATTCGCAACCGTGCGGAGCGTATCGGAAAAATCCGCGAGGTTCAGGACGCGGTGAGCGATTTAAGCGACGCGGAAAACATCAGCGCGGTCAGCTTGAAGTCGATGGATTTAGGCAGCGGCAGGGCGGATATTACGCTTGCCGTTGAGGATAATCTGTTCTACCGGATTCTATCCGAGAAGAGCGGCATTGAAATCACAAGCGAACGCGAGCTGATGGATTCTATCTGCGAGTTGGCACAGGCAAAGAGCCGTTTCGACCGCATTGAAGCGGCATACGACGACGTGCTGGAGAAGGGCTACGGCATCGTCATGCCCACCATGGAGGAGCTGAAGCTCGAGGAACCGGAAATCGTGCGGCAAAACGGCAAGTACGGCATCCGTCTCAAGGCGTCTGCCCCATCGGTACACATGATGCGGATTTACACTACCGCCGAGGTCACGCCGATTGTCGGCTCGGAGCAGCAGAGCGAGGAGCTGGTCAATTACCTGCTGAAGGAATTTGAGGAAAGCCCCGGAAAAATCTGGGAGTCAGATATTTTCGGCAAATCGGTCAGCGACCTTGTCAACGAGGGGCTGCACAACAAGCTCTACCGTATGCCGGATAAGGCGCGCGCAAAAATCGGCGAAACGATGGAAAAAATCATCAACGACGGCTGTAACGGGCTGATTTGCATTATCCTGTAACTCCTTTATCAAGGGGCAATTCCGCATATTCCCGTTGACATTCCGCAAAGGAAATTGTATAAACAGACAAATTTGCCGCTCATAAAATTTTTGTGTTGAATTCGGAGACGTTTTGCGATATAATATATCGTGGTATAAGAGGGACATATCGAAATGTCCGCAACACAAGGAGGGATTTTATGAGCGGCGATAAATTAACGTTGTCGCTGACGGTTCTGCTGACGGGCTTTGTGGTCGTCTTTGCCGTTCTGCTGCTGCTGATCGGCGTCATCAAGCTCTACGGAACTATCATTTACAATATTCAGAACAAGGGACGTAAAAAGAAAGACCCCGCTCCCGTTAAGGTAACAGAGCCTGAAAAGGTAATGGAGCCTGTCGCGGTTGTCGAAGCCGAACAGGAGAATGACGACGAGCTGATCGCGGTCATCTCTGCGGCGGTTTATTCCATGTATTCGTCCTCTCAGGTACGTATCAAGAGCATCCGCAAGTCGCCTACGCGCTCAAACGCATGGCGCAGCGCGGGGCTGAACGATAACCTGAGACCGTTTTAAGGAGGGCGATTATGGGTATATTAAACGGATTCGGAGAAGCCCTCAAGGGCTTATTTGAACAATCGGGTATCCTGGCGCTTTCATGGCAGAACTATGTGATGATCGTGATTGCGTGCTTCCTGATGTATCTCGCTATCAAAAAGCAGTACGAGCCTCTGCTGCTGCTGCCGATTGCTTTCGGTATGCTGCTCGTCAACCTCTATCCCGACATCATGGCTGCGCCGCATATCAACCTCGTAGAGATTGCGTCGGTAGACGACCCCGCCGCACAGGGGCACGTGATACGCGAGGTCGGCGGCAAGCTTTTCTATGAAAATCCCACCTACGGCGGCTTACTCTACTATCTCTATCAGGGCGTTAAGCTCGGTATCTATCCCCCGCTGATTTTCCTCGGTATCGGATGTATGACTGATTTCGGCCCGCTGATTGCCAACCCGAAGAGCTTTATTCTCGGCGCGGCGGCACAAATCGGTATTTTTATCACCTTTATCGGTGCGATACTCTTAGGCTTTACACAGACGCAGGCAGGCGCTATCGGTATTATCGGCGGCGCCGACGGTCCGACGGCGATCTATGTTACCTCAAAGCTCGCGCCCGAGCTGCTGGGACCGATTGCGGTCGCGGCGTACTCCTATATGGCGCTGGTGCCGATTATCCAGCCGCCTATCATGAAGGCGCTGACAACCAAGAAGGAGCGCTCCGTTGTGATGGCGCAGCTCAGACCCGTATCGAAGCTCGAGAAAATCATGTTCCCGGTTATCGTTGTCATTATCTGCGCGATCGCGCTGCCCTCCGCGGCACCGCTGATCGGTATGCTGATGCTGGGTAATATCTTTAAGGAAAGCGGCGTTGTCGACCGTATTGCCAAAACTGCTCAGAACGAGCTGATGAATATTATCACGATTTTCCTCGGCGTGACCGTCGGCGCAACCGCGACGGGTACCGTATTCCTCACGGCGAAGACTCTCGGCATTATCGCGCTCGGTCTGTTCGCGTTCTGCATGGGCACTGCGTCCGGCGTATTGTTCGGCAAAATCATGTATAAGGTGACCGGCGGCAAGGTCAATCGGGCGTATCGGCTGTTCCGATGGCGGCGCGCGTCGCCAATAAGGTCGGTCAGGAAGAAAATCCCGGAAACTTCCTGTTGATGCACGCGATGGGTCCGAACGTCGCGGGCGTTATCGGCTCTGCAGTAGCCGCAGGCGTACTGATGAGTATTCTCGGATAAGCGAATGAATGCCAAGGGGCTGTCGCACTAAGGAAATGCGACAGCCCCTCATTGTGTCATCCTGAGCTTTAGCAAAGGATCTTATCGTGCAATCTATCCGGTATGATTACACCTATCACGTGTAATCTGACCGAAAGGTGAGCACTTTCAGATTCTTCGTCGCTTTGTTCCTCTGATTGACACGATAAAAGGGCTGTCACATTTTCCGGTGTGACAGCCCTTTGCTTTGTAGGGGTTATTCTTCTGTTTCGGCAGGCTTCTCCGGGGCAGCTTTGACAACATTATCCTCGGGCGTCATGCGCGCCATCGCCTCCGCCGTCGGGATGTACGGACCGACGTTGGCGGGCTTGCGCTCACCGCAGCCGCAGGTGCCGACATACTTCTGATTGATTTTGCCGCAGCTCGGGCATCTCCATTCGTTATCGCCGACAGGCTTCTCAGGCTCTGCAGGCTTCTCGGGCTCAGGCTCCTTTTCGGGTTCAGCCGCAATCACGGGAGCTTCTTCCTCCTCGGGCTTCTGTACCAGCTCGGGGTGTACCTCGCGCCAGTTGAACAGCTTGTCGTTCGGCTTCGGCGCGCCGCAGCCGCAGGTGCCGACGTAGTTCTGGTTGATTTTGCCGCAGCTCGGGCACTTCCACTCGTA
>CAJONB010000025.1 GCA_905235715.1 uncultured Ruminococcus sp. | reverse complement strand
TTTCTATTGATTTGTCAAGTCTTTTTTCAAAAAAACTACAAAAAAACAGGGCACCCACTATCTTGTGAGTGTCCTGTTGCTTAACTTAATGATATTGCCGGTTTTCCGGGGGCTTTGTTGATGTTTATATTAATCCATTGCGGATTTTATCAGGTTCATCAATTCGTCGTAGGTATCGCACGCGGGGATGTCGGGATAGTCCGCCTTGATGCTGTCGGGAGCGCGGAAAAGGAAGCCTGCCTTGCTTGCCTGAATCATCGCGAGGTCATTGAAGCTGTCGCCGGAGGCTATCGTTTCAAAGCCGCAGGATTGGAGCGCGCGGACAGTAGTCAGCTTCGTCTTTTCACAGCGCAGCTTATAATCGGTGATTTTGCCGTCGGGCGCGACGACCAGCTCATTACAGAAAATCGCCGGCCAGCCGAGCTTCTTCATCAGCGGCTTTGCGAACTGACTGAACGTATCGCTGAGGATAACGACCTGCGTCATTTCGCGCAGCTCATCCATGAACTCCTTTGCGCCGGGCATTGGGTCGATTTTCGCAATCGTTTCCTGAATCTCTTTCAAGCCCAGACCGTGCTGATTGAGAATATCCAGGCGGTACTTCATCAGCTTGTCATAATCAGGCTCGTCACGGGTCGTGCGCTTCAGCTCGGGAATACCCGAAGCCTCGGCAAAAGCAATCCAGATTTCGGGAACCAGTACGCCCTCTAAATCCAAACAGGTAATATACATTTCCATCTTCCTTTGCGTTATTTTTACCCTTATATTAAACAACAGATAACGGATTTTGTCAAGACAAAATCAGCGCCCGACCGGAGTCAGGCGCTGTTGCTTTAAGCTGTTTTACGGAATCAGCCGTTTGCAGTATCGGGGTTGTAATTATAGTATTTCACCCACTGGCCGTCTGCGCTGCCAATCTTTGCGTCATCAATGACAATCCAAATCTCAGGATAATCATCATAGACGATCGGTCCGATATCGGCAGTCTGCGGCGTACCGTTCTTACTGAGGATGAAGTAATAATCAAGTCCGCCGGGAATCGCGAAGGTCGTGGTATACCAGCCGTCATCATCAGGGTTATCGAGCAGCAGACCCGGCCACGCATCGTAAGCGTTAATCGGGGTCGTGCCTTCATAAGCCCATGCCCACAGGCAAGGCGCCCAAGTCTCGGAATCGCTGTGCTTTACGTGGACGATCGGGCTGTTGACCGCATAAACATAGTTATATGTTACCTTGATGTCGCCGGTCGCAATACCGGAAGCGTTCTCGGGAAGCTCACCGTCAAGCTTGTAATAAGCGATGCTCAGCAGCTCGGTGGTGTAAGGATCGCCGAGACGAACCTCCTGAGTGCTGGAGGGAGCGATGCTCTTGACTTTGCCGTCGGTGTTGCCCATGTAGGTGGTGACAATCTTGCAGACGTTGACAGGAAGCTCAGCGAGGAAGCGCTGGAGCTTAGTCGCGTCGAGAATATTGGTATCACCGGAATAGTCATAGTCGCCGCGCTTGATATGCTCTTCGTCAAGAATATCCAGCTCCGCTACATAGCGCTGAACCTTTGTCGCGTCCATGATGGTAACGTAGCCATCGTCGTCGATATCGCCGTTCTCGGGCAGGAAGGATGACGGAACGTAGTCAACATACTCATAATTGACGACTGTGTCGTCCTCTGCGAAAACGCCGGTTGCATTTCCGTCGATATTCGCTAAGTCATACTTAATCGGAACAGAAGAATCGGGAACCAGAGAGTAGCCGTTACCGGGCTTGCCGAGCAGGGTGTTGGAGGAAATAATCTCGCCGGTAGGCTTGTAAACATTGTTAACAATCAGCTTGGAAAGGTCGGATTTGATTGCCGCCTTTTCAAAGGAACTCTTCTCAACCGCAATCAGAACGCAGGTAGCAGGAACGTCAAAGGTCAGACCCTTGTTCTCGCCCAGAGAGGTCACGCCCGCCGACTTGTCGTTCGCGACGATAACCCACTCAGTGTCGGCGTTAATGTCCTTGTCGTTCTTTAAAGTGAACTTGACAGCCTTCGGGTCGCCGTTATAGATAACCGCAACCTTGCTCCACTCGCCGGGGGTGTTGTTCTCAACGGTAAAGCCGATAGTGGTCAGCGACTGGGTGACAGATGTAGAACGGTAGTAAGCGTAAGAATCATCCATAGAGTCGGGCAGCGCCGCAGTAAACGGAGAGAATGCCTTTCTCAGCTCAAACATACCCTTGTAGTAGGATACGAGGTCGGCGTTGGTCTTGAGCAGCTCCCAGTCAATCATATTGAGGGTAGCGGCAGACTTGTAGGAGTTTTCGTCGCCGTCCTTGGAACGACCCATTTCCTCACCCGCGAGGATAAAGTCGATACCCTGGCAGGAGCTGATGATACCTGCGGTCATCTTGTTCTGCGCGATACAGTCGGCATAACGCTGGCGGTAAACGGCAGAGGTGCCGTGGTTGATCGCGACCAGCTTATCATAAAGCGTCATATTATCGTGGCAGGATGCGTAAGTAACGCACTGTTCGGGAGTGGTTGCGGTCCATGTTCCGTGACCGAAGGTGTTCGCCTGAATACCGTAGGAAATATTCTTCGCGTAAATCTTGTTGCCGGAAACAAAGCCCTGTGCGGTTGCGCCGTCAAATACGCCCGCCTTGATACCGTCGCGAATCTGGTCATTGAAGAAGCCGATGCGGGGGCTGATTTTATCGGCGTTCGCCTGAATTGTCATATAGGTATCGGTGCCGGAGCAGGTTTGGGGATCGAAGATGGTGTTGCCGCCCCAACCCTCGCCGTACATAATGATACGGGGGTCAATCTGATCCATATCCTCACGGATCATGTTCATGGTTTCGCCGTCATGAACACCCATCAGGTCGAAGCGATAGCCGTCGATGTGATATTCTTCGGTCCAGTAGTTGAGCATTTCGCGCATATACTTGCGGTACATCGCGCGCTCGGAGGCAGTGTCGTTACCGCAGCCGGACTGCTGGCTGTAACCGCCGTTGGCAGCCATTCTGTAGTAATACTCGGGAACGGAGTAGTTAAACGCGCCGTCCACGGAATAGGTATGGTTATAAACGACGTCCATAATAACGCCGATGCCGGCGTTATGGAGCGCTTGAATCATCTGCTTGCACTCGTTGATACGTACATTGCCGTCATAGGGGTTGGTGGAGTAAGAGCCCTCGGGAACGCCGTAGTTTTTCGGGTCGTAGCCCCAGTTGAACTGGCTGTCAGAGCCCGCCTCATTGATGGTAGCAAAATCATAGAAGGGGTTGATCTGTACGTGTGTGACGCCGAGATCCTTCAGATAGTCGATACCGGTGGAGATAACGCCATCGTTATTGAGGGTCGTGCCGGTTTCGGTAAACGCGAGGAACTTTCCGCGGTTCGCAGCGGATACGCCGGAATTCTCGTTATAGGAGAAGTCCTTTACCTGAACCTCCCAGACAATCGCGTCAGCCTGAGAATCCACATAAACGTGCTGATCCTTATCCCAGCCCGCAGGGTCGGTGGAATCAAGGTCGACAACCATGGAGCGGTTACCGTTTACGCCGACAGCGTATGAATAGATATCCTGTGTTTCGTGCTCGGTGGTTGCAGTGCTGTTGTAGATGTGATTGGGATTGACGATGGTGTAGGTGTAGTAGGTGTTCTTGATGTCGCCATTGACAGTGTAAGTCCAGACGCCTGTCCACTTCTCACCCTTCATTTCCTTTGTCATCTCGTAGGTACCGAGATCCTCGGCGCCTTCTTCGGAATCGGAGCCGGTCGCGTAGAGATTCAACTCTGCTTTTGTCGCAAGCGGCGCCCATACCTTAAAGGTTGTGGCTTCGGGCGAGTAGATTGCGCCCAGCTCGCCGTCGTAGGCATATTCCTTATCCAGTGCCATCGCGGCGTCGCTGTAGGGGTTATCGGCAGCGGATGTCGAAATAACCGCTACGCTGAACATCGTAACGACAAGCGCAAAGGTCAGGACAACGGAAATGAGCCTTTTCATGTGTTTCATAGATTTTCCTCCTTAATAAAATATAAAAAATGAAAAACATATTGAACCGGCAACGCCGGTGAATAACTGATTAATCGTCTATTTCAATCGATTCGATTTTTCTGCGTTTTTCTCTGCCGCTGAAATAGAACACGATTGCTCCCGCGAGGACAAGAAGCACGACCCCAATTATGATAAACGGCAGGGGATTTAACGTTTTTTTCTCATAGTTGACGATAATATTCGCCTCAACAGGAGAAAAAGCGGCATAGTTATCGGACTTACCGAGGAGGGTATAGCCGTCAAATTCCCGCTCGTCTACCTCAACCAAATCCCCGTCAACGCCGAGGTAGGTCTTGGTGTCGAGAATTTTACCGTCGCTTCCCATATAAATCACGTTCGCACGACAGTTGTAATCCTCGCTCACATTCGGAGCGACAATCGTATCGGCGGGCTTGTAATAGTAGACAACCACGATTGGGTCGTCGGTATAGACGCCCGCACCGTTCTCGGGAAGCTTATCCAGATCAAGGACATAACCTGGCACAGCAGGCAGCGGTTGTGAATAATACTGCTGTCCGACGCGGTTGGAAATCACAACCGAATTGGAGATCATCTCGTCAAAATCATTGAGATAGCGGAACGTGACGGTCGAGAAATTACCGTCATACTTCTCACATTCGATGGTCACAACGTCAAAATCCTTTTCGAACTTGCCCTTCAACGCAGTCCCGCTGCTCTTCACATTATAGCGGAAAAGAATCTCATCGGGAATGTTAACCGTGTAGTTGTCCCCTATCTTACCGCTGTACTTCTCTTCGTATACAGTCGTATTTGATGAAGTGTCCACAAAGCGCGCATAGATGATTGCTTCATCGGAATCAACACCGATTTTGGCATATCCCGATGCGTTAATCAAAACTGCCGCGGAGGTATGCGGTACCTTCACCGTACCGCTGTATGTGCCGAGCGAGCTGAGTCCCGCACGATTGCCGTCAGCCAGCATCACCCATTTTCCGTCGGGAAGCGTAACGGTAGACTCCTTTGAGCTGCTGCCGTTAAAGGCGGCAACCATCATCGGTTCATTCTGCATAACAGCTTGATAGGCAATACATTCTCCGCCGTCGGTATCAAGATAATTCACCTGTGTTTCACCGGTCACGTCCTTGAGCACATTCAAAGAACCCCGCAGACGGATCAAGCCCTTATAATAATCCACCAGCGAGGGGAATTCTTTTAACCGTTCCCAGTCAAGCCGGTTAATCTCTACCGAGGTATTATAGGAGTTTTCATATCCATCCTTGGTACGGGCAAATTCCTCACCCGCGAGCATAAACGGCATACCGCGCGACATCATAACAATCGCAGCGGAAAGCCGATTCATCGCAACCAAATCCTCATGGCGCGCAGAATAATCGCCGTCATGATAAACCGTCGAGGACAGCTTATCATACAGGGTCTGATTATCATGACAGGAAGCGTAATTGACCACTTGATTCGGGACAACCGCCCAGCCGGTCGCGTCACCGTCAATCATCCCGCGGATACCCGCCTTTGACGAGCCGTCCTGAACGAAGCCGCCCTCGCGCTCATTGAAAACCGAGCCTTTAATCGCGTCGCGGCCGGAATCATTGAAAGCGCCGATACGCTTGGACAACAGCGACATATTGTCCTGATTTGCCAAAACAACATCGGAGTCGGCGGCAGTGGACAGATTCCACGCCTCGCCGTACATCAGGATACGGTTGCCGCCCGGCAGAGCGTCGAGCGACTGACGAATCGCGCCCATTGTGCCGGTATCCATCAAGCCCATCAGGTCAAAGCGGAAGCCGTCGATATGGTATTCTTTTGCCCAGTAAGTGACCGAATCGCGGATGAAACGGCTGACCATATAGCGCTCGGTCGCGATATCATTACCGCAGCCGGAGCCGTCTGACCACGCGCCGCTTTTACTAATACGATAGTAATAATCGGGAACAATCTGATTAAAGAAGGAATCCCGTGAGTCATAGGTGTGGTTATACACAACATCCATGATAACGCCGATTCCCGCGCTATGGAGCGCCTGAATCATCTGCTTGCACTCCTTGATACGCACTCTTCCGTCATAGGGATTGGAAGAATAAGAGCCTTCGGGAGCGTTATAGTTCTTCGGGTCATAGCCCCAGTTATACTGGTCGGAATCTGTATCCGCCTCGTCGATAGAGGCAAAATCATAGAACGGATTTATCTGAACATAGTTCACGCCGAGCTGCTTCAAATAATTCACACAGGTGGCAATTTCGCCCTCTTTGCCGTTGAGGGTCGTATCCGTTTCGGTAAAAGCAAGGAATTTTCCTCGGTTTTTCTCACTGACGCCGGAGGAGACCGCAGCGGAGAAATCACGTACCGATACCTCCCAAACAACCGCATCGGTATTGCGGAACACGCGGGTGAAGCGATCCTTTGACCAGCCCTTCGGGTTCGTATCATTCAAATCAACAATCATGCCGCGGTTGCCGTTCACGCCGACTGCCTTGGCGTACGGGTCGACAACCTCATGCGTTTCGCCGTTGACGGTCACAAGATAAGTGTAGTACATATTCTTGTAATCGCCGTTGAGAGTCAGATACCAGCCGCCGTTCTTCTTAGCAAATTTCATCGGATTACTGGACAGCATCTGAGCGCCCGCTTCTTCATCAGAGCCGGTCTTATAGATACATACCTTTACATCGGACGCAACCGGCGACCAGACACGGAAAATCGTATAGTCGGGCGTATAAATCGCGCCGAGCTCGCCGTCATAGACAGTTTCGTCCAGGAGCTTCGCATACTGCAAATAGCCGTAGCTCTGTGGCGTCAGCGGCGGCTCGGTGGGCTGCGTCGGCTTGACGGTCGGTTTCACGGTTGCCTCACTTCCCTTTTGGCTGCTATCCGCGGCGACAAAGGGCGTTACCGTCAGCGTCAGCAGACATACTATTGTTAAAATCAAAGAAATCCATCTTTTTGAAAGCAAATTCATTACCCCATAAACACATATAATAATCTGTTTTTATCATACCACAGAATGGGTATATATTTAATTCTAAATAAGAATTAAAAGCAAAGTTCGGCATATTATTTTTGGAAAAAATAATTTATCATTTTTTCATGTAGCTTTTGACCTTTTCAGCGCAGAAAAAACCGCCTCCGGAAAAATACCGGAAGCGGTTCGCTTATTATTAATGATTCAGATTACAGCTTTTCGACAATCGCCTTTGTATCTCTCGCGATTGCCAGCTCCTCGTTTGTCGCAATTACGGCGACGGGGATTCTGGAATCCTCGGCGGAGATAAACGCGGTCTTGCCCTTTGTGGCGTTATTGACCTCTTTGTCAAGCTTAACGCCCGCAAAGGCAAAGTAGTCGGCAACCGCCTCGCGGAGCGCGGGCTGGTTCTCACCTAAGCCGGCAGTAAAGACAACGCCGTCACAGCCGCCCATAGCGACAAGATACTGACCGATATATTTCGCAATCTGGTAGTACAGCATCTCGTGTACGAGGTGAGCGCGGTGATTGCCCTCTTCCTCAGCCTTCGTCACATCGCGGTCATCGGAGGAAACGCCCGAAATACCGAGCAGACCGGATTTCTTATTCAACAGGGTATTCATCTCCTGCGGAGTGAAATTCTCCTTCTCGGCGATAAAGGTGACGACAGAGGGGTCGAGGCAGCCGGAGCGCGTGCCCATCAGGATACCGTCAAGCGGCGTCAAGCCCATAGAGGTATCGACAACCTTGCCGTACTTTACGGCGGTGATAGAGGAGCCGTTGCCGATATGACAGGTAATCAGCTTAAGATCCTTGATATCCTTGCCCATCATCTTCGCCATCTCGGCGGAGACATAACGGTGCGAGGTGCCGTGAGCGCCGTAACGGCGAACGCCGTACTTTTCATAATATTCATAAGGTACTGCGTACATATAAGCCTTCTCGGGCATGGTGGCATGGAAGGCGGTATCAAAGACAACGACCATCGGAACGCTGTCGCCGAATACCTCCTGACAGCCGCGGATCGCCTGAACATGACCGGGGTTGTGCAGAGGAGCCAGCGGAATCAGGCTTTCGATACCCGCAATAACATCTTCGGTCACAAGCTCGGGATCCTTGAACAGCGCGCCGCCCTGGACGATACGGTGACCGATAGCCGCAACCTCGTCGAGGTTCTTGATCACGCCGTATTCCTCGCTCAAAAGCGCTTCGGAAACCGCGCGGAACGCCTTGGAATGATCGGGCATGGGGATTTCTTTGGTAAAGCTTCTGCCGTCGGCGGTCTTGTGACCGATGAAGGAGCCTTCCTGACCGATACGCTCGCAGTTGCCCTTCGCAATCATCTGCTCGGTGTCCATATCAATCAGCTGATATTTCAGGCTGGAGCTGCCGGCGTTGATAACCAATATTTTCATAAAATCTTCCTCCTGTATTGAAAAAGTTCAATTTTTGACATATACTTATGATAGTACATTTTTGATAGATTTTCAAGTCTTTTCCGAAAAGAGGTGCTAAAATGAGGAAAGCCGCCGTTATTTGCGAATTCAATCCCTTTCATAATGGACATAAATTTCTTTTGAAGAAAATAAAAGAGGAATATGAAGCTAATGTTATTTGCGTTATGAGCGGCAGCTTTGTCCAGCGAGGCGATATCGCGATTACCGATAAATATGCCCGGACAAAAGCCGCTCTCGAAAACGGTGCGGACATGGTCGTCGAGCTGCCGACAACTTATGCGGTCGCTTCCGCACAAATCTTTGCGGAAAACGGCGTGAGGATTGCCGCTGCCCTCGGGTGTGATATGCTCTGCTTCGGCGCCGAAAGTCCTCAGAAAGAGCTGGAATCCGCCCTCGGCGCTCTGGAAAACGCTGACACGCAGGAAAAGATTGCCGCGGTGATAAAATCGGGCAGCAGCTATCCCCGCGCCGTATCGGAAGCGATCGGCGAAGAATACGCGGAAATTGTCGGGAAACCCAACAACATTCTCGCCCTGGAATATATCAGGGCGTGCAAAAAATACCCTCTCTCCCCTGTCGCCGTCCCGCGTAAGGGCGTGAACCATGACGACGTTACAACAACGGGAAATCTCGCTTCCGCATCGGCGATTCGTCAAATGATTCAGAACGGCGAAGCGTATCACGCCTATACCCCGATGAAAATTGAGAATCCCGCCTTTCTCAGCGAGATTGAACCGGCACTTCTTTTCATCCTCAAAACCATGGACAAGGACGAACTTGCCCTTCTGCCCGATGTCAGCGAAGGCTTGGAGAACCGGATTTATGACGTCGCCGTTCAATATAATTCTATAGAGGAAATATTAGAGCAAATAAAAACAAAACGCTATACAATGGCGCGCCTGCGGAGAATCCTTATCAGCGCGCTCCTGTACAACACGAAGGAGCTGCAAAATACGCCCGTCCCCTATATCCGCGTACTGGGCGTCAGAAAAGACAAACAGGAGCTTTTGCAAAATTCGGGATTGCCGCTGATTGTAGATGTGCGGCGTGGCTATGATCAAATGAATAATTCCGGAAAAGAAATATTCGATGTGGATATCCGAGCGGCAGAAGCGATGAATATCGCGGAAAAAACCTCGCACAACGAATTTTCTCACGGCGTTATCAAATATTGATACAGAAAAGGGGCTATCGCATTTCCTTAGTGCGACAGCCCCCTTTTATTATAAATAATGTTTATACGGGATGAACCTTATTTTCGGTATCGACTAAGCCGGAGTTGATACCCAGCTCGGCATTGCGGCGCTTTTTAAAGAAGTCGATCGCAACCTTCGGGAACTGGGCGTAGCTGAGTACGTCCTCCTCCTGCTCGATATACTGCGGAATTTCCTCGCGAAGCTTCTCAAGCTCCGGCTCGAGCAAATCTGCGGGACGGCAGTCAATCGGCTCCATATCGCCGATAATCTTCTTGCGGAAACCGGGGTCAATCGGCATCGGGGTCGCGCCGTATTTACCGGCGACCAAATCCTTGAATTCGTTGGTGCACATCTTATAGCGCTCGCCGGTGATAACGTTGAACACCGCCTGTGTACCGACAATTTGAGAGGTCGGGGTAACGAGCGGCGGATAGCCGGAATCGCTGCGGACGCGCGGAACCTCCTGCAGAACCTCGGTGAGCTTCTCCTCCTTGCCCGCCTGCTTGAGCTGGCTGAGCAGATTCGACAGCATACCACCGGGAACCTGATAAATCAGGGCGTTCGCGTCGGTAGCGAGCATCTTCGGGTCAAGCAGACCGCTGTCAAGGTACTTCTGACGGAGCGTCATAAAGTAATCGCGGATTTCGGTGAGCTCCTCCAGCTTGATGCCTGTGTCGTATTCCGTACCCATGAAGGCGGCGACCATCGACTCAGTCGGCGCGTGTGAGGTGCCGAGCGCCAGCGGAGAAATCGCGGTGTCGATCATATCGACGCCCGCCTCAACTCCCTTTAACAGACACATCGAGGCAAGTCCCGAGGTATAGTGGGTGTGCAGCTGAAGCGGCAAATCCACCTCGGATTTGATAGCCTTGACAAGCTTTTCGGTGCGGTACGGGGTCAGCAGAGCCGCCATATCCTTAATGCAGATAGAATCCGCACCCGCGTCGGCAATACGCTTCGCATACTCTACATAATATTCATCGGTAAAGACGGGGCCGGTGGTGTAGCTGATAGCTACCTGTGCGTGAGCGCCCTCCTTCTTCGCCGCTTTGATAGCGGACTGCAGGTTTTTAATATCATTCAGCGCGTCAAAAATACGGATGATGTCAATACCGTTCGCAACCGAACGCTGTACAAAATATTCGAGTACATCGTCGGCGTAGTGACGGTAGCCGAGCATATTCTGACCGCGGAACAGCATTTGCAGCTTCGTGTTCTTGCAGTGGTCGCGGATGGTACGCAGTCTGTCCCATGGGTCTTCGTTCAAAAATCTCAGGCAGCTGTCAAAGGTTGCGCCGCCCCAGCACTCAAGAGAATAGTAGCCGACCTTATCCATCTTATCCAGAATCGGCAGCATTTCCTCGGTTGTCATGCGGGTCGCAATCAGGCTCTGGTGCGCGTCTCTGAGGGCTGTTTCCGTAACTAAAATCTTCTTACTCATTGTAAACGCTCCTGTTAAGCCAATGTGACTAAGGTCGCGCCGGTATCGACGCTCTCGCCCTTGGAAACAGCGACAGAGCTGACGGTGCCGTCCTTCGGCGCCTTGATTTCGTTCTCCATCTTCATCGCCTCAAGGATGACGAGAACGTCGCCGGACTTCACGCTCTGTCCTGCGGTAACATTGACGGAAAGAATGGTGCCGGGCATCGGAGCGACTACAGGCTCGCCGCCCGCAGCAGCGGGAGCAGCCTTCTTCGGAGCAGGAGCGGCAGCGGGAACTGCTGCAGGAGCAGCCGCTGCGGGAGCCGCGCTCTCTCCTATTTCTTCAACCTGTACGTCGTAAGCGGTACCGTTAACGGTAATTCTTAAGTTTTTCATAATATAATCCCCTTATCTTATTTCGTAGTATGCTTTTTCGGTAATGTCGCAACGCGCTTGGAGCTGAGCATATTCAGTGCGGCAATGATCTTCGCGCGCAGCTCTGCGCCCTCGGCAATGTCGTCGATATAGCCGTCCCCGGCTGCCTTCTCCGCGGTGAGGTTCTCCTTGATATACCGCATCATCAAATCATGCTGCTCCTCAAATTTTGCGTCGGCAATCGTCGGGTCAAGGATGTATGCCGCCGCCATCGGAGCGATAGGAGAAACGATAGCCTCGGGGAGCGCATAAACGATATCCGCGCCGGAGGTAGAACCCGCGAGCGCAATGTATACCGCGCCGAGCGCCGTACCGGTGATAACGGAAATCTTCGCGGTTGTCGCGTCGGCATAAGCGGAAACCAGCGCAGAAGCGTCCTGAATACTCTCAAAATCTTTTGCATCCACCAGCGTAATCAGCGGAATAGAGAACGCGTCGCAGAAGCGGACGTGCTTGCTGATTTTCTTCGCGGCGTCGGCGGAAATATCGCCGCCCTTTGTCACAACAAAGCCGACGGGATTGCCGTCAACTCTGCCGAAAGCGGTGCAGACGTCGTCGCCGTAGCCACCGCCGACACAGAGGAGCGAATCATTATCGGCGATTACCTTCGGAAGCTTATCGGGATTGTCATAAGCGGGAACGCTCTCAAAGGCGGGTGCAGCCTCCAAATTATTGGTCGGGAAATAACTCAGCAGCGTTTTTGCTTTCTCAATCGCCGCCGCTTTATCCTCGCAGACAAACGACGCAACGCCGTTCTTTTGATTCACCTCGGCAGAATCGTCAGCGCCGTAGGTATTCACGCTGAGCTTTGCGTCCTCAGCCATAATGACGTAATCGGCGGAAGCGGCAATCAGTGCCGAAGTGCCGATACAGTTGCCCAAAACCACGGAAATCTGCGGCACTACGCCGCTGAGCTTCGCGGACTTTCTCAGAATATCGCCGTAAGCGGAGAGAAGCTCGTACTTTTGCTCCAGTCTGCCGCCCTCGGAATCGTAGAATCCGACGACCGGCGCGCCGACCTTTAACGCGGCGTTAAACAGCTTGGTGATTTTCTTCGCCTGAGCCTTGCTCATCGCGCCGCCGCAGGCGTCCACATCCTGCGCGAACGCAAAGGCGGGGATCCCGTCTACGGTGCCGAAGCCTGTTACCGCCTCGGCTTTTCCCGATTCGCTTTTCAGATAAGCGTCGGTTTCGGTAAAGCTGCCATCGTCAAAGAACTTGTTCAGCACATCATAAGACGAGAGCGTATCCTTACTCATAAATATACCTCCTATCGTCAGCCCGCATACATCCGTTAAAACGGAGGACACAACGAACTAACCTCCAAATTATGTCATTGTATATTATAATACATTTCTAAGCAAATTACAAGAAAAAAGTGCGGAATCTTTCGATACCGCACAAAAATTCTTAACAAAAATTCTTATTTAATGCCCGCAGGATTTCAACACCTCGGGCAGGGTAGACTTCATAACGCCGTCCTTGTGAGAAAAGCGCAGCTTCTCTAAGGTCGGGTAGAGCATCGGATTATGACATTCCAGATAAAAACAGCTGTGATTAAGCCCGTAAGAGCCGAGCGCACGGATAATGGTATCGAGCACCGCGTAGGTTTCGCCGTCCATCTCCGCTGGATTTTCGGGAAGCGGGAGAAGCTCCTCAACAATAATAATATAACCGTTAAGCCGAAAGCGAACATAGCCGCAGGGCGTTTCGTCGATAAAAGCATTCAGGGTCTTGACTTCATTTTTATCATTATTACTATCGGGTTTGACGACTAACATACTATACCTCTGCAAACAGCTTATTCGGATTCGGGTCGGCGGACAGCTTCTTGACCTCAAAATCAGTCAAGTCGCGGTACATTCCCGATTTCAGACCGCCCAGCTTTACCGAGCCGATCGCGATTCTCTTTAAACGCGCGACCTCCAATCCGACAGCGTCGCACATCTTGCGAATCTGGCGGTTACGGCCCTCGCGAATCACCACCTCAAGCACCGAACGTCCTTCCTCTCTGGTAACGACGCGCACCTGAGCCGGGGCGGTTTTTCTGCCGTCTATCACAATGCCGTTTTCCAGCTTAGTAACCTGCTCGTCGTTGATATTCGGGCGTACCGTTACGCGGTAAACCTTATTGACGTGCTTTTTCGGGTGCATAATATGGTTAGCGAACGCGCCGTCGTTGGTCAGCAGGAGCATTCCCTCACTGTCGCGGTCAAGCCGTCCGATCGGATAAACCCGCTCGGGAATATCCTTGATTAAATCCGCTACGCACTTTCTTCCCTTTTCGTCGCTCATGGTGGTCAGAACGCCGCGCGGTTTATTGAGCATGATATACCTTAACTGCGGGCGGGCGGTACCGGTCACACGGCGCTTGCCGACATAGACCTTGTCGTTGACAGGGTCGACCTTATCGCCGATTTGCGCGACGCGGCCGTTGACCTTGACTCTGCCCGCGCGGATAAGCTCTTCACTTTTTCTGCGTGACGCTACGCCGCAATCGGCGAGCATCTTCTGCAATCTGATTAACTGTGCCAAAGCGCACCTCATTATCTATAAATTTAAAACGTCCGTTATGTATTCAAAAAAGCCGCGCCTGCGGCTGTTATAAGCAATACTGTCGGCGATAAGCAAGGGGCTCTCCCCTATTTTCTCGCCGTCCAAGGTGTATAAAACGCGCCCGACAGCGGATTCTCCCTGAGTCGGCGCGTACAAAAACGGCGGCATGATCACCGTCGTCTGTATATCCTTTACCCTGTCGCGCGGAATCACAATTCCCTCGTTCACCTGCGCATATACCGCGGCTTCTTCGGATGTGCCGCCGACAACAGGCACGCGGAAATCCGAGGTTTTACCGGGAATGTAGGCGGCGTAATTCTCAAAGCCGTAATCGTACAGCGCGATATGGTCGTCCCAGTCATCCCTGTCGTCGAGCGTTACGGCGACAAGGGTCAAACCGTCGCGCTCAGCCGCTGTCACAAGACACCGCCCTGCGGTCATGGTATAGCCGGTTTTTCCGCCGATACAGCTATCGTAAAGGCTGAGCAGGCGGTTATGATTCGGATATGTCACGCGCTTGCCGTCGGGCTTAACGAAATGTACCGTCATGTGCTTTTGCTCCGTGAGCGTGCGAAAGCTGTTATTGTTCAGCGCATACGCCATCAACAGCGCCATGTCGCGCGCGGTAGAATAGTGCGCCTCGTCGTCCAGACCGCTCGGGGTGACGAAGTGGGTATTCTTCATCCCGATTTCTTCCGCCTTGCGGTTCATCAAGTCTGCAAATTTCTCAGCGCTGCCCGCAATCGAGATTGCTGCGGCGTTAGCAGCGTCGTTACCCGACTGCATCATCATGCCGACGGCGAGGTCGTAAAGCCGCACCTGCTCGCCGGGTTTCAGATACATCGAGCTGCCCTCGGCGGACATCTCATCGGTGAATTCGACCACACGATTATCCTTTTCCGCTTCCTCCAGTGTCAAAAGCGTCGTCATAATCTTGGTCGTAGAGGCAATCGGCAGGCGCTCGTCGGGATTTTCCGACAGCAAAAGCTCGCCGTTATTCACGCAATACAGGGCATACGCCCGCGCGGAGGGTTCCGCTCCTACAGCAGATACGCGAGGTACAGCACAGAATAATAACAATATGGCAAGCGAAGCCGACAACAGCTTTTTCATCCTATCACCCGATAGATGATATGCCGGAACGCGTCAGAAAATAACTATTGACTCAGAGGTCGAAGCTCTCCAAATCCGCCTCAAGGTCGGATTTCGGTGATTTATCCTTCTTAAAGAAATCGGAAATCTTATCAAACGCCTCGGGAATCATACCGACAATGCGGTCTGTGGCGCCGTTGTACTTCTCAATCGGAATCATCTTGACGTTGCCCTTGCTGATGGTCAGAAAACCAATCGGCTGGATGGTAACACCCGCGCCCGAACCGCCGCCGAAGCACTCGCGGTTATCCTTTTTTGTCGGCAGATCGGAGCCGCCGGACGCAAAGCCGTAGCTGACCTTTGACACGGGAATGACCGTCGTGCCGTCGGGGGTGGTGATTGGATCGCCGATAATGGTATTGGCGTCGATCAACTCCTTGATTTTTCTCATTGTGATATCCATCAGACCGCTGATCGGATGTTCACTCATAATAGCATCTCCTCTCTCCCGTTAGGGGGAGTATCGTCAGGCGGAATAACCGCCGTAATCAGTTTATTTACATCTTAATGCGGGCTATCAACAGCTTGACGCCTGCCTTAAGTCCTTCAATCAGCACGAAGCCGACACGGATATAGGCGTAAATGTCGGCGTAAACCTCCGTACATCTCTCGTCGTCAAAAACCGGCTCGAGCGTCACGTTATAATCCTTGCAAACCGTGATTCCGGTAATGACGTCGACAGCGGGATAAAACACCGAGCAAAGCTTGCCGTACTGGACGGCGGTAGTTGCCGCGTCGCCGGAATTCAGCGCGATACCGACCTCCAGCTTTTTGATGACGATATGCCGGAACACGCCCTTCAGCGCGCCCGCGGCAATCTTCGCCAAATCGGTGAACAGACTGACAAGTCCCGTAACGCCCTTTTTCTCCTTCAGTTTTGAAAGATAACTCGGCTTTTTTTCTTTTTCTTTCTGCTTCTTATCCTCGGTTTTCGGCTTCGGCTTCTTTTCTTCGGGTTTCTTTTCTGGCTTTTTCTTCGGTTTTTTCGGACGCGGCAGGAGCGGGATTTTTACAAACAGCACCTTCAGCGTCAGCTTGAAGTCGTCGTCCGAATACTGTGCGAACACCTGCACGCGGATAATCGAAATCAAAAGAAGCAGCAGCAGGATTGCGAGGATAATATACAGGGCTATCAAAACAGCCTCAGCCCTCTACCGCTTCGGCAACAATCTCCTCCACGGTAGCGGTGACGGTACCGGAGCCTTCTCCGCCGTCGTTCTCTTCATTATCAAAGATACTCATTTGCTGTCCTCTTTCGCCCTTATCCTCATCCTTAGGAATCGGGGGCAGCTCGTCGAGGGACGAGATGGAAAAGCATCTGAGGAAATTTTCGGTCGTACCGTACAGGAGCGGTCTGCCCGGCAGCTCCAGTCTGCCCTTTTCCTCAATCAAATCCTTCGTAGTCAGCGAGCCGATAACGCCGGAGCAGTCGACGCCCCTGACCTGTTCGACAAAGGATTTTGTCACGGGCTGGTTATAGGCGATAACCGCCAGCACCTCCATCGCCGCCTGTGACAGCGGAATGTTCCTGCGCAAATCCATCGCCTTGCGTACCTGCGGCGCGAACTGCTTCACGGACACCATCTGATAACTGTTATTCAGGCGGATGATGGTAATACCGCGCTCAGCCTCGGCATATTCCTTCATCAGAATATCGAGCTGGATTTTTGTCGCGTCTTCGGAAAGCTCCAGCGACTGCGCCAGCCGGGTCAAATCCACGCTGTCTCCCGCTGAAAATAGGATTGCCTCAATCGAGGAGCGATATTCTTTTTCTGTCATTCTGCCGCCTCCCCGCGTTTTTCTCTCTCAATCATATAGACCTTTGCGTCGCTGCCGTCGCCGTCGATTCGCACGCGCTTGCCCTTGACAAGCTCCAGAACGGCAAGAAAGGTCGCGACCAGCTCGCTCTTACCGTTGCTCGCCTCGAACAGCTCGCCGTAGCTGACGGTTCTGCCGTGCCACAGGCGGCGCATCACATGGATAATCCGCGACGATACGGAAACGATTTTCTTCTCCACAATACCGCTGAACGCCGAACGGTCGGGCGGCAAACGCCGTCTGCCGCGTCCGACAGCGCTGACATACGCAGCGGAGATATCGGTGCTTTCATGGATACGGTTATAGGTCAAATCAAAATCAATCTTTGACGGCGACTTGGTAAAGGTGTCAAAGTCGTACATCGTGTTCAGTTGGCGCGCAATCTCACGGCAAAGCTGATATTCGAGCAGCTGACCCGTCAGCTCCTTCTTTAAGTCCTCCGCCTCATCCTCATACTTCGGCAAAAGCATCGCGGACTTGATATATACAAGGCGCGACGCCATCTCGAGGAATTCGGACGCAATATCCATATCCTGCTCGCGCATACGCTCAATCTGCTCCATATACTGGTCGAGCAAATCCGCGATGGAAATATCGTAAATATCAATTTTATTCTTGATTACCAGCGTCAGCAGCAAATCCAGCGGCCCGTCATAGACATCAAAATGATAGGTCAGCTTGACGTCGCCGACCTCAACGGTAGCCGCGTCGGAGGGCAGTATGGTAATCTGATTATTCACTTGTTCAGCCATACAGACCTCCCGAAAATTTTTGACGGTTCGCCAATCAGAATAATCTGAACGGCAAGCCCGCAAGCCAGTAAATCCCGTTCGTCACATGGGTTGTCAGAAAATTCAGCGGAACGTCCAGAACACCAATCCAAATCAGGACAACCAACGCGATTGCGATAAACTGTTCGTACTGATAGAATTTCTGTACCCATCTGTCGGGGAGAAAAATAAAGAGGATTTTACTGCCGTCCAGAGGCGGAATCGGCAGAAAATTGAAAATCGCAAGCGTGACGTTCACCTGAATATAGAACGCAAGGAACAGATAGATATAGTAGCCAAACGTATTTAACGCCAAAAATGCCGGGACGAATTTTGCCAACGTCTGCAGAATCAGTCCGCCCGCAAACGCGGCGACAAGGTTCGCGACAGGCCCCATCAGGGCGGTGATGCCCATATAGAGCTTCGGCTTCTTGAAATTGCGCGAATCAATCGGAACAGGCTTCGCCCAGCCGATACCGAACAGCAGCAGCGCCAGCGCGCCGATAGGGTCAATATGCGCCAACGGATTCAGCGTCAGCCTGCCGCGATACTTGACAGAGGTATCGCCGAGCTTCATCGCCGTAAAAGCGTGCGCCCACTCGTGAAACGGCAGTACCAGAAAAATAATCGTCAGCAGCGCTAAGATATATACCACGGCAGTCTGGAAATCCAGCTGTCCACGGATCAAGCTCATCAGCATAAAAACACCTTAATTCAAAAAAGATTTTTCATTTTCGGATACAATCAGCATATCCGCATATCAATACAGAGTATATTATACTATAAACAGACAAAAATAGCAAGGTCTTAAAAACAACTAAATTATTTTTCAGAAAAGTCTTGCATTTTTGGAATTTTTCTGGTATTATAAACGAGTTAACGTATGTATCACTAAATATAAGGAGGTGTACAAGCATGGCAAAATGTGATTTTTGCGGCAAGGATGTTAAATTCGGCATCAAGGTCTCTCACTCACACAGACGTTCAAACAGAACCTTCAAGCCCAACGTACAGAGAGTAAAGGCTATTGTTGACGGCACTCCTAAAAGAGTACACGCTTGCACCCGTTGCTTACGTTCAGGTAAGGTAACAAGAGCGGTATAATTTAACACAACTAAAACCCCTGAGTTCACGCTCAGGGGTTTCTTGTTTTTATAAGACAATTGAATATCGCCAAGCCTTTCCGTTCATCGGGGAGGCTTTTTATTTTCTTTCGGGATTCCGGTTGCTGAGAAAATAATTGACAACCGCCATCGAAACGATAATCACATAGCCAATCACGCTGTAGAAGTCGGGAAGCTCCGAAAAAACAACGATACTGATAACGGAGGTGAATATCACCTGACTGTAGTCATAGACGGAGATTTCCTTCGGCGGCGCGCAGGTATAGGCGGCGGTGATACTGAACTGCGCCAGCGCCGCGCATACGCCCGCGGCGAGCAGCATACCGAGCTGCCACAGCTCCATCGGCTTGTAGGTCGCTATCATAACCGGGGTAATAATCAGCGTAGAACCTGCCGAGAAAAAGAACACAATAAACGGGTTGTTCTCCCCCATCAGCCCGAGCTTGCGGACACAGCCGTAAGCCGCTCCCGCCAGAACGCCTCCCAAAAAAGCAATCAGCGCGGGGACAAGCTCGGTATTGGCAAAGGTCGGCTTAATCACGAATACCGCGCCGCATAACGCGCCGAGCAGCGTCATCCACTGATAAAACTGCGGGCGCTCCCTGATAAACAGATAGGCGAATACCACCGCGAAGAACGGCGACATCTTATTGAGAATCGACGAATCGCTGATGACCATTCTGCTGACAGCATAAAAATTGCACAGCACGCCGCCGAGCCCGAACAGGGTGCGTAAAATCAAATACTTTGTACTGCCCTTGACCGTCGGTCTCATCGGCGCATGATTCTTTAAAAGAACAATAAACGCAATCACCGCGGCAATCACATTGCGGAAAAAGGCTTTTTCAAATACCGGCAAATCTCCCGACAGCTTGACAAACATATTCATGCCCGCGAACAACAGCGCCGACAATACAATATAGAAGATTCCCTTGGTTCTTTTACTCACGATATCGCGCTCCGGTCATAGTATACAGTAGACAACTGCGGCATAATCCATACGGATTATAGCACACAGAAAGCGATTAATCAATATACGGAGTAATCATGACCCGATACATTATCAGAAAATGTCTGAATGATAACAGCTCAAGCGGCAGAAAACGCGCGGGAATCATTCTCGCCGCAATGGGAATCTTCTTCGATTTGGTGCTGTTTGCTTCAAAGCATCTCGCGAGCATTCTGAGCGGTTCGATTGCCGTCACAGCCGACGCGTACAATAATCTGTCCGACGCGGGCGCGCATATTCTGGCGCTGCTCGCCTTTCCGCTCGGCGACAGAAAGCCGTCAAAGCGGTTTCCCTTCGGCTACGGCAGGCTCGAATATTTTTCGGGGCTGATCATCGCCGCGGCGATTCTCTTTGTCAGCTTTGAAATGCTGCTGTCCTCCGTCGAAAAAATCCTGCACCCGAAGCAGGTGGAAGCCTCGACTGCAGTCATTGTCATTCTGCTGCTGTCGATTGCCGTCAAAGCCTATATGTACCGCTACAACAAGCGTATCGGAGAGCAAATCGACTCGGCAGGGCTGAAATCCGTCGCGATGGACTCTATCTGCGACTGCTTTGCGACAACTGCGATTCTCCTGTCCATGCTGATTCAGAAATGCACGGGGCTGAATATTGACGGCTGGGCGGGGCTGATGGTCGCCGTCTGCATCCTTTACGCGGGGATCATCTCCGCAAAAGAGAGCCTCGCGCCGCTCTTGGGGCTTGCGCCTGATGATGAAACACTTGACAGGCTGCACGCCGTTCTGAGGGCGCATCCGCAAATCGAGCGGGTCGAAAATATCGCGGTGCATGATTACGGACCGACCAAAAAGCTGTTGACCATGCGGGTTAGCGGCGCCGTCACAAGCGAGCTTTTAAAAGAATTAAAGGACGAGATTGCCGAGCAGCTTCATATCGACGCCGTCATTGAATTTGAAGAAATTAACAGACCATCGAATAACCGCCCGCAAAGTCGTCAAGAATAACAGCAGACGATAAAATTTCAGGAGCGTGAAGAACGTGAATATCAAACGCGGAGATATCTATTACGCCGACCTCAGTCCCGTCGTCGGCAGCGAGCAGGGAGGCATCCGCCCTGTGCTGATTGTCCAGAACGACGTCGGCAACCGCTACTCCCCCACCGTCATCGCCGCCGCTATCACCAGCCGTCAGAGCAAGACGAATCTGCCGACACATATTCCGATAGAGGCGAAGGGCTGCGGTTTGTCAAAGGACAGCGTCGTGCTGCTCGAGCAGGTGCGTACATTAGATAAAAGGCGGTTAAAAGAAAAGATGGGCACGGTCGGCGTCCGCGCAATGCAGGAAATCAACCGCGCCCTGTCCGTCAGCTTCGGGCTGATTGGATAAAAAAACGGTCGGAGTAATCCGGCCGTTTTGTTCTTTATTGCAGCGCTGCTTTGAGGGCGTCGACCTTATCGGTCTGTTCCCAGCGCACGCCGAGATCCTCCCTGCCTATATGACCGTAGGCGGAGAGCGGAACATATTTGATATTCCGCAAATCCAGCTCGCGGATAATGGACGCGGGACGCGCGTCAAACACCTTATTGACCGCGGCGGCAAGCTGAGCGTTGGTATAAGCGGATGTGCCGAAGGTTTCGACCATCACGGACACGGGCTTTGCGACGCCGATTGCGTACGCAAGCTGAACCTCCGCCTTATCGGCGATTCCAGCCGCTACGATATTTTTCGCGATATAGCGCGCGTAATACGTGGCGGAGCGGTCGACCTTCGTCGGGTCCTTACCCGAGAACGCGCCGCCGCCGTGACGGGCATAGCCGCCGTAGGTGTCGACGATGATCTTTCTGCCGGTCAGTCCCGAATCTTCTGCCGGTCAGTCCCGAATCGCCCTCGGGGCCGCCGATAACAAAGCGACCTGTCGGATTAACATAAAATTTTGTGTTATCATCCAACAGCGAAGCGGGGATAACAGGGCGGATAACCCCGGCGATAACGTCCTCACGGATTTGTCCGAGGGAAACCGCCTCATCATGCTGCGTCGATAATACAATCGTGTCAATACGGCTGACGGAACCGTCGTCGTTATATTCCACCGTGACCTGCGTTTTGCCGTCGGGACGGAGATACGGGAGCGTGCCGTCCTTACGCACCTGCGTCAAGCGCTTTGCAAGCTGATGCGAAAGAGAAATCGCCAGCGGCATCAGCTCGGGCGTTTCGTTACACGCAAAGCCGAACATCATTCCTTGGTCGCCCGCGCCGATTTGGTTATCGGCGTCGGCTTCGCCGCCCTTCAGTTCATAAGATTCATTGACGCCCATCGCGATATCCGCGCTTTGGGTGTTCATATAGACGTTGACCTCGCAGGTGTTGCCGTCAAAATAGGTTTCGGGTCGGTCATAGCCGATATCGCAGATTGCCTTGCGCGCGACCGCCTCATAATCGACGACGGCGTTGCCGCTGACCTCGCCCATAATATTGATACGCCCGGGAGCGGCGGTTGTTTCGCACGCGGTATGGGCGTTTTTATCCTGTTCCAGAATCGCGTCCAGAATAGAGTCGGACACTCTGTCGCACAGCTTGTCGGGATGCCCCTCGGTTACGGATTCGGATGTAAAATAGTATGACATGATATTCCTCTTTTCTGTCGAAAAATCAGGTATGAAAGCGCGCTCCGCGTGCAGGGCGCAATTGAGCGGGGACTATAAATCTTTTTACTTTACGGAAACGAGCAGTTTCCTGTTAAGTAAAAAACTCCGCACGGCAGACCGTACGGAGTGTGATACTCATCTCTCGGTGATACCGCAGGATTTAGCACCTTACAATATGCAGGTTGCCGGACTTCACAGGGCCTGTCCCTCAGTCGCTCTTGATAAGTGTATATTCACTTTACGTTGGTAATTGTACTATACTTCGACAAATTTGTCAAGTATAAGTCCGAAGAGCCTATCAGGCGATTTCCTCCAGAGAACAGCCGCAGTCGATATTATGCTTAACTCTGTCCTCAACCTCGGCGCGCTTTGCGTCGTTGAAGCGGTCAACGGTACCGACAAGGTAGCCGGTGATGCGGCGGATGCGCTCAAAGGGTACGTTATCGTAGGTATATTTCATATCGACATACTCGCCGTCGACTGTAAAATCAACGGTCTTGATATACTTGTCGGGATTGTTTGCTTTCAGCTGCGCTACATAGCTGTTGATTTCTTCCTGCGGAAGCGTTCCGCCTGTTACTGTGATTGTCATGTTAATCTCCTCATTTCCTCATATTATTTCGGTTTCGTCCAAAAACGTGGGTGTTCGCTGTCCCAAACACACTTTATCTTGAATGCAATTAGAATAATAGCACAATATCTTGTGGTTTTCAAGTAACAATGCTAATATAATTATTACAATTTTTTCATCTTATTTTTCTAAGTAGAATTATATCATACGATACTGTCACCATTTATTCCGAAACGGAAAATTTCTGAATTTTTTGTTTAAATTTTTGAAATCTTCGCATACTATATATAGAAATTGAGGTGAAAACATGATAGGCTTTATCATTGGATTGATGATCGGCGGAGTTTTCGGCGTGTTTATTATGGCGCTGATGAACGCCGCGTCGAGCGAGGATGACCGCACGGCGCATTATTCTTCCGATAAAGAAATATAATCGTTTTGTCACTGATTCTCCCAATCTGCATAGTATGTAGTACAGAATGTCAGAAAGGAGTTTCACATGGAAACGATTACTTATACCGTCAGACCGGGCAATACGCTCTACGGTATCGCACAGTTCTTCGGCAGCAATGTAAAAGCGATCGCCGAAGCAAACGGGCTGTCGCATCCGTATACCATTTATCCGGGACAGGAGCTGGTGATTCCCGTAGGTAATCTCGCCGCGCCGCGCTACTATGTCGTCCGCCCGGGCGATACCGTTGTATCTATCGCCGACCGGTACGGTCTGGAGCTGGAAAACCTGCTGAGCCTGAATAATCTGGAGAATCCGAATATTATTTATCCCGGTCAGATTTTACGGCTGACAAAGTGATACAAAGCCCTGAGCCTTCGCTCGGGGCTTACTTTTATTTGACAGGAAATTACAACAATCTGTATAATTTAATATTTGTCTTTTCTGTATTATACGAAGTGTAATATAGTTTTTAACACCTGTCAAATAAAAAGATTTATAGTCCCCGCTCAGTTGCGCCCTGCGT
>CAJONB010000024.1 GCA_905235715.1 uncultured Ruminococcus sp. | reverse complement strand
ACCCGTGACGTGCATGCGCGGGTATTTCGCCTTAATCAGCTTCATAAAGGCGACGCCGACGCCGCTTGTCGCGCCCCTGACGAGGATGCGGTTACCCTCGCTGATTTTCAGATTCAGCATCGAGCCGTAGGCGGTGTAGTAGGTCTCGGGAAAGGCGGCGAGCGTTTCGAGCGGCAAATCCGTTTCGACGGGATAAATCTGACCGTTCGGGAGCAGGGCGTATTCCGCGTAGCCGCCGTCAAAGGCTCTGCCCATCTCGCCCATGATGGAAATGACCTGCTGTCCCTTCTCGAACGCGTCGCTTTCCTCAATCACGCCGACGCACTCGATTCCCAGAATCCGCGGGAACTTCACGCTCGGCGACTGTCCCTTGCGGGTGAAGATTTCGGAGTGGTTAATCCCGAAGCCCTGCACCCTTACAAGCGACCAACCCTCTTTCGGGGCTGGGGTCGGGACGTCGGTATAAATCAGCTTTTCAGGCCCGCCTGCTTCATAGATAACAACTGCTTTCATGCAAGTTCCTCCCTTTTGATAACCGTCACGGCGATTGCTCTGTCTTTATATCGTCATTGTACTTATAGTAACACAAGCCGCTATCCCTGACAAGTCCTATTTTGATTCATGCGAAGTATCTTAAAAAAGAAAAAATCAGTCATTTTTGCTTTTGCTATTTACACGGGAAGAAAGAATCTGTATAATTGAAATAACGAATCAATTCATAACAAGGAGTGAATGCGATGAATAAAAAAATACTGAGTATTGCTCTCGTCCTTTGCATGATTCTTTCGTGCATGGCGGTCAACTGCTTTACTGTTTCCGCCCAAAGCGTTGAGACTGCCGGAGCTGCCGCGGGCGAGGACTACGGTCTCGGGGATTCCTGCACGGACGGCAATATCCTGCACTGCTTTAACTGGACGCTCGCTCAGATCAAGGCGGAGCTGCCGAATATCGCGGCTGCGGGCTTTACCTCTGTCCAGACCTCGCCGCTGCAGGGTCACGACGGACGCAACAAGTGGAGCTGGCTGTACCAGCCGACGGGCTTTACCATCGGCAACGAGCTTGGCTCCTACGACGATTTGAAATCGCTCTGTACCGAAGCGGACAAGTACGGTATCAAAGTCATCGTCGACGTTGTCGCCAACCACCTTGCGGGCAACAATTACGGTACATGGGCGTACAGTGTTGAAAGCAGCCTGAAAAAATCCGAGTATTTTCATAATGAAGGTCCTTGCGAAAACTTCAACGACCGCTATGAAGTGACCCATAAAAATATCGGTATGCCCGACCTGAATACCGAAAACGAGACGATTCAGAATTTAGTCGCGGCGATGGTCACGAAGCTGAAGGATGCCGGCGTCGACGGAATCCGCTGGGACGCCGCGAAGCATATCGGGCTCCCCTCGGAGGGCAGCAGCTTCTGGGAAAAGACGACGAATACCGGGGTGTTTCACTACGCCGAGATTCTCGAGGCTCCCGCAGGCAAGAGCAGCGAATCGTATAATAATCAGCTCATGGCGGAGTACGCAAAATATATGAACGTGACGGATGACACCTACGGCGCAACCATCACAACCGCTGTCCGCGACGGCAGAGTTGCCAAAAGCAACGGCAACTGGAACAGAAGAGGCATCGACGCCGGACAGCTCGTCTACTGGGCGGAGAGCCACGATACCTACGCCAACAACGGCTGGACAAACGGACTTGACCAGAATGTCATTGACCGCGCGTATGCGATACTGGGCGCGAGAGCGGAGTCGCAGAGTCTGTATCTGTCCCGTCCGTTTGAGAAGAGCGACAGCGCAATCACCTACGCAACAAAGGGCAGCACCCACTTTACCTCAAAAGAAGTCGCGGCGGTGAATCATTTCCACAACGCGATGATCGGCACCGAAGAAAGATACTCGACCTCTGCGGGCTGCTTTGTCGTATGCCGTGAGGGCGGCGCGGTAATCGTCTCGCCGAAAGGCTCCGATATTGACGTCAGTGTTACCAACAGCGGCGGCATGGTACCCACAGGCACCTACACCGACGAGGTCTCCGGCAGCACATGGACGGTGACGGAAACCACCATCAGCGGTCATATCGGCGACACGGGCATTGCCGTTATCTACGACACGGACAAGCTCGTCAAGGAGCTTTTGGCCGGCGACGCCGACCTGAGCGGAGAAATCACCGTTATCGACGCGACCGAGATTCAGCGTTATCTTGCGTCGATGTGTACCCTGAACGCGGACGCGACGGCAGTGGCTGACGTGGACGGCGACGGCTCGGTGACGATTGTTGACGCAACGGCAATCCAGCGCTGGCTTGCGGGTCTTGAGGACGGGGATTCCCCTATCGGAAAGCCGCTGAACAAAACGTAAATTTACAGCAAAAATCCTCTCCGAAGGGCTTTCACCTGACGGAGAGGAATTTTTTATATCGTATATTCAATTTGCTTCGGTACCGAGCAGACCGATTTCTTCCGCGTGAGGGCGCATACCGTCGATACAGATTGCGGCGACCTCGCTGACCTCCATGCCCAGCATCCCGCAGCCCTGACGAATCAGCTCGCGGTCACATTTGGCGGCGAACTTCTTGTCCTTGAACTTCTTCATGAAGCTTTTGGTGTTCAGGTCGGTGATACCGTTCGGGCGCATCCTCGCGGCGGCTTGGATAATACCCGTCAGCTCGTCGACGGTAAAGAGGCTCTTTTCCATATCCGTCAGCGGCTCGACATCGGTGCAGATTCCCCAGCCGTGGCTGAGAATCGCCCTGACGTCCTCCTCGGGAACGCCCTCGGCAAGCAGCTCCTGTCCGGTATGCTTGAGGTGTTCCTCGGGGAATTTTTCGTAGTCGTAATCATGCAGATAGCCGACCGCCATCCAGTGCTCCTCATCCTCGCCGAAGTGACGCGCCATCGCGCCCATCGCGTAGCAGACGTTCAGCGAGTGGATGATCAGGTGTTCCTCGGTCACCATCGCGGCGTTGATTTCCTTCGCTCTTTCCAATGTCAGTCCCATTCTGTATCCCTTCCTTTTCTTCTTTTCAGTTTTATACAGTAATACTATCACATTCCGCGGATAAATAACAGGGGTAAATTGAAAAAATTTTGAAAAAGGGAGAGGATGAAGCGATTGACAAGGGGCGGCTTTTGGTATACATTAGTTTCATCAACAGAAAGCCGGGAGAGCATAAGGTGATGAAAAGAGAGATTGTACGCAAATATATCCGCTTCTACGGTTGGGTGCAGGCGGTGGGCTTCCGCTGGCGCGCGACGACGGCGGCGGAGCATTACGGCGCGACGGGCTGGGTGAGGAATGAATACGACGGCTCCGTGTCGATGGAGATTCAGGGCACAGAGGAGCAAATCGACGACGTGATTGCCGCTATCGAACGCGGAACGTATATCCGTATCGAGCGCATGGAGGTCAAGTCGATAAAGGTCGACCCGGACGAATGCGGCTTTCGGGTTAGATAAATCAAGACTTTTGCCGCAGCTGAGCATCGAAGAAAGGAACGTGGATTTCATGCCGGATATTGCCGTCCATACAAAATTCGGAGCAGAGGTTTTGGAGCGGATCCGGGTCGACGTTGACCGCGATATTTACAATTTCGGTCTGCTCGGACCCGACCCGTATTTATTCTATCGCTTTTATGTGCCGCCGTTCCGCAACCGCGTCAACCGTTACTCGTCCGTCATGCACCGCGAGCATACAGGCGATTTTCTGACGGAGCTGGCGCGCCGCGCGAAAGACAGCCGCGAGGTATTCTCGTACCTCTGCGGATTTCTCTGTCATTACGCGCTGGATTCCGCGACCCATCCGTACATCAACCGCATGGCGCATAACAGCAGTACAATGCATTTGGCGGTTGAGCATCGGCTGGACGTCCTGAGCGGGGAAAATATCCGCATACCGCCGTTTTTGCCCGCGTCGCTCAGGGAGGACGTCGGCGGCGCAATCACAAAGATTTACGGCTGGGATGACGCGTGGGAAAAGCTCAGAGAGGGGCGCCGCGACATGGCGCCGTTTTACCGCATGGTAACGGATGAAAGCGGCAGGCTTGACCGCTTCGCCGCCAAAACGCATACGAAGCTCAAGCTGGTATCGTACCGCAGCAAGGCGCTTGACGGCATGGATCTGAGCGGATTTCTGCCCTTGTATCAGGGCGCTTTAGACGATGCTGTCAGGATGATTGAAGCCGCGCGGCAGTTTGTCTGCGGCGATACGGACGAAGCAGGGCTGAGAAAAATCCTCGGCAGCCGCTCCTATATCGAAGGCTGAACGGCACACGGCAGAGAGGAAGAATCCCTGATGGGGTTTCTGCCTGTGCCTAAATATTTAGCAGGAAACCTTACTGATTTTTAGGCAGCCAATAGATTTTTTTGCAAATTATATAAAAATTCGGCGCGTTAAAGAAAAAATTGTGTCAGGTGATTTTCGGGATTGTTATTGAATTAACAATGGAAATAGCATATAATTGTAATGTCGATATTAGTGTATCTATCATATAATATTCAGATATTTTGTTTCAGGAGGATGGAAAAATGGCAAGAGTTTACAATTTCTCGGCAGGTCCCTCGATGCTGCCCGAAAGCGTATTAAGAAGAGCCGCAGATGAAATGCTCGATTATCAGGGCAGCGGTCAATCGGTGATGGAGATGTCCCACCGCTCAAAGGTATTTGACGGTATCATCAAGGACGCTGAGGCTTTACTCAGAGAAATCATGGAGATTCCCGATAACTACAAGGTTCTGTTCTTACAGGGCGGCGCGTCGTCACAGTTCGCCGCGATTCCGCTGAACCTTTCTTCCAAGGACGGCAAGGCTGACTATGTCATTACCGGTCAGTGGGCGAAGAAGGCGTATAAGGAAGCGTCCCGTTATATCAACGCGAACGTCGTAGCTTCCTCTGAGGATAAGACCTTCTCTTATATCCCGAAGCTGGATAAGTCCACCTTCACTCCCGACGCGGATTACTTCTACATCTGCATGAACAACACCATCTACGGCACCGTCTATCACGAGCTGCCCGATACAGGCGATGTTCCGCTGGTTGCGGATATCAGCTCCTGCATCCTGTCACGCCCGATTGACGTGAGCAAGTTCGGTATTCTGTATGCCGGCGCACAGAAGAACATGGCGCCCGCAGGTCTGACCGTCGTGATTATCCGCGAGGATCTTATCGGTCACGCGCAGGATATCTGCCCGACGATGTTCAACTATCAGATTCACGCCGACAACGGCTCGATGTTCAACACTCCGCCCTGCTACACCATCTATATCGCAAAGCTCGTTCTCGAGTGGATCAAGAACGAAATCGGCGGTCTGGATAAGATGTATGAGCTGAACCTCAAGAAGGCGACGCTGCTGTATGACTTCCTCGATTCCTCCGAGATGTTCAAGGGCACCGTTGTTCCCGAGGACCGTTCGCTGATGAACGTGCCGTTCATTACAGGCAACGACGAGCTTGACGCGAAGTTTGTCAAGGAAGCGACCGAGGCGGGCTTTGTCAATATCAAGGGTCACCGTTCAGTCGGCGGTATGCGCGCTTCTATCTACAACGCTATGCCGTATGAGGGCGTCGAAAAGCTCGTCGCGTTCATGAAGAAGTTTGAAGAGGAAAATAAGTAATTAGTTGGCAGTCGGTAGTTATTGAGACTTCTGACTCCCCACTAAAGGAGAGCATTATGTATAACATTCTGAAATTAAACAAAATTGCCGCGGTCGGCACCGACCGCCTCGGCGATAACTATAACTGTGTGGACGAGTGCGACGCACCCGACGCGGTTCTCGTCCGTTCCGCTTCCATGCACGACATGGAGCTGCCCGAAAGCCTGTTGGCGATTGCCAGAGCCGGCGCGGGCGTCAACAACATCCCGCTGGATAAATGCACCGAGAAGGGTATCTGCGTATTCAATACGCCCGGCGCAAACGCAAACGCCGTTATGGAGCTGGTTATCGCAGGTCTGCTGCTCAGCTCCCGTAAGATTTCGCAGGGTATTCAGTGGAATCTCACCTTAAAGGATGACGAGAACTGCCTCAAGACCGTTGAAAAGGGCAAGAGTCAGTTTGTCGGTCCCGAAATCAAGGGCAAGACTATCGGCGTTGTCGGTCTGGGCGCAATCGGCGTACTGGTTGCGAACGCGGCGCGCGCACTGCACATGCACGTCATCGGCTACGACCCCTACCTCAGCGTAGACGCGGCGCTCCACCTGAGCCGCCACGTTGCGACCGTCAAGAACATTGACGAGCTGTACGCGCAGGCGGATTACATCACCTTCCATCTGCCGCTGAACGACAGCACCCGCGGCATGGTCAATACCGAGAGCATCGCGAAGATGAAGGACGAGGTTCGCCTGCTGAACTTCTCCCGCGACGGTCTGGTTGTCAGCAAGGACATTATCGCAGGTCTGGAGAGCGGCAAGATCGCGTCGTATGTCACCGACTTTGCGACGCAGGATCTGCTGGGTGTTGACGGCGTTGTTCCGATACCGCACCTCGGCGCTTCCACTCCCGAGAGTGAGGACAACTGCGCTGTTATGGCTGCCGACGAAATCAAGCAGTACCTCGAGCTGGGCAACATCAAGAACTCCGTCAACTTCCCGGATGTTTCCATGCCGAGAAACGGCGACGTACGCTTCTGCGTTTTCCACCAGAACGCGCCGAAGATTATCTCAAAGCTGCTGGCGGTTATCGGCGGCAACGTTGAGAACATGGAGAACAAGAGCCGCGGCGACTATGCGTATACCATTATCGACGTCACCGCGCCGAATACCGACGCCGAGGAAGCTATCAAGAGCGTTGACGGCATTGTCAGATACCGCGTTATCAAATAAGACAAACGTTTTAAGTATCAGGGAGGGCAGACGCCCTCCCTTTTTGATTGCGGGGGCATGACCGCAGGATAACAGAGGGGTACCTCCGGCGAGAAAGGAATCGCCCCCTACGGCAACAACCAACGTCACAGTAACTACGTAGGGGCGGATGCCCTTCATCCGCCCGCTCGCAGGAGCGTTTCCGCTCTATCCGACCTTTCAGCGGAATAAAGCCGCCCCTGCGAACGGAGGGCGACGAATCCCTCCAACGCCGGAATTTTTCCGCGAAATAAACGTAGACTTTACCGGCGGCGTATGTTATAATCAATTTAAAGTATATCTGTAACGGGAGGCGCCTATGGCTGAATATTATAAGGACGCGCTGCGTCTGGGACAAAAGGAATATAAAGCGGCTGTGGCAAAGGACGAAAGCGGCACGCTTCCGGCGCTGGATGATATTCTCGCCGATGTCAAAACCGCCGGCACGGTGGATTTGGGAATCGTACAAATTCCCGCCGACCGCATCGCCGGCACGAAGTCACCCGGCAGAGTGACGGCATTCGCGCCGAATTTTATGCCGATTCTGGAGGAGAACACCGAGTTCGCCCAGAAGTGGAAGGCGCTGTGCGACGCGCACCTTGACGAGGGCATCCGCGAGCCTGTCAAGGCATACGAATACATGAACCGCTATTATATCGAAGAGGGCAACAAGCGCGTCAGTGTGCTGAAATTTTTTGAGGCATATAATATCCCCGGAAAGGTGACGCGGATTCTGCCCGAAAAGAACGGCGACGAGGCTGTCGAGATTTACTACGAATTCGTTGATTTTTACCGTTACAGCAAGATAAATTTCATTGAATTCTCAAAGAAGGGCAGTTACCTTGCGCTGCAAAAGGCGCTCGGCAAGGAGCCTGACGAGGAATGGACGGAGGACGAACAGAAGAAGTTTTCCGCCGCCTACTACTATTTTCTCAAGGCGTACACCGCGAGCGGCGGCAGTAAGCTGCAATCCACCGCCGGCGACGCAATGCTCAGCTATATCCAGGTCTACGGATATGAGGAGCTGATTGCCACCTCCACCGCCGATATCAAGAAAAATCTCAGCAAAATGTGGGAGGAGGTCGCCCTCAAGCAGGAGGAAGCGCCGATTGAAGTCAAGGTCGATCCGCCCGAGGAGAAAAAGCCCGGCGTCCTGCAATCGCTGATGACCCCGTCGCAGTCCGAGTTGATCGTCGCGTTTTTGTACGACGGCAATCCCATCAGCTCCGGTTGGAATCACGACCATGAAGAGGGACGGCTGCATATCCAAGAGGTATTCGGCGATAAAATCCACACAGGCTCTTATCCCGATGTTATGGACGGCGACCCGCTCGAAGCAATTGAGGAAGCGATTGCCGACGGCGCGGAGCTGATTTTCACGACCTCTCCGCGCTTGTTGAAGGCAAGCCTGCGCGCGGCGGTCGACCATCCCGATATTGTCATTATGAACTGCTCGCTGGGCAGCTCTCACCGCTATGTCCGCACCTACTACACGCGTATGTATGAAGTAAAATTCATCCTCGGCGCGCTGGCGGGTACGCTGACCGAGAGCGGAAAGCTCGGCTATGTCTGCGACTATCCGCTGTACGGACAGATTGCGGGTATCAACGCCTTTGCCCTCGGCGCGCAGATGACCTGTCCGAAAGCTAAGGTTTACCTCGAATGGTCGGGTATCAAGGGCGCGAAGGACGCTGCGCAGTCGCTGGCGGATCAGGGCATCCACATCATTTCCTCACAGGACACCGCGCGCTTTTTAAAGGACGACCGCATCAGCTTCGGTCTGTCCTATATCAGCGGCGAGGAAAAGCGCCTGCTGGCGAACCCCGTCTGGAAGTGGGGCGCGTATTATGAAGAGATTCTCCACCGCTATTTCGATAAATCCATGAAGGAAGAGTACGACAAGAGCAACAAGGCGCTGAACTACTTCTGGGGAATGTCCGCGGGCGTCGCGGACGTGATGTACTCCGACGCGCTCTCTACGTCGTCAAAGCACTTCGCCGATTTGCTCAAGGACAGTATTATTCAAAATATCTGTACGCCGTTCCGTACTCCGCTGGTCACGCAGAGCGGCGAGATCATCGGCGAGGGCGAGCCGAGCCTGACGCTGGAGCAAATTATCGCGATGGATTATCTGGTCGAGAATGTCATCGGCGAAATCCCCCAGTACGAGTCGCTCAGCCCCATGGGCAAGGCGACGGTCGAGACTGCCGCGGGAATTGAGAACGCACAGAGCACGGCGGATTCCACCGCAAAGGCTGAGCAAAAGTCCGAAAAGCCGACGGAGCCGCAAGCCGACAAGGCGGCGGAGGCGGACGAATGAAGATTCTGGTTGTCTCGGACGTAAAGTCAAAGCTGCTCTATGACTTTTACCGTCCCGGCATACTGAAGGGGTATGATTTGATTATCTCCTGCGGCGATTTGTCCGCGGATTATCTGGAATTCCTTGTGACGCTGGCGGGCTGTCCGCTTTTGTATGTCCACGGCAACCACGACGACTATCCCCGCGAGCCCGAGGGCTGTACCTGTATCGACGGCAAGGTCGTTGAAATCAACGGACTGCGGATTATGGGGCTGGGCGGCTGCTACCGTTACCGCGAGGGCAAGTATCTATATACCGAGCGCGCCATGCGCCGCCGCGCAGGACGGCTTCGGCACAAGGCGGACAAGCTCGGCGGGGTGGATATTCTTGTGACCCACGCGCCCGCGCGGCATATCAATGATTTTGAAAACCTGCCGCACAGGGGCTTTGAGTGCTTTGTCGATCTGCTCAGAAGATACCACCCGCAATTTTTTATCCACGGGCATATTCATCAGACCTACGGACACGTTCCACGTTTGAGCGAATTTGAGGGCGTTACCGTCATCAACGCGTTTGAGCATTATGCCTTTACGATACATAACACGACTGATATGACCGAGGCTGCCGGGCAATAAACGGCGGTCTCGGCCATTTTTCGTTTTCAGAAAAAATTTTTCAAATAATCCCCCGCAAATTATTGTAATTTTCGACGCGATATGCTATAATACCGTCACATAACAATCCGGCGGATTGTGAAGCGAGGAACCAAAATGAAAAAGTGGATTTGCGTAATATTATGCCTGATGACGGTCGTGCTGTGTACGGCGTGCGGTGAGAAGAAGGATGCGGACGCTGAAATACAAGCGTCGACCGGGGGAATTGAGCATCCTCTACCGGCGTCGTGGTTTGACGACGCGGTTTTTGTCGGCGACAGTATCACTTTAAAGCTGAGCTACTACTGTGAGGACAATCCCTCCGCGCTGGGCAAGGCGGAATTTTTCTGTGCGGGCAGCTTGGGCTATAACAACGCGCTGTGGGATATCGACGATTACGACGCGGTCCATCCCTACTACCGCGGCGAGGTTGCGCTGTCCGAGGATTGTGCGGCAAAAACCGGTGCGACAAAGGTCTTTATCATGCTGGGTATGAATGATCTCGGGATTTACGGTATAGACGGCACTTGTGATGCGTGCGCGGAGCTGGTCAACCGTATCAAGTCCCATACCCCCGACGTAGAGATTTATTTACAGTCCGTTACCCCGATTCTCGCGGGTTATGAGAGCGGTGATCTGACCAACGCCAATATCGTCAAATTCAACGAACGGCTGAAGCAGTTTTGTGAGGACAACGGCTATCAATATATAGACATCAACAGCATTATGCGCGACGATAGGGGTAATTTAACCGAATCGTACTGCTCCGACCCCGATGCGATGGGAATTCACTTTACCGATTCCGCCTGCGCGATGTGGGTCGATTATCTGAAAAATCACGTGTGAGGTATGCTATGAAAAAAGTGATTGCGCTCCTATGTTTGCTTCTGTGTGCGGGAGCGGCAATAACTGCTTGTTCCGCCGGCAAAGACACAAAGGCGGATAACTCTCTCAAAGAAATCTATCGTGAAATCAAGGCGGAGGTAAGCCTCCCCGATATGGTGGAGCTGGACTCCGCCGACAAGCTCGACCGCACCTACGGCATCACCTCCGGTATGGTCGACGGCTTTGCGGGTGGGATTGATTCCTCCGGCGTGACGATGACGGAGATTGTGCTGATAAAGGCGAAGGACGAGGACAGCGCGGAGCAGGTTGCGCAGAAGCTGAACAACCGTCTGCAGTCGAAGCTCGACCAGAACCGCACCTATAATCCCGAGCAGGCGGCAATTATCGAAAAGTGCGAGGTGCAGACAAAGGGACTGTATGTCACCCTGATCATCTCCGGCGAGGCGGAAAAAATCACCGAAATCGTTAACGAACATCTGAAATAACAATAGCGGTTGAAAGCAGCCGCTGTCCCTGAGGACGGCGGCTGCTTTATTTGATAGGGAACTACAACAAACAGTATAATTAGAATTATACAAACTGTAGTATTGTAAACAGAATATAACTGTAAAGCCCCCGCTCAGTTGCTCCCTGCGTGCGCACGAGCGATGGGTAAACGAAATTTAAATATAAGGCGGACTGTATGACGGCGTTTTTCACAATAGCAGGAACACACACAAACCACTTTTTCCTCTCAGTTTTGTAACACTGATTGCAAATTCACGCCGTCGGGAATATAATAAACCTATCAAACCTGTCTACGGAGTGGCTATGAAACGGATTGTACTGATTGTTATTGTGGTTCTGATATTTTTAGCGGGCGTCGGCGTGCTGGCGTACCCGCTGATCAGCTCTGCCGTCAACAACATGGCTGTCAGGGAGGGCGCCGACACCTACCGCCAAGACGTGGAGGAAACCGCCGACGAAGACATTGAGGCGCAGTTTGCGGAGGCTGAGAAGTACAACGAAAGTTTGCACCGCGTTATCCTGACCGACCCCTTTGACGAAAAAAGCTACGGCAAAATCGGCGAGAATTACTCCAACACCTTCAACTCATCCTCCGAGGGAATCATCGGCTATGTAGAGGTACCGAAAATCAACGTCCTGCTGCCGATATACCACGGCACCTCGCTGGAGGTATTATCGCGCGGAGCGGGACATCTGGAACATTCCTCCCTGCCCATCGGCGGCGAAGGCACCCACAGCGTTATCTCCGCACATTCCGCCTTTCCGACCGAGACCTTTTTCGATTATCTGACCGACCTGGAAACCGGCGACGAATTCTATATTTACGTGCTGAACCGCACGCTGAAATACGAGGTGGACAATATCTCCGTTGTCCTGCCCGACGATACGTCGGGACTGCAGATTGTAGACGGCGAGGACTACGTGACTCTGCTCACCTGCACGCCCTATTCCGTCAACACTCACCGTCTGCTGGTACGCGGCAAGCGCGTGCCTTATGACGAGAGCGCCGACGCGCCTGCGGCGGAAACGGTTCGCTTCGGGGACGGATACCTCTTTTTCCTCGGCTACAAGCTCCCTTATCTCACGGTCGCGCTGATTATCGGCGGCTTTGTGCTGTTTGTGATTGCGGTAGTGACGGCGGTGGTTCTGATGAAGCGCAGCCGCAAGGAGAAGCTGATCGGCCGCGAACGCGGTGATAAACCTGAGGAGGAAGGTGGTCGGGATGCGTAGGAAGATCCTGACTGTTGTCGCCGTTATCATGCTGGTGGCAGGCGTCGGCTTTCTGCTGTTCCCGTCTGTTTCCAACCTGATTGGCAAGCAGCATAATGAGAAGCTCTCCGAGCAGTTCGACAGTACGCGCGAGCATGTCGTCAACTACGTAGAGGACAACGACGGCGGACAAATCGACAACGCCGGGGAAGCCCGAGAAAAGGGGCTGATTGACAGCGAGGGCTACCGCATTGACGACAGCGGCGCGCGGATGTATGACTTTCCCTTTGTGTTCCGCAGCGACCTCGAGCGCCTGCATGAGGACAGCCTCGCCTATAACCATTCCCTCCCCCAAAAGCAAGGCTCGGGAGATACGGTTCACTACGAATACGCGGCGTTTGATTTGAACGATTACGGCGTGTACGACGGGATGTACGCCTGTCTGACCATCCCCGCGATCGACCTGCGCCTGCCGGTATACCTCGGCGCGGACAGCAACACCATGCAGTACGGCGTGGGTCACCTGTACGGTACCTCTCTCCCCCTTGACGAGAAAAATACCAACGTTGCCCTCGCGGGACACACCGACTATATCGGACGGATTTTCTTCGACAATATCCGCGCCCTCAATGACGGCGACGAGGTCATTGTCCGCAACTACTGGGAGGATATCACCTACCGCGTGATTGACCGCAGGATTGTCGCCGAGGACGAGGTCAACGACCTGCTGATTCAAAAGGACAGACAGCTCCTGACCCTGATAACCTGTATCAGAAACAACAGCGGCGGCTTTGACCGCTACCTCGTAATATGCGAAAAGCAATAAGACAAAACAGCAAGGGGCTGTCGTAAAATAGAAAAATGTCATTCTGAGGCTTTGCCGAAGAATCTGAAAGTGCACACCTTTCGGTCAGATGACACATGATAGGTATAATCCTATTGGATAGATTGCACGATAAGATCCTTCGCTAATGCTCAGGATGACACAATGAGGGGCTATCGCATTTCTTAGTGCGACAGCCCCTTTTCAGTGTGTTAATGATAAATGTGTTTAAATGCGGAGCAAATCCAACATTTGCCGTAGAAGAAGGTTCATCCACCAACTACCAACTACCGACTACAAACTACCGGTACTTCGTCGTATACAGCTTCATGCCGTCCTCGTAGTTCTCGACAATCAAATAGATATTCTCGCCGGCGTAAGCACAGCGCACAAAATCGTAGTAAGCATCATTCAAATCGCTGCGCATCTCCTCGCGGGCAAGCTCCTTGATTTTGCCGTCCTCCACCTTAAAGTTCAGCATACCGCCGCGGATATCAAAATCGCCGGAAGCGTCATTGCCGTAGTCGGTATAGTCGGCGTTCAGCGGCACGATATAGTCGTCGCGGTCGGGATTATAGACCAGTGCGCGCGGCTCATACATCACGGGCGAGTAGCAGTCCTTGTAGACCTTCTCGTCAATCACCTTCGGGTTCAGCTTGTCGCTCACGTCAAAGAGCGCGAGCTTAAATCCGCTCTGCTCCTGCATATCATAGCCGCTGACCTCCTCGGTATCGAAGCCCAGCCCGAGTATGGTATTATCGTCAACAGGAACAAGCATGGTAGAGAAGCCGTCGATTTTTACCTCGCCGAGGATTTCCGGAGCCGCGGGGTTGCTCACGTCAATGATAAACAACGGGTCGGTCTGCTCGTAGGTGATGACATAAGCGACGTCGCCGACATAGCGCACCGCCTTGATGCTTTCATCCTTCGCAAAGCCCGTGACGCTGCCGACCTCGTTGAGGTCTTTGTCGAGGATATACAGGCAGTTCGTTAAAACGTAATCCTTATCCTCGGTGGTCGCCGCGACGCGCAGATAGCCGTCCTTTTCGTCGAGCGAATAGCGGCTGTCCAATATGCCCTCCACCTCACCGTAGGCGGTGAAGCTGATACCGTCCGTCAGGCTGACCTTATAGATTTGCGTTTTGTTCGGCTCATAGGTACCTGTGTAACCGCCGGTGATTTCTTCCATCATCAAGTCCATCAGATAATACCTCGGATAATTCCACTCGGTCGCACAGATATAGAGATTGTCCTTGTTGCAGTATATGTCGCCCGCCGCGTGGAGGATCACGGTACTCTGTACGTCGCTTGAGCTGTCACTGAGCGTATAGCCGCCGACAATCAGCATTTCTTCCATTGCGGAATGTTCCATCGCGTACACACATTCAATCGGGATTTCCTGTTTATCCGTACCGCTGTAGCAGACGGGGATTTCGAAGTCGTCCGAGTACAACCACTCCTCGGAAATCAGATAAAGCGTGTCGCCGATCATGCGCGAGCTTTTGTAATAACCGCTCTGGCAGAAGCTGTCGGCGAGCTTGATATTTTTTATGTCGGAGATATCATAGACCAGCGCGTCGGTGACGGAATTACCGCCGTCAAGGTCGATACCGACGAGAACCAGCCTGTCGCCGTAAAGGTACATTTCCGTAGCATACAACGTATCTGTATCAAAATAATTGTCCGACTCGTCGGGGGTGGCGGCAGGATCTTCCTTACTTGCAGGATAAACCGTCGCGACAAGCTCGGGCTGATCCGTGGCGGTATAAACCGTGAGCACGTTGCGGGCATTTGTTGAAAGCAGATAAAGGTATTTGCCGTCGGTCTTGACGATATCCCCCTCGTCGACGCCCTCCACCTGCTTGTAGGTCTCGCTGTAGGAATCGCTGCTGCCCATTCCGCCCGTCAAAAAGCTGCCGTCAGAGGATGAAGCGCCTGAGGAGCCGGAGGAAGACTCTTCCGCGTCATACTCAATATTGCCCGCCGTAATCTCATCGGTAAAGTATCTAAAAGCGCCCGTCTGCTGCGGAAGCTGCGCCTTTAATTCGTCGTAGCTGGTGAAGGTTTTCAGCGGAACATTCGCGCTGACGACGGCGGCGGGACGGACGGCAGGCTTAGAGAAGTGCATCACCGCGAACACCGACAGCGCCACGACCGCGACAAATGCCGCCGCGAGTCCCGCAGCCAGCCCCGTGCGTCGCTTCTTCGGCTTCAATTCCGTGATTTCAGCCGCGGGCTGTACGTTCTCGAGCTGCTTCATCACGAAGTCCCCGTCCATGCTTTCGGGCGCTTTCACGCCGCTTTCTTCTATTTTATTCTTGATAAAATCAAAATCGTTTTTCATAAGCGTCACTCCAGAAAGGTTCTCATCTTTTTCAGGCTGCGCGATAAGCGTGAGCGGATGGTCACAGGCTTACTGCCGGTTAGCGAGGCAATCTCGCGGCTGTTGTACAACTGCTTCAGCACATT
>CAJONB010000023.1:18812-22322 GCA_905235715.1 uncultured Ruminococcus sp. | reverse complement strand
CGGTCAACTCTATCTGAGCCGACCGGCTTCATTATTTACAAAATATAGATTTACTTTTCCGTCAAAAGCGTATATAATAGGTGCGGAAAATGAAAAGGCAGATTTTGTCATAAACACAACTTCCGCCGTGACGGCGCCGCCGAAGCGATTGAAATATTTATCCTGTCCTGCGATTAATTTCCAAACAGGTACAAATACTATAACATACAGAAAAGGAGATTTTGAAATGGCAAAAAACAACAATCCCTATCAGGGCACACAGACAGAAAAGAACTTAGAGGCAGCGTTTGCGGGCGAATCCATGGCGCGCAACAAGTACACCTACTTTGCGTCCAAGGCGAAGAAAGAGGGCTTTGAGCAGATTTCCGCGCTCTTCCTGAAAACCGCCGACAACGAGAAGGAGCACGCGAAGATGTGGTTCAAGGAGCTCAACGGCATCGGCAAAACCACCGAAAACCTCGAGGCTGCCGCAGACGGCGAGAACTTTGAGTGGACGGATATGTATGAGGGCTTCGCAAAGACCGCCGAGGAAGAGGGCTTCCATGAGCTGGCAGAAAAATTCCGCATGGTCGGCGAGATTGAAAAGCATCACGAGGAGCGCTATCGCGCCCTGCTGAGCAATATCGAAATGCAGGAGGTCTTTAAGAAGAGCGAGGTCAAGGTATGGGAGTGCCGCAACTGCGGACACATTGTCGTCGGCACCGAGGCTCCCGAAGTCTGCCCCGTATGCGCCCACCCGCAGTCATACTTTGAGGTTCACGCGGAAAACTATTAAGTTTAAGCAACTTCTATCCCTCTTTCAGATGGGTATTGTCACCTGCGCTTCCATGATTTGTGCGTTGAAAACGCGCCCCGGAGGCGGTATGATGACAGTGGCGGTAACGTCAATCATCTGAAAGGGGGATTTGTCATGAAACGAATCTCAAAGGTCTTATCCATCGGTCTGTCAGCCATTACCCTGTTATCCGGCTCGACAGCTATCGCGAGCGCTGCAGTCGTTCCGTTCTGCCCGCAGCCGCAAGTCAAAGTGATTTCCTGCGACGGCAAGGATTGTGACAACGCGCAGTCCATTCTGCAAAAGCTCAAAAGCTGTAAGGGCAGTGAAGCGGCTCCCTGCGATAATAAGGGCTGTGACAGCACACAGTCTGTTCTGCAGACGCTCAAAAACTGCAAGAGTTGTGAAACGGCTTCCTGCGATAACAAGGGCTGTGACAGCACACAGTCTGTTCTGCAGACGCTCAAAAACTGCAAGAGTTGTGAAACGGCTCCCTGCGATAATAAGGGCTGTGACAACACGCAGTCTGTTCTGCAGACGCTCAAATACTGCAAGAGCTGTGATTGGAACGAACTGTTGAAGTGCCTCAACGGCGATTGCTCCGGCAGTAAGTGTACAAACAATAAGTGTACAAAAGTACCCGAAGTACCGGCAGAACAACCGACCGAGGATCCTGCAGAAGCCCCTGCCAAGCCGGAACAGCCGGCAGCGCCCGCTCAGAGCGAGTCGTCGGAATTCAACACCGCTTATGAAGCGGAGGTACTCCGTCTGATAAACGCAGAGCGCGCGAAATACGGACTCGCCGCACTCAGCATGGATGCGGGAGCAACCGACGCGGCGCACATCCGCGCCAAGGAAATCGTCAAGTCGTTCTCACACACCCGTCCCGACGGCAGCTCGTGCTTTACCGCCGCAAAAGAGGTAGGGCTTACATACCGCACCGCGGGTGAGAATATTGCCTACGGCTACGCGACGCCTCAGCAGGTTGTAAACGGCTGGATGAATTCCGAGGGTCACAGAAGAAACATCCTGTCCCCGTCGTTCACCAAAATCGGTATCGGCTGTTACCGAAGCGGCGGCACGCTCTACTGGTCACAATTCTTCATCGGCTGACATCAGCCGTAAGGCTTTGAAAGACAGCCTGTCAATTTTTATACTAATCTCAATTAAAAAGTGGACTTAGATTAACGAGGATGATTTTCGCAAGACGAGGCGAAGGACGCAGGCAGGCTGACGCCTGTCAAGTCCGACAACGAAGTATTGCGGAAATCAGACCGTTAAGATTGTCTACCTTTTATTTGAGTTTAGTATTAAAACGCCCGATTCCCGTCGGGCGTTTTTTGTATTGAAAAAATCGCGCGATTATGGTACGATAAAGCCGTAAAGAATCAATGCATAAATCATCAGAAAAGAATCGCGCAAGCGGATATTTCTGTTATGGAATTATGATATATTTCTAATTAAGAATAATAGGTGATTGTATGTCAAAAGTATTATTGTTTAATATCGCGGATGACAAGGGCGTTAAAATCAAGAATCTTTGCCGCAAGCTCTATATCGAATCGCAGGATGTCGAGAAAGAACAGTTCGGATATCAATTAGGCTATCTGCTCGGTGAAAGCGACGACAGCACCGTCACGGACGGCGAGGATTTTGACGAAGAGATGCTGTATCTCGTCGATATCGACAGCGGAATGCTGAATATCTTCCTCAGTCAGCTCCGCCGCAAAAAGGTTCCCGTCGCGCTGAAAGCGGTCAAAACGGAAACCAATATGCAATTCTCGGCGTATGAGCTGTACCGCGAGATTTCCGCCGAGCGCGAGGCTCTCGCCCGCGGCACACAGGCGCATCAGGGATAAAAGAAATCCGCAAAAATTTTTCTTGTCGCAGAGGGCTGTCTGTGATACAATACATTTATAAGTAATCTGCCCCGCACGGCAGAAAGAAGGAGGGGGTATTTTGCCCGAAAAAACACAGAACATTCAAACTCGCGTCAAGCAGCTTTCTCAGAAGCTGAAGGACAGGCATCTGTCACCGGATCGTATCTTCGCGGCGGTGCTGGCGGCGCTGATGTTCTCCTATACTTATGTACTGATAACCAACGGTAATTTCGCAGATTATCAGCAATACTACCTGAGCATTCACTTCGGCGCGTTCTTCGCTATCGCAATCATCGTATTGCTTGCGCTGACAGCGGCGACGTATTTTTCCAAAATCAGCTCTATCATCCCGTGGGCGCTGTTAATGGGAACCGTCGCGGTGTCCGTGCTGATGGCGGCGAACTATCCGTCGTCGGAGATTGTCCCGAGTACAAGCTATTTTAGCGATCCCAACGCGTGGATATCCTCCAATGTGAGCTATGTGTTCTTCTGCATCGGTATCGGTGTGGTGGACTTCATCGTCATCAAGTGGCTGGTCAAGAACGATAAGCTCGGAATCGCGAATATCACTATCGACCGCAAGATCGCGCTGATTATCGCGTGTCTGCTGTTTGTAGTGGCGACGATTGTATTCGGCTACTTCACATCGCTGAAATACCGCTCCTTCAACAACCACGCCTTCGACTTCGGCATCTTTGCCCAGATGTATGAGCGCATGGCGGTTTCCGGCGTTCCCGAAACGACCCTCGAGCGGTCGTATCAGATGTCGCATTTCGGCGTGCATTTCTCGCCGATTTTCTACCTTTTCCTGCCGGGCTACTGGATTTTCCGCTCGCCGATTTATCTGTTCTATTT
>CAJONB010000023.1:3022-18797 GCA_905235715.1 uncultured Ruminococcus sp. | reverse complement strand
GTGTATTCGCGGTCTATCTGATTGCGGGTAAGCTCGGGCTTTCAGGCAAAATGACGCTCGCGCTCGAGCTGATATATGCCTTTTACCCCTGCCTGATGAACGGCACCTTCTATGATTTCCATGAAAATAAATTTTTGACCACCATCATCCTGTTCCTCTTTTACTTCATCATCAGTAAGCGCACCCTGTGGACGTTCGTGTTCTCGCTGCTTTTGCTGTCCGTCAAGGAGGACGCGGCAATCTACCTGATTTGTATTGCACTCTTTGTGATGATTTACCGCAAGGAATTTCTGCGCGGAGCGGGGATGCTCGCGATGGCGATCGTTTACTTTGCGATTGCCAACCTAGTCGTCGCTGCAGCCGGCACAGAGGGCGTCATGATGAGTCGCCTGTCCGACTATTTCATCAACGGTGAACAAACCTACGGCTCGGTCTTTAAGACGATTTTCTTTGACATAGGCTATCTGATAAAACAGATGTTCAGGGCGGATAAGCTGCCGTTTGTCCTCTGGATGTTCGCGCCCGTACTGTTCGCGCCGTTTATGACAAAGAAGATTTCCTCGCTGATACTCCTCCTGCCGATTATTCCCGTCAACATCATGCAAAGCTGGATTTACCAGTCCGACGTTGACTTCCAGTACACCTACGGTATCGCGGCGCTGATTTTTATGTGCGCGCTGTTCGTTATCGTCGATTTGAAAACCGACGGCAAGCGCACCGTCGTCCTGACCTCTATGATTCTGAGTCTTGTCATGGCAACCGCGCTGGTCTATCCGAAGTTACAGCGCAACGAAAATCTTTACACTCAAGCGGAAGCTGCCTACGGTGAGGGGACGCTGAAAAAGATGGATGAAATTTGCGCCTCCGTCCCCGCCGACGCAAGCGTCACCGCGTCCTCAAGCGCCGCGCCTCACCTCTATCGCGTGGAGCAGTTGTATATCATCATGCATACCTACGACGCGCTCCGCGAGCAGGGCATCAAGGACGGCAAGGCGGTCGGCACCGACACAGACTACTATGTTCTCGATACCCGCTACGATACCACTGAGCTGCGGTCAATGATGGGCGACGCGTATGACTTGGTTGACTCCGCGGGCTATATCGAGCTATACAAGCGCAGGTGATAATATGAAACGATATTTGATAGTATTTTTGACAATCATAACGGCAGTGCTGGCGGCCGGCTGTTCAAAGCAATCTGCTACGCAGACCGAGCCGGCGGCAGAGCCTTCCACACAACTGCACACCATCCCGCCGACCGAGACGGGCATGCAGCCCGAATGGGCGCCTGTCGACTGCGAAATCACACTCGAGAGCAGCGATTCCGTCTATGCCGAAGGCTCTGATTTTCAGACCTTTGCGCTGGTTGGTAATTCCGACGAAACCTGTGCGCTGCACTTCATTCTCGATGATGTTACCGCCGCAATGCTGTCACAGCAGGATGCGGGCATTAGCTATTATGTCACCGTCAACGGCAAAGTTCTCAAAAGTGAGGTCACTTTCAACAGCGATTTCACCGAGCTGACCCTCAAGGGCGGCTACACCTACAGCGAAATGTGCGCGCTCGCTACCGAAATTCGCGGTCTGTAATAGCACAAAGCGTTTACCGAAGCATAACAAAAGCAGGGGCTGTCGTATGAAAGCCCCTGCTTTTTATTTTTGTTCCGGGTGCGCTTGCCGATAGCGGCTTTCACCTGCTGTCAGGAATTTTTTTGGTGAAATCCTTGCTTTTATATATACGGTATGTTATAATAACTACGTTCGCAAGCCGTACACGGCGTAGGTAAGCGAGCGACAGGCCCTGTGCGATTTCCGGCTGTGAATCATGTCAGGCGTGGGAACGAGCAGCATTAAGCGGACTCGGAGATGCGATACAGTAAGTCTGTCGTTCACTTATCTACACCACTCAGCCGCAAGGCTGCGGCTTGCTTTTGTTTACGGATTTCAGCAAAGGACGGTGAGAATTATGTATCAGGTATTATATCGTAAGTACCGCCCCGCGGTATTTGAGGACGTTGTCGGTCAGCGTCATGTCACCGATACCCTCCGCAACGAGCTGAAGCTCGGGCGCGTTCACCACGCCTACCTTTTTACCGGCTCTCGCGGAACGGGTAAAACCACCTGCGCGAAAATTCTCGCCAAGGCGGTCAACTGCCTGAATCTCAAGAACTGCGACCCCTGCGGCGAATGTGAGAACTGCCGCGGCATCGACAGCGGAGAAATCCTCGACGTCGTCGAAATGGACGCTGCGTCCAACCGCGGTATCGACGATATCCGCGGCATCATCGACGAGGTTGCGTTCGCGCCCGCAAAGGCGAAGTACCGCGTCTATATCATCGACGAGGTTCACATGCTCTCTCGCGACGCATGGAACGCACTTTTGAAAACGCTGGAGGAGCCTCCCGCGCACGTCGTCTTTATCCTCGCCACCACCGAGGTCAATAAAATCCCCGACACTATTCTTTCCCGCTGTCAACGGTTTGACTTTCACCGTATCAGCCCCGCCGATATCAGCGCAAGACTGATGCAGATTGCCGAAGCGGAAAACGTCAGTCTGACGGACGAGGCGGCTCTGCTGATTTCCGTGATTGCCGACGGCGCGCTCCGCGACGCGATATCGCTCTTTGACCGCTGTATCGGCATTTCGTCCGAGGTCACCGCAAAGGTCGTCCGTGCGGCGGCAGGTCTGGCGGCACAGGGGCACCTCTTTGAACTGGCGAATTGCGTCGTCAATAAAAACGTCCAAAAGGCGCTGGAAATCATCGACCGCCTTTACCGCGACGCGAAGGACATGATTTCTCTCTGTGAGGAGCTGGAAGCCCACTTCCGCTCCCTGATGCTGATAAAAACCGTCCGCAATCCCCGCGAGCTGGTCGTCATGAGCGACAAGGAATATGACGCGGCGGTAGCCGAGGCGGATTACCTCACCCTCTCCGATATTGTCTACGATATGGATATTCTCAGCCGCGCGCACAGCCGCATGAAGGACAGCGTGTCGCCGAGAACCGAGCTGGAGATGGCGATGGTCAAGCTGTGCGCACCCGAGCTTGACAAAACCGACGAGGCACTCTATGCGCGCGTCGCGGCGCTTGAAAAAGCGCTGAGGCGTATCGAAGCTAACGGCGTTCAGGCTGCCGCTCCCGCACAGCCTGCCGTACAAACACCCGCGGCAGAAGAACCCGGCGAGCCGGAACCTGTGCCTGTCGAGGATAAGGTAGAAGAAAATGAAGCTCCCGCTCCGGAGGTCGCTGAGGAAGTACCGAAGGAAGAACCCAAGCAGGAAGATTCGCCCGCTCAACCGACTGTTGAGGAACCTGAAAAGGAAGAAAAGCCCTCCTCTCCCCCGCCGCAGCCGCAGGCTCCTGCCGTCAAAAAGCCCGTGGATATGGAAGCGCTGTACCGCAACGCGAAGCCCTTCCCCCTGTGGCAGGAGGTTGTCGAGAACATCAAGAAGTATTCCTCCGCGCTAGGCTCGGCATTCTCGGAGGCAACCGCCTACGAAAGCGGCGATTACCTTTTGATAGATACCGACTACGAGATTGCGTTTGAGCTGTTAAAGCAATCCGACCGCCGCGACGATGTGCGCCGCGTGGTACAGGAAATCACGGGAAAGGTCTATAAGCTTGGGCCCTACAAGCTCCCCAAAAAAGAAGAAACGAAGGACGACGTCCTCGACCGCTTTATCACACAGCTAAAGGACGCGGGCGTTAACGTCACCGAGGAATAGAAAGGAAGATATACCATGAAAGCAAGATTACCCCAAGGCTACGGCGGCGGTCAGCAGCAGAACCTTCAGCAGCTCGCGCGTCAGGCTCAGAAGATGCAGGACGATATGGAGGCGGCTACCGAGGAGCTGAATGCCAAGGAATATACCGCGACGTCCGGCGGCGGGATGGTCAGCGTGACCGTTTCCGGCGAGTTGGAAATCAAGAAGATGGAAATTCAGCCCGAGGTCGTCGACCCCGAGGATATCGAGATGCTCAGCGACCTGATTACCGCCGCTGTCAACGAGGCGATCCGTACCGCGAACACCGACAGGGACGAAACCATGAATAAAATCTCCGGCGGGATGAATCTCGGCGGTCTGGGCGGCTTATTCTGATGGCGAATTACAACGTCGTTCCGCTGCAAAGACTGGTAGAGCAATTCGAGCGTCTGCCCGGTATCGGCAGCAAAACTGCTCAGCGTCTCGCCTACTTTGTGCTGAATATGCCCAAGGAGCAGGCGAAGGAATTTTCGGACGCGATTATCGACGCGCATAAAAAAATCCGCCGCTGTGAAATCTGCTGTAACTTTTCCGATGAGGAGCTGTGCCCCGTATGCCGCTCCGCGACGCGCGACAAGTCTACAATATGCGTCGTAGAAACGCCCCGCGACGCGCTGGCGCTTGAGGGTACGGGCGAGTACAAGGGCACCTACCATGTTCTGCACGGCGTCATTTCTCCGCTCAACGGAATGGGACCCGACCAGCTCTGTATCAAGGAGCTGCTCGCGCGCCTGAATAACGGCGAAGTCAGCGAGGTCATTATGGCGACTAACCCCACTGTCGAGGGTGAGGCTACCGCGATGTATCTCTCCCGTCTGTTGAAGCCGCTGGGGCTGAAAATCACACGCCTTGCATACGGAATTCCCGTCGGCGGCGACCTTGAATATGCCGACGACGTCACCTTGGCGAGAGCCCTCGAGGGCAGGAGTGAGCTGTGATGGATAACATCAAAATCATCGCAAATAATAAAAAAGCATACCACGATTACTTTATTGAGGAAAAATACGAGGCGGGCATCGAGCTTGCGGGTACCGAGGTCAAATCCCTGCGTCAGGGCAGGGTCAACCTCAAGGACAGCTGGTGCAATATTGTCGGAGGCGAGCTGTTCGTCAACGCGATGCACATCAGCCCCTACGACCACGGCAATATCTGGTCGAAGGATCCCATGCGCGTCAGAAGGCTCCTGATGCACAAGCGCGAAATCAACAAAATCTTCGGGCTTTTGCAGCAGAAGGGATATTCCCTGATTCCGCTTTCCGTCTATTTTAAAGGCAGCATCGTCAAGTTAGAGCTGGGACTTTGCAAGGGCAAAAAGCTCTATGACAAGCGCGACGCCGCCGCACAGCAATCCGCCAAGCGCGATATCGAACGCGCGATGAAGGAACAGAACCGATAACAGATAACAGATAACAGTTAACAGATAATAGATAACAGTGAAGGGCGGGCGCTGCCCGCACCCGGTTTTTATTGAAAAAGCGAAGCGAGATACCAACACTCTTCACTCTTAACTCTTCACTCTTCACTACACTGTCATCACCGCAGCGCAAAAGCGCTGCTGATATGGGGATGTAAAGGTTTCGACGGGGACGGCGAAGCCGGGTAAGCGAGTAGCGGTGAGGAACCGCTATAAAAGCCTCAACCTTTTAAAACAAACGACAACAATAAAGTTGCTTTAGCTGCTTAATGCGGCTCGTCTGCCGGAGAGTACCGCGGCTCCGGATAAGGCGTCGACAGCGGTTTCTGTGAACAGCCCACGCCTTTAAGCTGTCACACATAAAAGGCTACTGAAACGCCGAGCCTGTTATTGGGCGCGGCGCAGAGGGAATGTCAAAGCAATAACTGCACTCGGAGAAAGCCTTGTGGAACTGTTTTCGGACGCGGGTTCAATTCCCGCCATCTCCACCATTTAAAGCAGTAGGGACACCAATATGGTGTCCCTACTGCTTTAATTTGTCAAGCAAAGTGGAGATGGCGGGAATTGAAGGCGAGTGTGTCAAGCCGTAAGCTGTGCGCACGGCGCAGACAAAAATGATTCAGTGAATCATTTTTAACGAGAGCGTAGATATAACATTTGTCGCTCGCCGGGCGCTCCTAAGACGAGGCAGAAGTTAAGAAATCATAAAGCATACGCCATCTCCACCATTTAAAGCAAAGTGGATATGGCGGGAATTGAAGGCGAGTGTGTCAAGCCGTAAGCTGCGCGCGTGAAGTGTGCTTCGCACATTACTTGAACACTTAACTTCATTTTTCTTAAAAACTTCATTATTATGCAAAGCATAATTACTTCATTTGCCGTAAGGCATACTTCATAATCTAAGGTGTCGAATATGAGTGATAACAAGTTAAAGACACTTTCCGCTGACTTTGCCGTTGACATTATTGGTCTTGTCAAGCGGTTGAAATCAAATCGTGAAAGCGTTATTTCCAATCAAATCGGTCGAAGCGGTACTTCTATTGGCGCCAATATACACGAGGCTCAGTATGCGCAAAGCAAAGCTGATTTCATTTCAAAGCTTCAGATTGCGTTGAAAGAGGCAAATGAAACTGGCTGCTGGCTCGAATTATTGTCCCGAACCGGATATCTCGAAGAATCTGAATATAAGGATTTAGACGCTAAATGCGCTACCATACGTGTATTGTTAATCGCCTCTGTCAATACGGCTAAAAAGAAGCAAAAATGACAGCAAGCAACCGTTAATACAATGATGACGGTGTTGTTTTTTGCTTATATAAGCCATTTTCGCAACATCACCGACCGTTTATCAAAATCACAGAGACAGCAAAATACCCTGATTATCCGGCTTTACCTACTACCGGTTAATCAGGGTGTTACACTTTTTTGAAAAAGCGGTCTGTGTATGGGACTATTTGATAGGTTCTCCGATACCTATTGTTTGTGTGGGTAAATTTGCAAGGTGACGCTGAATACAAGTTGCGTCCAAGATAGTAACTGAGTCGTCTCCGTCGACATCTGCGGCTTCTTCGTTATATGTAGTAGTGGGAATGCTCGCAAGATAGCGTTGGATCGCAGTCGCGTCAATGATAGTTACCTTTTCGTCTCTGTCTACGTCGCCGAGAATAACTGTGGGAACCGGCTTCGGCGGCGCTGCTGCCCAGTGAGCGTAAAGGGTTCGATCAAGCGGTTCTGCACAGGGAGTATATATATTGACTTCCTGACCTCCGTCTTTTTCCGTAAACCATCCTAATAGTTCACAGTCCTCCTTTGTCGCTTCAGGGAGCACGCCGATAATACCATTTTTTGCTATTGTTTTTGAATCGAACACCGCTTCGCCGCCATTTGAGTCAAAGGTGATTGTTCCTGTAGATTTAAGCTCTTTTTCATAATCAGGCGCCACAAAGTAGCCGATGTAGCCTTTGCTGTTAGCTACAAAGCTGTCAGATTCTTCATCAGATACTTCATCAAATTCTTTAAATAAATCCTGTCGGGTGCCGCTTTCGACGATATCATCATAGACTGGGGTTACCGTATGACCGTTTTCTTTGTCTACGGTGTAAATCGTTTCAGTAACATTATTAGTGGCGTTGCCGTGAACGACCAGAAATGTGACTGATCCATCTTCATTTTCGGTCACATCCTCAATGATCGCGGTATGGCTTAGACTATCGTCGTCACTTACCACTCCTGTGTAGGTTGACCAAACCCATAAGATCAAATCACCCTTTTGCGGAGTATATTCTCCTCCGCGATAAACGGTTTCATCCCAACTGTAATACTTTGCAGTTGAATTCAAGCAATATCTTTTTGCTCTTGCGCTGTTGCTGTTATTGACAATATCAGTCGGCACGCCGGCAACACGAATACACCATGTGGCAAATTCAGAGCACCAAACTCTGCCGACGCTATCAAGATATCTGCCGTATTCGGTAAAATCATAGTTGCCCATAAGATTATCGCCGCCGTAATCCGCTTCGCTATCGCCCTCGTGATAACCGATCTGAGATTTCGCAACAGTGATAACATCGTCTCTGTAATTACCGGTTAAGACGACATTGGACAGCTTTTTGTAATAAACACTGTTCTTATACAAGGGACTGATTGCATTGTCGACAGCAGATGCCGGAGCAGAAAGAGAAAGGGTGAACAACAGGATTACGCATAATATAGAAACTGATAAACGAATGGTTTTTGACATAGGGGCACCTCCGGAAATCTGTGATGTGTGTAAAGTAAATGGTATATTATATCAAAAACATTTTACTGTTAATTATTGGCGACTAAATTATAACATAACCATATAATTTTTGCAATAATTTTTTATCGGTTCATAGACCGGACTAACCAAAAAGTGAAAGCGTATAGACCGGTTATTAAAAATGTATTACTTCTTTGGCCTTAACCCATTTAAAGCAAAGTGGAGGTGGCGGGAATTGAAGGCATCTGTGCCGCCGTCATACTGCTTTCACACATGAAAAGGGGCCGTCATAAGACAGCCCCTTGTGTTGTATACCTATTTACCCGCGAACAATTACTTGTTGCTGATTGCAGCCTGAGCAGCAGCCAGACGGGCAATCGGAACACGGAACGGTGAGCAGGACACATAGTCCAGACCAATCTTGTGGCAGAACTCAACGGATGTGGGATCGCCGCCGTGCTCACCGCAGATACCGCAGTGGAGGGTGGGACGGGTGCCCTTACCGAGCTTAACAGCCATTTCCATCAGCTTGCCAACGCCGGTCTGGTCGAGCTTCGCGAACGGATCGTTCTCATAAATCTTCGCGTCATAGTAAGCGCCGAGGAACTTGCCTGCGTCGTCACGGCTGAAGCCGAAGGTCATCTGGGTCAGGTCGTTGGTACCGAAGCAGAAGAACTCAGCCTCTGTCGCAATCTCGTCGGCTGTCAAAGCAGCACGCGGAATCTCGATCATCGTACCTACTTCATACTTGAGGTCGGCGCCTGCAGCGGCAATCTCAGCATCAGCAGTCTCAACGACGAACTTCTTGACATATTTCAGCTCCTTGGTATCGCCAACGAGCGGAATCATGATTTCGGGAACGATATCCCAGTCGGGATGCGCCTTCTTGACATTCAGCGCAGCGCGGATAACAGCCTTTGTCTGCATCTTCGCGATTTCGGGATAGGTGACAGCCAGACGGCAGCCGCGGTGACCCATCATTGGGTTGAACTCGTGCAGAGAATCAATGATTGCCTTAATCTCGGCAACAGACTTGCCCTGAGCCTTAGCCAGCAGCTCGATGTCAGCCTCTTCGGTCGGAACGAACTCGTGGAGAGGCGGATCCAGGAAGCGGATGGTTACGGGGTTGCCTTCGAGAGCCTCATAGAGCTTCTCAAAGTCGCCCTGCTGATAAGGCAGAATCTTCTCGAGAGCGGTCTCGCGCTCCTCAACGGTATCGGCACAAATCATCTCACGGAAAGCGGCAATACGGTCGCCCTCAAAGAACATGTGCTCGGTACGGCACAGACCGATACCCTCGGCGCCGAGCTCTCTTGCCTTCTTCGCGTCGGCAGGTGTGTCGGCGTTGGTGCGAACCTTCATGGTTCTGTATTTGTCAGCCCAAGCCATTACGCGGCCGAATTCGCCGGCAATCTGAGCGTCAGCAGTCGGGATGATACCGTCATAGATGTTACCGGTAGAACCGTCGATGGAGATGAAGTCGCCTTCATGATAGGTCTTGCCGGCGAGGGTGAACTGCTTGTTCGCCTCGTCCATAACGATTTCGGAGCAGCCGGATACGCAGCAGGTACCCATGCCGCGGGCAACAACGGCAGCGTGAGAGGTCATACCGCCGCGAACGGTCAGGATGCCCTGAGCAGCCTTCATACCCTCGATATCCTCGGGAGAGGTTTCAAGACGGACGAGAACTACCTTCTCGCCTGCGCCGCCCTGAGCCTTAGCGTCCTCAGCGGTGAAGACAACCTTACCGCAGGCAGCGCCGGGAGATGCGCCCAGACCCTTGCCGACAGGAGTCGAGCTCTTCAGAACCTTCGGGTCAAACTGCGGGTGGAGCAGGGTGTCGAGGTTACGCGGATCAATCATCAGAACCGCTTCTTCCTCGGTTCTCATACCCTCGTCAACGAGGTCGCAGGCAATCTTCAAGGCTGCCTGAGCGGTACGCTTACCGTTACGGGTCTGGAGCATATAGAGCTTGCCGTGCTCGACGGTGAACTCCATATCCTGCATATCTCTGTAGTGATTTTCGAGGGTCTTACAAACCTCGGTGAACTGAGCGAAAGCCTCGGGGAACTTCTGCTCCATCTCGGTGATGTGCATCGGTGTACGAACGCCTGCAACAACATCTTCGCCCTGAGCGTTGGTCAGGAACTCGCCGAAGAGGCCCTTCTCGCCGGTCGCGGGGTCGCGGGTGAACGCAACGCCTGTACCGCAATCGTCGCCCATGTTACCGAACGCCATCGACTGTACGTTAACGGCAGTACCCCAGCTGTAGGGGATATCGTTGTCGCGTCTGTAGACGTTTGCTCTGGGGTTGTCCCAAGAACGGAATACAGCCTTGACAGCGCCCATCAGCTGTTCCTTAGGATCGGACGGGAAGTCCTCGCCGATTTTCTCCTTGTACTCAGCCTTGAACTTACCTGCCAGCTCCTTGAGGTCGTCGGCAGTCAGCTCAACGTCCTGAGTAACGCCGCGGTCAGCCTTCATCTCGTCGATAAGCTCTTCGAAATACTTCTTACCGACCTCCATAACGACGTCGGAATACATCTGGATAAATCTTCTGTAGCAGTCCCAAGCCCAGCGGGGGTTGCCGCTCTGCTCAGCGATTGTCTCGACAACCTCTTCGTTTAAGCCGAGGTTGAGGATGGTGTCCATCATACCGGGCATGGATGCGCGGGCGCCGGAACGGACGGAAACGAGAAGCGGATTCTCCTTATCACCGAACTTCTTGCCGGTGATTTCTTCCATCTTTACGATATACTCGTTAATCTGCTCCTGAATCTCAGGGTTGATCTGGCGGCCGTCCTCATAATACTGAGTACAAGCCTCTGTGGTAATTGTGAAGCCCTGAGGAACCGGCAGACCGATGTTGGTCATCTCAGCGAGGTTTGCGCCTTTACCGCCGAGAAGCTCTCTCATGTCAGCGTTACCTTCTGTAAAAAGGTAAACCCATTTTTTGCTCATTGGAATCTCCTCCTAAAAAATGTTATAGTATCCGCTGTGCAAGGGGTTCAAAAGCCGCCGGAATCGACCGTCGGTTTCCGTTTGCGGGAGCACAGCATACATATACAACTGAATTATAACAAAACCCGCCGGAAATTTCCATATCTTATTAGAAAAATAGTTATAAAAGAAAGAAATTTTTTTTACCGTTTTGTCAAGGTTTTTATGTAAAATGAACGAATTGTAATAAATTTGTAATTTGTCCTTGCAAATTTGCAAATATATGCGATAATAAGGATAAGTGTTATTGCGTCCCGGCTTTCTGACGGATGCAGAATCAACATGAACCCGAGGTATATGATTATGAATAAATGTGCTGTTATCCTCGCCGGCGGCGAGGGTAAAAGAATGAAGTCCGATATTCCGAAGCCGATGAACGAGGTGCTCGGCAAGCCGATGCTCCGCTGGGTCATCGACGCGGTCAGAGAAGCAGGCGTCAACAATATCTGCGTTGTCACGGGCTTTAAAAAGGAAGTCACCGAGGAGTATCTCAAGAGCCTTCCCTTTCCGGTCGAAACCGTCTACCAGTATGAGAGGCTGGGTACGGGACACGCCGTGATGATGGCGGAGGAATTTCTCAAGCGGCAAGGCGGCGATGTTGTCATCCTCTGCGGCGACGCGCCCTTTATGGACGCGGACACCATCCGAGACGCGTACAAGCAGCATGACGCGACGGACTGCTCGGCGACCGTCATTTCCGCAATGCTCGACGACCCGACCGGCTACGGCAGAATCGTCAGGAACGCCGACAATACCTTAAAATGTATTGTCGAGCACAAGGAGGCGGACGAAAAGACCCGCGCCGTCAAGGAGGTCAACTCCGGCGGCTACTGGTTTGACGTCGCCGACCTGCTGTCGGTGCTGAACGATATCACCGCGAATAATTCTGCAAAAGAATATTACCTGCCCGACGCACTGGATTTATTGCTCAAAGCAGACAAAAAGGTCGGCGCGTTCACGGCAAAATCCGCCGACACGGTGCTCGGCGCGAACGACCCGCAGCAGCTCGAAGAGCTGAACCGAATCGCTGTTCAAAAAGGCTATGCCTCGTAGGGACGGGAAACCGTCCGCGGACGGGCATTGCCCGTCCCTATGGATTGTATTCAAACCGCAAGGTTAAGTTTATTAATACTATCGAATAATTCATTAATAGGGGGACAAACAATGAATTCACACGGTAAGGACATCAAGATTTTCACGCTGAACTCCAACAAGCCTGTCGCACAGGGGATTGCCGAATGCTTAGGCATCCCGCTCGGCAAGAGCGACTGCGTCACCTTCTCCGACGGAGAAATCTCGGTTTCTCTGCACGAGTCGGTACGCGGCTCCGACTGCTTTATCGTTCAGTCGACCTGCTCGCCCGTCAACAACAACCTGATGGAGCTGCTCATTATGATTGACGCGATGAAGAGAGCGTCCGCGTCATCCATCACCGCGGTTGTGCCGTACTTCGGCTATGCACGTCAGGATCGTAAGGCTAAGGCGCGCGATCCGATTTCGTCCAAGCTTGTCGCCGACCTGATTACCACCGCCGGCGCGGACAGACTGCTGACGATGGATTTGCACGCAGCTCAGATTCAGGGCTTCTTCAACATCCCCGTCGACCACCTTGTCGGCGCTCCGATGCTCGCAAAGCACATGAAGAAGAAGGTTGACGGTCACGCCGATGAATTCGTTGTTGTATCGCCCGACCTCGGCTCCGTTACCAGAGCGCGTAACTTTGCCGCGAAAATCGGCTGTCCCATCGCGATTATCGACAAGCGCAGACAGCGCGCGAATGTCTCCGAGGTCATGAACATTATCGGCGACGTCAACGGCAAGAAGTGTATTCTCGTCGACGATATGATTGACACCGCCGGCACCCTCTGCAACGCGGCGAACGCGATTGTGGAAAAGGGCGGCGCGACCGAGGTATATGCCTGCGCGTCCCATGCGGTTCTCTCCGGTCCCGCTATTGACCGCATCCGCGACAGCGCAATCAAGGAATGTATCCTGCTCGATACCGTTCCCGTACCCGAGGAGAAGATGCTCGACAAGTTCACGATTCTCTCCACCGCTCCCCTCTGGGCGGAGGCAATCGAGAGAATTTACGAGGACAAGCCTGTATCACCCATGTTTATATAATTCTATTTCAGAATTATAACAGTAATTAAGAATTTGCAAAAGAGTGAAGAGTTATGGGACAGCCGCACCCGAATGAGATACTCAATCAGGTGAGGACGGAGTCCTCCCGCAACTCTTCACTCTTCACTATTCACTCTTCACTTGAGGATAATTATGTTTTTTCAACCGAAAAAATTCAACGACAACAGCATAGAATATATTATTGCCGGTCTGGGCAATCCGGGCAGGCAGTATGAAGGCACCCGCCACAATGCGGGCTTTATCGCGCTGGATGATATTGCCGACGATCTGGGCGTTAAGGTCAACCGCATCAAGTTCAAGTCCACGGTCGGCGAAGCGAAGATCGCGGGTCACCGGTGCCTTCTGATGAAGCCGTCCACCTTTATGAACCTCAGCGGACAGGCAGTCACCGAAGCGATGCGCTTTTATAAGCTGCCGCCGCAGAAGGTCATCATCCTCTGCGACGACATCAACCTCGACGTCGGCAAGGTACGTATCCGCAGAAAAGGCTCCGACGGCGGTCAGAACGGCGTCAAAAATATCATCTATCTCAGCGGCTCAGACGAATTTCCGCGCATCAAAATCGGTATCGGCAAAAAGCCGCATCCCGACTATGATTTAAAGGACTGGGTGCTGTCGCGCTTCTCCGATAAGGAAAAGAAACAACTTGCCGACATCCTGCCGAATATCAAGCATGCCGTTGAGCTGATGGTTAACGACGACATTGACCAAGCGATGAATCTTTATAACTGAACGCAATCCACCGAGCGGGGCTTATCCCGCTGAATCAACCGTTAAAATGATGCAATTTTTAGACAGCGTTATCAAGGAAACAAAGGAATTCAAGGCACTTGATAATGCGATAAAAGAAAAATCCCGAGCTGCCGCTATCGGCGTTTCGGGCGTTCACAAAGCAAATATTATCTCGTCGCTCTGCCGGAACAACTCCGTCAGAGCCTTTTGTGTTGCCCAAAACGAGCAGGAAGCGCAGGTTCTCTGCAACGACCTCAGCGCGATGGGCATGCGCGCGCTGGTTTATCCGAAAAAGGATTTCACCTACATCACCTCGCAGGTAAAATCCCATGAATACGAGCATCAGCGGCTCAATGTTCTCAGCCGGATGGCGGACGGCGAATACGACGTTGTGATTGCGACGCTCGACGCGGCGACGCAGTTCACCATACCGAAAGCGACCCTGCGCTCCGTATCGCGGGTGCTGAAGCCCGATGTGGAAATCAATCTCGCCGAATTCGAAAAAGCGCTCGTCCTGCTCGGCTATGAAAGATGCGACAACGTCGAGGGCAGCGGCCAGTTTTCTATCCGCGGCGGCATTATCGATTTGTTCATGCCCGACAGCCCCGCGCCCGTGCGTATCGAGCTTTGGGGCGATACCATCGACACCATCAACTACTTTGACGTCGAGACCCAGCGCAGAACCGAATACTGCGAGGAAATCGCCCTGACCCCCTCGGGCGAGATTCTCATTGACTCCAAGGAGGAGCTGGCGGCAAAAATCCGCAAAAAAGCATCCTATCTGCGCGGCGGCAAAAGCGAAAAAGCCAAGGAAGCCCTGCAAAAAGAAGCGGATATGCTGGATGCGGGTATCTCGCTCGCCTGCTGCGACAAGTTCATCTCGCTGATTTATGACAAGCCCGCTACACTGCTTGACTATTTCGATGATAACGAAATCGTCTTTATCTCCGAATACAAAAATGTCAAGGAGCGCGATAAAGGAATCGCGTTCCATGAAAAAGAGGAGCTGACGGCGCTGTTTGCCGACGGCGTGTTATGCCGCGGCTTCGAAACCTACAGCCTTGATTTCACGGCGGCGATGAACCGCCTGCTGGAATATCCCGCCGTGTTCCTCGACACCTTCGCCCACTCGTCCTACAACACCCCGCTCTCAGCGGCGGTCAGCTTCAACGCGCGCCAAACCTCTCCGTGGTCGGGTCAGAGCGCGGCGCTGATTGAGGATTTGAACGATATCGGCTACGAAAGCTACGCCGTCGTCGTCCTCGCGGGTACCGAAAAGGGCGCGCAGAGCCTCTGTGATTTGCTGAATGAAAAAGGAATCAAGGCAATCTACGAAACCGGGCTTTCAAAAGCCGCCGCCGGCAAGCTTTACGTCCTGCCGGGAATGCTCAGCGCGGGCATGGAATATCCCGCCGAAAAATTCATCCTCTATTCTCACGGCGCGGTCAGCGCGAGCCGTAAGCCGAAGCGCCGCCGCACGCCGAAGGACGGCAAGGCTGTCTACAATCTTTCCGAGCTGAGCGTCGGCGAATATGTTGTTCACTCCATCCACGGTATCGGCATCTATCAGGGCATCCAAAAGATGGAGGTCCAGGGCTATTTAAAGGATTACATCAAGCTGGAATATGCCAAGGGCGATATGCTCTATGTCCCTGTCACACAGTTGGATTTAGTGGCAAAGTATATCGGTCCCAAGGAAAACAGCCGCGTCAAGCTCAACCGCATCGGCAGTAAGGAATGGCAGAATTCCAAGCGCCGCGTCAAGACGGCGGCAAAGGAAATGGCGAAGGAACTGATTGAGCTGTACTCCCAGCGGATGCAGGCGGAGGGCTTTGCCTTCTCGGGTGATACCGAATGGCAGCACGATTTTGAAGCGAGCTTTGAATATGAGGAAACAGACGACCAGCTCCGCTGCTGCGACGAAATCAAGCACGATATGGAGCAAAGCGCGCCGATGGATCGGCTGCTGTGCGGCGAC
>CAJONB010000023.1:2193-2973 GCA_905235715.1 uncultured Ruminococcus sp. | reverse complement strand
GCGGCGTTCAAGTGCGTCACCGACAGCAAGCAATGCGCTCTCCTCTGCCCCACCACCATTCTCGCGTGGCAGCATTACCAGACCGTTCTCAGACGGTTTGACGGCTACCCCATCCGCGTAGAGCTGCTGTCGCGCTTCCGCTCTCCCAGGCAGCAGAAGGAAATTCTGGAAAAGCTCGAGCGCGGCGAAATCGATATGATCATCGGCACGCACCGCCTTGTGCAAAAGGACGTGAAATTCCGCGACCTCGGGCTGGTGATTATCGACGAGGAACAGCGGTTCGGCGTCGCGCAAAAGGAGCACCTCAAGGAGCTGCGAAAAAACGTTGACGTGCTCACCCTCTCTGCGACCCCTATCCCCCGCACCCTCAACATGGCGATGAGCGGCATCCGCGATATGTCCGTGATTGAAGAAGCCCCGCAGGACCGTCACCCTGTCCAGACCTACGTGCTGGAGCATGACAGCGCCGTCATCAACGAGGCAATCCGCAGGGAGCTGCGGCGCGGCGGTCAGGTATTTTACCTCTATAATAATGTGGAGGGCATTACCGCAAAGGCGCTGCGGATTCAGGAAGCGATTCCCGATGCGCAGATCGGCGTCGGTCACGGAAAAATGAGCGAGCAGGAGCTGTCCGAGGTCTGGCGCAAAATGCTGAATCAGGAAATCAACGTCCTCGTCTGCACGACGATTATCGAAAATGCCGACCGCTTCGGACTCTCTCAGCTGCACCAGATTCGCGGCAGAGTCGGCCGCTCACCGCGGCGCGCTTACGCCTACTTC
>CAJONB010000023.1:0-2156 GCA_905235715.1 uncultured Ruminococcus sp. | reverse complement strand
AAAGTGCTGTCAGACATATCCCAGAAGCGCCTGACCGCTATCCGCGAGTTCACCGAGTTCGGCTCGGGCTTTAAAATTGCTATGCGCGATTTGGAGCTGCGCGGCGCGGGCAATATCCTCGGCGCGGAGCAGCACGGTCATCTTGAGGACGTCGGCTACGATATGAATTTAAAGATCCTCGACGAGGCGGTTCGCGAGGAAAAGGGCGAAAAGCCCGCGGACACGGAGGAGCAGGATTGTCTGGTTGACGTTGCGGTACAGGCGCATATTCCCGAGGAATATATCAAGAGCCTGAGCAACCGTCTCGACGCCTACCGCCGTATCGCCGATATCCGCACGCAGGAGGATTCACGCGACGTTATCGACGAGCTGCTCGACCGCTACGGCGATATTCCGCCGTCCGTGATGGGGCTGATTGATATTGCGTTGATTCGCAACAAGGCGGCGGCAATGGGCATCTACGAAATCCGCCAGAATGACAGCTCTATTCTGCTGTACCTCACGGATATCCGCCGAGAGGAGGTCGCCGAAATCATCGGCAAAATGAAAGGAAAAGCCCTGCTGTCGGCGGGTGCGAAGCCCTATATCGCCGTCAGGACGGAAAAATCGGCAAAGGCTCTTAATTCTTTAAAAGAAATATTCGCAATATAATTCCGCTTTTCTTACCGCAAGAGGGCGGAATTTTCTTTTTGAAAAGCAAATTTTATTTTTCTAAATAGGAATTAACCGAGAATAAATTGTGAATTCTATAAAATTTTTACACAAGATATAGACAAAAAGCGATTTTTGGTGTATATTATATGAGATAAATAATACTATATTGCGAAAGTATGTGTATGATATAGACAGCGATATAGTAAGCAAAGGACGGTAATCAAAATGAGAAATTTTAAAAAACTCCTCTGCGTTGTGCTGGTTGTGCTTGTAGCATTCAGCGCCGCATCCTGCTCTCTGACAAAGCAGTACGCTTATCAGAAGGATGATATCGAGCTGCCCATAGGCGTGTATATCTTCTATCTGTATCAAGCTTACAGCGAAGCGCAAAACTACGCGCAGCAGACCGACGCTTATGACAGCGCTACCGGCAGATATAACGGCAAGAAGTCGTTCCTGAAGGTAGAGATCACCGACAGCGACGACAATACCGCTGTCGCGGAGGATTGGATCAAGGATAAGGCAAAGGAATATACCCGGAATGCTGTCGCAATCAGCATAGAGGCAAATAAGCTCGGCGCAACAATCGACGAGCTCGGCGCCAAGGATATGTATTCCACCATCAATCCCTACAGCATCTATAATTCCTCCACCGGTCAGCTCGACTATTCCCTCGACCAGTCGCTCGCGGACGTCGCGGCGAACTATGAGCAGTTCGGCATCGGCTTCGACTCATGGCTGCTGTGCAATGCATCCATCGCTCAGACGGAGAATGCAGTATTTGACAAAGAGTACGGCGAGGGCGGTCCTCTGGCGGTCAGCACGGATGAAATCACCAAGTATTTCACCGAAAACTATTACTCCTACACCACCTTCTCCGCCAACCTCTACACTACCGAAGCCGGCGAGGATGGAAGCACCGAGAATGTTGCTCTCGATAAGGATGAAGTCAAGCGTTACGAGGACGCGTTCAAGTCTTACGCCGAGGAGGTTTCCGGCGGTAAGTCCGTAGACGACGTTGTCGCCGAGTATAACGAGGCGTTCGGCGCGGAAGCGACTGCCACCCCCTCCGTCAACAAGATTGACAAGGATACCACCGACGAGTTGAACAAGGCGATTCTTGACCTCAAGGAAGGCGAGGCTGCCTACAAGATTATCGGTGATGACGAGAACACCCGTGTAATCTATCTGATTTACAAGGCTCCCATCAAGGACGAAATCGCCAATTATGTAGACGACGAGACCCAGCGCTCCACCCTGCTCCACGAGATGAAGGACGAGGACTTTGAGCAGCTTATCAAAGATATTATCAAAGAGAATGATATCGAGCTTTCCTCCGCCTGCAACGGCTATCAGCCCTCCCTGTTTGAAAAAACAAAATAATCATACGGAGTTGATTTGATGAAAAAATCTCTCAGATATATCACATTGCTTCTTGCCGCAATCTTTTTGATTGCCGGAACCGCGTCGATTGCCTATGCCGACGCGGGCCCAAACACAGG
>CAJONB010000022.1 GCA_905235715.1 uncultured Ruminococcus sp. | reverse complement strand
CTTCACTTCGGGATGCTCGGCAAATATCATTCTCCCTGTTATGCTTTTTATCACTTTGATTATTTCGCTCGGGCTATGTGTTGGGGTTGACTGGATCAAAAAATGAACGTGGTTCTTATCTGTTCCTATTTCTAAAAATCTTATCCACTCATACCTTAGCTCTATTCCCTCACATATTTGCACGAGCGCTTTGTCCACCACGTCCGTGAGTATTATCCGACGGTATTTTGCCGGGCATACGAAATGGTAAACAAGATTACTCACATTGTGTGATAAATATACGTAACTACTCTCCCCCACTGTAATCTGTCCTTTCGAGTACATTATACTAGAAATACTGGAAATGTCAAGAAAAGTGCAGTCGGAAAACACCCAAAGTTCAGTCGGAAAACACCCAAAGTATGGATGTGTGGATGTGGAAAGATTTTGAAGCCGAATGGAGCGTAGCGGAATGAGGCTTAAAAATCTCGGCGGTCAGTTATGCCGCCTGCTTTGCCGGCATTCGGCGGTATACCGCCGGTGGCCATCCGTAAGGATTGCGCGTGTAGATCCTCGTTGTATTGTAGTAAGTAAATACGTAAACATAAAAGTCAATAACCCATAACTGCCAATAACACGACAATTGTGAGCTAATGATTTGTCATTGTAACCCTTAAAACAACGTAGTCATAGATATACCCTAATTATTGATTTTGAAGCGTCAGAAGCCAAATATATAGCCGTTTTAACCTTAAAAGCGTTACATTGAAATACTAACAGAAAACACCGACGGTGCCCTCTTTCAGAGAACCCCGTCGGTGTTGGTTTAGGTATAAATCAATTCATTTAGGATGATTTCGTCCGCTGCATTGCGGATGTTGTTCATCGCTTTGACCCATGCCATTTGGTCTTGGGCTTTCAGTGCTTCGGTAATACCCTGACGCTGTTTCATCTGCATTACGAGAAGTTCAAACATCTCATTTGCTTCATCGTCAATCTCATTCAGATGAGTAATGAGCATGCAGCTTGTAAGCAATGTGAAGTATATGGCTTTATGGTGATTCTTCAAGTATTGTTTACGAAGCATACCATACTTACCATAATGAGATTCTTCCATTTCGGGCAAGACCAAATTTGGATAATACAGTCCGTCAGCGCCGAGCGTATAGGTGCCGCCCATTTCTTCAAAAATTGATATCATATGCTATTCCTCCTTGAATCTGGCAATGATCAGATCATTGCGAAATGTTCAAGAGCAGCGCGGATAGCATCTTCTTTTTCTTTCGGGCATTGCGGGATATGCGGATTTTCTTTGCGAGAGTGATTATAATTCTCGCGTTCGATGATACCGCATTTCCGTTTGACTTGTGAAATATATAAAGTTGAAACCTTGAAGCCGTATTCCTTTAGCACATAATCCTTGATTTCCTGATAGGTTGCCTTTAACTCCGCAGAGGTAAGATCCAACTCGTCCAGATCCAAGTCGACCTCTATTTTGTCATCCGGCATTTTTCTGGACAAAAGAACAACACTCTCCACTCCCGCGGTGCGTGGGAACATATCGACGGGCGTTATTTCTTTTACAGAATAATTCTGCTCTGTGAAAAGCGCTAAATCGCGCGCGAGGGTCGCGGGGTCGCAGGACACATAAACCACTCTCGCGGGGCGCATCTGAGCAACCGTTTTAATCAGCTCGGGAGTCAGTCCCTTGCGGGGCGGGTCGACGACAATCACGTCGGGAGCAATCCCCTCCCCCTTCAACTGTGCGGCGGCTGCCGTTGCGTCGGCGCAGAGAAAACGCGCGTTGCCGATACCGTTTCGCTGAGCGTTTCTTTTTGCGTTTTCAATCGCTTCGGGGATAATTTCCACACCGATAAGGCTTTTGCAGTCACGCGCCATGGACAAGCCGATGGTACCCGTGCCGCAGTAGAGGTCGAGCAGCGTTTCCTCACCCGTAAGGCAGGCGTAATCCCGCGCGATTCCGTAGAGGCGTTCCGCCTGTGTGCGGTTTACCTGATAAAAGGAGCGCGGCGCGATGTCAAATTGCAGTCCGCAGAGCGTATCCGTGATACAGTCCCCGCCGAAAACGGTATAGCACTTCTTCCCGAGAATCACATTGGTATCGTCGGGATTGATGTTGACAACGATACTTTTTATCTGCGGGTATTTTTCTTTTAAAGAATCATAAAGGATTGCTTCATCCTCAAAATGCCGCTTGCCTGCGACGACGCAGACCATCACATCCCCGCTCGCTTCGGCATATCTTAAATAGAGATGACGGACGCCGCCGCGGTTATTTTCGCTGTACACAAGCGCAGGGCGTTCCTTCATAAATTCATAGAAGTCTGCGGAAATGCGGTTGAAAATTCCGGGAGAAAGTCTGCACTCCGCGCACGGCACGATTCGATGACTGCGGCGGGCATAAAAGCCCATCGTGACACTGCCGTTTTTATCCAAGCCGACAGGAATCATCGCCTTGTTGCGGTAGCCGTCAGTTGTCGCCGAGGGAATGATCTCCCTGACCAAGCCGCCGTCCAGCTTTCCGATACGCGTCACGCAGTCAATCACCTTTTGCCGCTTTGCGCGCAGCTCCGCTTCATAAGTAACATGACGGTACACACAGCCGCCGCACTGTCGCGATACAGAACAATCGGGCGTGATACGGTCGGGCGAGGGCGTGAGGATTTCTTCAGCCTTACCGTAGGCGATATTCTTCCTGACCTTTAGGATTCGCGCAGAAATGCAATCGCCGACTGCGGTATCCGGCACAAACACGACGATTCCCTCGCCGGTACGCGCGACGCCGTCTCCGTCGGAGGTCAGCGAGGTTATATTCAATTTAATCATATCGTTTTTTGAAAGCATAGGTATTACCCGCAATTTTGACAGTATCCTTTCCAAATTGTAGCCTAAACGTATTATACAATAGGGACGGCTGTTATTTTTCTATTGCGGAATAATATTTACATTTTTGTTATCCTCTTGCACTTTACGTCAGAAAATGGTAAAATGATGGATACAAACAGAAACCACTATTTTACGCTCATCCGCGGCGCATTTCAGGCGGATAACTTCATAGAATACATAAGGGGATTATTATGAACTACGACCATCTTTTGGATAATATCAAACGGATTCACTTCATCGGCATCGGCGGCTCGGGTATGTGTCCGCTCGCCGAGATTCTGCACAGCGAGGGCTTTGAGCTGTCCGGCTCCGATATGAATGAGGGCGACACGCTCGACCGTATCAAGGGCTACGGCATCAAGGTATACATGGGTCACAAATCCGAAAATATCGAGGGCGCGGAGCTTGTCGTCTATACCGCAGCGGTAAAGCCCGACAACCCCGAGCTGGCAGCGGCAAAGGAACAGGGAATTCCCGCAATCGAGCGCAGCATCATGCTCGGCATTGTCACCCGCAGATATAACCGCAGTATTGCGGTAGCGGGTACGCACGGCAAGACGACCACCACCGCTATGCTCAGCCAGCTTTTGATCGGCGCGGGCTTCGACCCCTCGGCAATCATCGGCGGCAAGCTGCCCTTTATCGGCGGCAACAGCTATGTCGGTCAGAGCGATATTATCGTCTGCGAGGCGTGCGAGTATGTCGACACCTTCCTCGAGTTGACCCCCTATATCTCCGTGATTCTCAATATCGACGCAGACCACCTCGACTACTTCAAGACCCTTGACAATATCAAAAAATCCTTCAACAAATTCTGCCACCTGACGACGGGCATGATTGTCTACAACGGCGACGACGAGAATATCCTCGACGCGATCGAGGACGTCACCCTGCCGATGATTTCGTTCGGCTTCCGCAAAACCAACGATTACTACGCCGAAAACCTGAGAGATATCAAGGGCGCGTACAAGGAATTCGACCTGATGCACAAGGGCGAAAAGCTCTGCGACATCGCGCTTAAGGTACCCGGCAGGCATAATATCTACAACGCGCTTGCTGCGGCGGCGACCGCGCATTATCTCGGCGCGACCCCCGCACAGATTGCGGAGAATCTGCACGCCTTTACGGGCGTTCACAGACGCTTTGAGATTCTCGGCTCGCCGAGAGGAATCACCGTAGCGGACGACTTCGCCCACCACCCCACCGAGCTGACCGCGTCGCTGTCCGCGGCGATGGAAATGGGCTACAAAAAGGTATGGGCGATTTTCCAGCCGCATACGTTCAGCCGTACCGCGCTCCTGCTCGACGACTTTGCTAAGGCGCTGACGATTCCCGACGTCGCGATTATCTCCGAGATTCTTGCGGTGCGCGAAACCAACACCTACAATATCTATAACACCGATCTCGGCGCGAAGGTTCCCGGCAGCCTGTGTATCGACACCTTCGACGAGATTACGAAATATATTGAGGAACACGCGGAGGACGGCGATTTGGTACTCACCCTCGGCGGCGGCAACATCTATATGTGCGCGAATCAGATCCTCAAAGCGCTCAGCACAGAAGAATAACACTGCAAAAGAATTGCCCATCAGCCTTTTGGTTGATGGGCATATTTATCGTGTAGAAATAAAGCAGGCGGTCGATGTGACCGCCTGCTGTTGTTACTTTGCTTAATAAAGGCTCGATGACTTTGCTCTTTCGGGGATTTTTTCCTCGAGGGTCAGGGTCAGCGTGCCGGTTCTGCCGTTGCGCTCAACCTCGAATTCTACCTGATCGCCGACAGACTTGCCGGAGATTGCCGATGAAATTTCATCTGCAGAGCTGATTTTTTCGCCGTCGATGGAGATAATGCGGTCGCCCGCGTAGAAGCCTGCCTTCTCGGCATTGGAGCCGCTTTCGACCGAGCTGACATAACAGCCGGGCTCGCTTGCGCCGTAGTAGTACAGCGCATAGAGCTGGTTGCTCAGGTCGATAAAGGTCATGCCGGTATCCGCCTTACCGCGGACGTAGCCGTACTGCTTGAGGTCGCCGAGGATATTCAGCGCATTGTTAATCGGAATAACAAAACCGATATTGTCGACCTCGCCGGAATAATTCTTCGCGACGACGATGCCGACCAGCTCGCCCTGTCCGTTGAACATACCGCCGCCGGAGTTACCTGCGTTGATTGCCGCGTCGGTCTGCATGAGGGTCATGGTCTTGCCGTCCACAACGATGGAGCGGTCAAGCGCGGAGATGATACCCTCGGTTACGGAGCCGCCGAGCGTACCGAGCGGGTTACCGATGATAACGCTCTTGTCGCCGACACTCAGCTTGCTTGAATCACCGAGTACCGCGACCGACAGGTCTTTATCCTTCGCGTCAATCTTAATCAGCGCGATATCCAGCTCGTCATCCGCGCCGATCAGTTCAGCTTCGTAGCTTTCGCCGGAGCGGAGGGTGACGGTGATATTTTTCGCATCCTCGATAACGTGGTTGTTGGTGATGATGGTGCCGTCGTCGCTGATGATGACGCCGGAGCCTGCGCCCTGCATGATATACTGGCCGTAGAAGTCGGAGGTCTGGACAACCTCGGTGGTGATTTCAACGACCGAGCTGGCAGCCTCGTCGGTGATTTCAGCGGTCGTTTTATCGACCGTGGTATTACCCGCAGAGGTTTCCTGCGCCTCAACCTTGTGAACCACCAGCGCGCCGCTGTTAGCAGAATCGCCGTTCAGGTTCATCTTGCCCGCGAGGACGCTGCCGCCGAAGCCTGCCGCGCCTGAAAGCAGAATACAGATAGCAACCAGCGCCGCAATCGCGCCCTTGCCCATGCCGGATTTCTTCTTAGGTTCACGGGTTTCGGAATTCTTGACCGGCTCCTCGTGTCTGGTAAAGGAACGGTGATAGTAGCCGTCGTCTATCTGTGTGTCAGTGTGAAGGGGCGTACTGTTATCAACAGTATGATAGACATTCTGTGCGGGAGGGGGCGTCTGCTGTGTATATGCGCTTGAATAAGGGTTTGTATAAACAGGCTGCTGTTCAGGCTGATACGCAGGTGTTGACGGCTGAGTGTCAAAAAGCTGCGTTGTCTGTTCTACGTTCTCGGGCTGAGGGGTTGTATGCAGAGGCTCGGGATCAGAGGGAGCTTCATTGTTCTTAGGCTCGCTGTTGTAGTTGTTGAATTCATCAAAGTAATTTTCGCTCATGATATATACCTCCTTAAAACTTTGGTTTCTTTGGTACTCCTTTCTCCTGAGTACGCATTTATCATATCCTTGTAAAGTGATAACACCCTGACGCCGCAGTGAATTAATTTTTAATTAATTATGAACAATTTGTGAACGAGGAGAGTGAAAGAACGGAAGCGACTATCCTGATAATATATGTTTCTCGCTTTGCTCAGTCAATTATGCTATCCCTCAGTCAGCTTTGCTGACAGCTCCCTTTCCTTAAGAGAGCCCTTTCTGCCGCTGCTTATCAATGACCATTTGCAGATACGGCAGAAGCTCAAAGCCCATGCGCTCGTACAGGCGTTTTGCGCCTTCGTTGTAGTCCTCTACCTCAAGGCGGAAGCGCATTGCGGGTACTTCACGTTTGAGATACTCGAAAAATTCCGTACCCATGCCCTTGCCGCGATACTCCGGCTCGATATAGATTTCCTCAATCGTGACCGAAAGTCCGCCTGCCTCCTGTGAAAAGGTCTTTGACAGCAGGGCAAAGCCGCACGGCACGTCCTCGTATTCAAAGATATATCCCTTGACATAGGCGTCCGAGCGCATCATCTCATTGAAGGTCGCCTCATAATTTTCTTCCGGCACGGGAGCATTGACCGCGTCGGTATGGTAAAACTTGTCGACAAAGTCATAGTAAATTGCTCTGTCCGATTCTCTGATTTCTCTGAACATAATTATCCCTTCTTAATATGAAACAGCTTTAAAGCGTTCCGGTACATGATATTATCGTAGTCCTCGGGCGATACCATCGCGCGGAACTCGTTGAAATATTCCTGATACAGCGAGCGGTCGCCCGTCTTATTGTGCAAGTAGGTGTCCCTGCCGTCGATAGGGTTATCCGAGCCGAACAGAAGCTTCCCGCTCCCCCATCTCCTGACGGCTTCCACGGTACTGCAGACAGACACCCATGTGGTGTCGCCGTAGAGGTTCGGGAGCTTTCCGAGCATCTCGATTGCCTCGCGGTTATCCGTTCCCAAATCCATGTGAACCATCACAAAATTCAGCTCGGGGTGACGCTTCGCGGCGTGATAAAGATGCACGGCGCGCGCCTCTTCACAACCTCCCGTGTGCGACACAATCGGCAGGTCGTATTCCGCCGCCAGACGGTAGATTGGCTCCACGCGCTCGTCATCAGGCGCGACGCGCGAATGGAAAGGATGAAACTTGAACGCATAGACCAGCTCACGGTTCTCTTTCAGCAGCATTTTGAACTCATCGTCGGGTTGCTCGGAATACAGCTTCAGCCACGGTGCAGCGCCGATTTTATCGGGATACTGCCGCGCGAATTCCAAGGTATCGCGAAAAATTTCATTCTGCGGGCGCTGATATTTTTTCGGGATAGGATTTCCGTGATGGTCAAATTCCGCGCCATCTACGTCGGACACCAGCGAAAAATCAATCCCGTACTGTTCCATTGAATAGAGCACATCGTCCGTGGACATCTGAAAGCCCAAAAAATTGCCGATATGCACGTGTGTATCAATTATCATATTACCACCTTTTGTTATCATACCTTTTTGCGCGGTAAAATGCAAGGCTTTGCCCGCACAAATCTCCGCACTATTCATAAAATGTACTGTAGCATCATGCTGCATGATACAAAAGGAGAAATACTCATGGATAAAAATCAAATTATGGCGGAATACGGCATCTCGCCGCTGCCCGCCGACACGGTAGAGGCTATGGCATACGTACCGTTCCAGCCCTATTCGCCCGAGCTGTGCAAGCCTGTACTGGGGTATGAAAACGGCACGATGTTCCGCGCGCTGCTCAAGCCCTTCTACGGCAAGATGTGCGGAGGTGGCAAGGATGAATGAACGCGAAATGCTGCTCAAAAAAATCGGCACCTACAAATTTGCAATCGTTGATATTGACATCTTCCTCGACACCCATCCCGGAGACAGCGAGATGCTCGCTCTGCGCAACCGCTATCAGGACGAGGTACGACCGCTCGTTGAGAAATACGAGGCGCAGTACGGCCCGCTGACCAAGCACGAGAATCAGAAGAACACATGGGCATGGGTCAAAGACCCGTGGCCGTGGGATATGGAGGCGTAAGTATGTTTGTCTATGAAAAGCAACTGCAATACCCTGTCAAAATCAAGAACACCAACCCCGCGCTTGCGAAAATCATCATCACACAGTACGGCGGCCCCGACGGAGAGTTGGGCGCTTCGCTGCGTTATCTGAGCCAGCGGTTCAGCATGCCGCTGCCCGAGCTGAAAGCAACCTTGACCGACATCGGCACCGAGGAGCTGAACCACCTTGAGATGATTGGTTCAATCGTGTACCAGCTCACGCGCAACCTCAGTGAGGAGGAAATCAAGAAAGCGGGCTTTGACGCGTACTTTGTCGACCATACGACGGGCGTATATCCCGCCGCGGCAAACGGCACGCCGTTCAACGCATTCGCCGTCGCCGTCAAGGGCGACCCGATCACCGACCTGCACGAATCGTTAGCGGCGGAGCAGAAAGCGCGTACCACCTACGACAACATTCTGCGATTCTGCGACGACCCCGACGTCATCGACCCGATACGCTTCCTGCGTGCACGCGAGGTCGTGCATTACCAGCGCTTCGGCGAGAACCTCCGGCTTTTGACCGACAAGCTCGACAGCAAGAACTTCTACGCATTTAACCCGAGCTTTGACCGTCAGTGCTTCAAGAAAAAGTAAACTGAATCCATTTTTCGACGCGCGAACGGTATGGTCAAGACCCTCCCCCACTCGCACCGCAACGTAGGCTCCCTTTTCATAAGGGAGCCTTTTTTATGCAAAAAAGTATGCAATGGTAAAAAATGACAATTCAAAGGAATGCAAAATAATGCAAAGGCAGATTTTTCCACATAATTCGATTTTAGAATTATTTTATTGATTAAAATTCAGTTACAGAAAAATAACAGCATTGTTACACAAAATAGCCCTTTTGTGCAATTTGCACAATTGCAACATGGAAAATTGTGCAAATTATATATAATAAGATATTCCAAAATATGCATTTTATATGCAAAACTGTCAAACATATTCATTCACAAATCAAGCATATTTATTCGTTGATTTTGCTTTGCCGATATAGCAAAAAGGCTCCCTTTGGGAATGGGAGGCTCAAATAACGGCTGCTAATCAAAAGGCTCCCTTGTCTAAGGGGCGGCTACTGACGGCTACTATTCTGTACTAAGCAGATTTATATATAGTTGTAAAACAAACAAACTCTTAAAGGGAGGAAATTTTATGAAAACAGAATTCGTTCACAACAAAAACAGAGCATACGGATTCAGCACGCGGGCGCTTGCTACGTTGCTGTGCTTTGTCATGCTCCTGACCGCGGTCGGCGCGGGGACGATGATGACTGCGTTTGCTGTCAACGGCAGCACAACGCCCGCCACCGTTACCGACACGGCGCAGCAGGTCATCGACATCGCCGCTTCGGCTGACGCCGGCGCAGGTATAGCCGAGCCTGACGCGGCAGACGATACGGATGACGACGTTGTCATCCCGACCATCACCAAGAAGGTCGCCGACATCGCCCAGACAGGCGGTAAGGTTGACTTAGCCGAGACGGGTAAGACTTTCGAAGGTAATCAAAGAGTTTATTTTGTAAATACGAATAACTGGTCATCTGTCTATATTCAATTCTATTATAGTAATGGTTCGCGTGGTTGGCAGCAAATGACTCAAATTTCGGGTACAGGTGTATATTATCATACATTTGGTTCTGATGGATGGGATTGCAACTGGTTTAGTTTTGTTGCAGCTAATGGGAACTGGGATGGTACTGCTACACAAAGTGGTTGGGTTGATAAGTACTTTGCATGGTCACCTAATGGTTCATCATGGTATATGAATTGGGATAGTGATATTACTCATGTGAATGGTGAAGCTAAAGTTGTCTCTATGATTAGAACTACCGGTAATTATTCAGAAACAGCTAACAGCAATTGTAAGGCTACGATTAGTGCCGGAAATATTGGTTCTACAGCGACTTCTACAAGCACAAGTTCAGGTACTACCGGTTCTTCGGCAACCGCAACTTGTTATCCTGCTTATGGTGCTACTGTTAGTTATTCTGCTGTAGCTTCTGGCGATTATGTATTTAAAGGATTTTCTACTACAAAATCAACATCAAGTTCAGTTCCTTCAGGCACATCTACCACTTATAGCAACAAAACTAATGTTGGTCATTATGGTAAAGATGATAATTTGCCTACTGTATACGCTTATTTTGAGAAGAAGCCTTCATACACCGCTACTATTACAAGTGACGGCGGTACTGTAGGTACAGAGAAGTCTGGTATAGCACATATTTCTACTACTAGTTCCGAAGGCACCGCAACAACAGTGACAACCACATCAGGCACAACGGTGAACGTTTATACTCATCAGAAGTCCGGTTATATTCCGACTGTATCTGTCAACAGCGGCGCTGTAAGTGTCACTAAGGTTAGCAATACAAAATACAGTTTCTCTATGCCTGCCGGCGCGGCAAATGTTACCGTCACCTATGCACCGGCAACGTATAAGACCGTTAAGGTCTATGCAGGTACAGGCGGCACCGTTACCGTTACCTATAACAATAAAACTGCGGCGACGGTCAGCTCAGGTGAAAACGCAACCGTATACGTCTATGAAGGCGACAGCATCACCCTTAGAGCGACTGCCGCTTCGGGATATACTTTCAATAGATGGAAGAAAAACCTGAGTGATAATTACAGCACGGCTAATCCTAAGACCGAGACTATCGACAATGATACCGTTTATGTTGCGCGGTTCAACGGCACTGTTACTTCCGGCTGGCTCTACAGTGGTACCGCTGCGGCAGAACGTACGGAAGTGTCTCCTACCAGCGGACTAAGCGCATTTAGTACAAGTAATACGAATTACGGTGCTTTCCGCTTTATGTATGGTACTACCGATACGGGATTGAATACCGCACTTACTCCTTCTTATTATGCGCAACCGTCTGATGGCGGCTATCCTTACTGGGCAGAAATCACCTCCGCTATGAACGGCACCACCGGCAACTTCTTTATCGGTTTATGTAATTATTCCAATAAAGGCAATCTGGTCGGCAATAAGAGCGAAGAAATCAACGACAGCGCATCTGACAAGACAATTACGGATACTGCCGGAAATACTTTGTTTAAGCTGCAGCTCAAGCAAAATAACGACGTATCCTCTTCGGCAAAATATATTTTGATTTATAGTGTCGACTGGAACCGCGTTTCTGCTATCGGTATTAAAGCTTATGACAACAGTAAAAGCACAGGTTCTAATAACAATCACGGCAACAAAGTAGATTATCAGATATACTACAAGGCGAAAACCGGCGACACCAACGACACCTCCTACACCCCTTCTGTTACCTATTACGCGAAGGACAGCGCGTTCGTGGGCACGACCGATAATCCTTATTTTGAGGCGGATACCACGGTTACGGCAGTTACCGATAAGGTCACCCGAACCACCTACTCCTCCTCGTATGATTATGAATCAGGTAAGGCGCTCAAGGGTACAAATATCACCGTCAGCACTACAATTAGCGGTTTGGTAAAAAAGACCAGTGATAACTCCACTTATGCCAACGATACAGTTTATGCGGCGGATAAATACTATATCGTTGGCTACAGCTTCAACGGCATTACGCCGCAGATACTGCAGCCTGTAGCTGCCTCCGGTAATACATCCACCTATACCTGTACGTATAAAATCCCCGAGGACATGACCGAGAATTACCTCGAGATTACGCCGATTTATTGGCTGAAGGACAGCAGCAACTGCTGTACCTTCTATGTCAACGGTTTTGAGGATTTGACGAAGAAGCAGCCCGACTGGGGCAACACCCTGTATATCTATCCGTTCTATACGACTACAAGCTCAAAATATAACGGTAAGAACCCGGGCTTCGGCGTGTATCCCGGTCAGCCAATCGTCAATAACGGCGGTCTGCTCTACACTCAGATTCCGCTGACCGAGGATGGCGTCGCAGGCGGCAAGACCATCAAGGGCGTCACTATCAACAACGGTCAGAACGACAGTATCCACGGCAGCAACAGCTTCTGCGGCTTTGTCAATGAACACAGACAGACATACGACTATGACGATTTTTATAAAATCGCGAACGAGAAGAAATATAAGGCGGACGGTACTACGAAGAATCTGGAGTCCATCTTCTTTACCTTCAAATATTTCGCCGAGAGTTCGACTAAACAGCATAGATCATACAGCACAACCAGCACAACAACTAACGGCTATGAAAGCCGCTACAACGATACGCTGGTAGATTCCCGCCTCGGCAACAGTAGTTCTACACATAACAATTATGTTTCGACTACAAACTTAAATAATTATGCGAGTGGCAGTAACGGATGGGAGCGCCTGACCGATCCGCTCGGCAACCAGGTCGATATCTACGGCAACAAAGTCACTGATACAACCCAGACGCCGCTGAAGGTGATTTCCATGGGTTATGAGAATAATAACGCGGGTAAATTCGCAACAGAGTGGTCGATTTATCATTTTAACACATCTACAAGTAGATATGATCTTGTGTACGATTCTTCCAGCAAAGCTCTTTCCAGTACAACTCCCACGATTGTTTACAATTCTTCAATCGTTCCTTCTGCTCTTGTACTGAACAACGCAAATAACTTCTCCAAATATCCCGGTTTGGACGGAGACCTTTCGATAGTAAATTATAAAGATATGTATTCTTCACTTGCTTCCTATGCAGGTTTGCCTGTAGAAATCTGTTACGAGCACGAAGCAAAAGACTACGATAACTCCAAGGCTTACCGAAGTGACGGAAGGTGGAATTACACTACTGTCGATGACTATGTTCAGTCCGATATCATGATTGAGTATACCGATAAAAACGGTAACACTCAATTTGATACCTTCGGCTCCGGTTCTCATGTAGGCACAAATACCGGATGCTCCGCCTACTTCCTGAACGACGACTACAGCGGCGCAACCGTATCCAACAATGAGACAATCAGCGAATTGGATGCAGACAGATACCATTATACGGCTGTCGCTTCAGGTAACTATGAATTCATCGGTTGGGACCGTATTAATAGAGGCGATACAGATGGAACCTCCCGTACTTCTATTTCTACCAATCTGTCCGATTATACCAAGCGTTCCCAGAATTCTACCTTCATTGCGAAGTTCAAGTATGTCGCAACCGGCAGCATGACCGTTGCACATAATGTTGCAACATCCGGTACCGGTACTGCTTACATCGGAGTATATCTTGTTGATTCCGATAATAATGAGATTTCTACAATCGCCGGCGCTACCAATACTTCCAGCGTTACGATTGATAAATCAGTTATCACATCCGATAATGCTACAGCCGGCAACAAGCTGATGATTGTCCTGCGTACCGTACCTACAGGTGAGAACACATTCTCAACCTATACCTGCACTCGTGTTGACGGAAATGATAGCAGCGCTAATACTACAAGTTCTAACTATTATACCAGCGGTGCAAATCTGACCAACGAAACGATAATCTATGTACCTTTTAACGGAGGTATTTTCAACAGCGGAAATCAGATTACAAAAGCATTGACGTATACTTCGACCCTTAGCGGAGCTAACTATAACTATAACGTCAAGTATTATTATACCAGCCGTTACTACGGCGAACAGGCGTTTACACAAACCGGCACGCTGAATTCTACCCAGACAGCGCTTGGCGAAAGCTCTGCGGTTATTGAGGGCACGGTAAATCAAGCTGATAAGACCTTGAAGACTTCTTTCCTCACTAGAATCAAACCACATGAGTCAAACTTCAATAAATCTATCAGCTGGAACTTTGAAAGCGGTGTTACTCAGTATTGTACCTATAATTCATCCAGTAATACTTATACAATCAATGTAGTTGTCCGCAATGCGGCGGTAACTGAAACAGTTAACCGTACCGGCTACTTCAACGTACCTTATGAGTTAGACACTACAGATTCTAAGAAGTATAAAGAATACACGCTGAATAACGACGGCGTTTCCTACGGCTTAGCCTCTGCTGATAATTCCTTCCAGGTAACCGTAAGTTATGATGAATACTTTAAGAATAACAGCGACGAAACAATTACTGCTCCTGCAATCCTGCTTGCAAATGCCGACGGCTCCGGTACTAAAAAGTACTTCCAGTACTGGCAAATTGAAACTGTCGGTGCGACGAATCAGGGCGCACGTAAAGTGATTGGTAAGTGCTATTATCCCGCCTTCAATTACAGAGCGTTGGATAACTACTACCTCACCGCTGTTTACACAGAAAACGCAGATGAAAACTATTCCGCTCTGTATGCAGATAGTGAAGCTGAGGCTACCTCCATCTCTTACATCGGCACCTCCCGCAACCATTGGAATTCTGTTAATGTCGCGACCGCCTCTGGCACTAACGATACCACAGGTAAGGGCAACGGTCCTGCTAATGCAGGCGATATTCTCTACAACGACTTTATCTTGTCATTCAAGCCTGCCAACGACAAACTGATTAAAGATATCGATGGCGCAGAGTACGGCATTATTATCCAGCGAATGACAGAAGTACCTTTGACAAACGGCATCGTTACTGCAACAATTGCAGACTACGAAACTGCTAACAAGGGCACTGAAGATGCTGCACATGCTGCGGCTTTGGCTTTGGCTACTAACGGAACAAAAACCAGCGGTTTTGCCCAAAATATTAAAAGACTTTCACTTGATTATGAGGCGAACAACAAGAACCGTATGCACTACGTTTACGAAGTGAGCAACAGCACAACCGGCAGTGCAATCTATCTATTCAGAGCTTATTCATATATGAAATATGACGGAAATACCGTTGTCAGTGAAAAACCCGCTTACTTCTATATGAGAGACGTTGCGATTCAGTAAGGAGGAATTGTAGTGAAAAAAGAGTATATTGCTCCTGAGTTGGATGTACTTCGCCTGAGATTGTCGGAGGATATCCTCGGCGACAGTAAATGGGAGGATTCTGATTCTGAGGTCGGCGGAGGCAGTTCCAGTTTACCGCCTATCGACGACGACTTTAGCTAAAAACATTTATTTACTCACAGGCGGTGCCGATGTGCTGCCTGTGAGCATTATCTATGGTGAAATCTATGAAAGCAATAAAAGTAATTTCTACTATTTGCCTACTGCTGATTTTTGTATCAGTATGCACCATCGCTCCGCTTGCTGATACTGTCATCACCGTCGGAGGTTACAGCTATGTCGAAAGCTCATATGGCTTAGCGACCTTAGTCGGTTGGGACAACAGCTCCGATACGCTCTATGTTCCTGCAAAAATTGATAACATCTATGTCTCCGATATCGGTGACAGCGCTTTCTCTGATGACAAATTCATCAAAACGCTTGATGTGTCAGACGCAGTCAGGCTGTATCGTATCGGTATGTTCGCTTTCAGCAACAGCGCTTTGGAAGGCGACCTGTATATACCGTCGCGTATTACCAATGTCGGCATCTCTGCTTTTGAAAAAACAAATCTTGAGAGAGTGACCTTTGCTTCGGGAAGCGGTATTGTACCGGGTCAATGTTTTCAATACTGCACAAGTCTGTCGAGCGTAACACTCACATCCTTTATTACGACGATTGACAGGTATGCGTTCAGAGGCTGTACAAGTTTGGCGGAAATTACAATTCCAGCTACCGTGACAAGTATCAGTTCCACTGCATTCAGCGGTTGCGAGGACTATGTTATTTACTGCTACACCGATTCGTATGCACACCAGTATGCGGTGGAAAACGGCTTCGAGTATGTGCTGATTGACGCGCCCGAGCCGACAGAACCTCCGACT
>CAJONB010000021.1 GCA_905235715.1 uncultured Ruminococcus sp. | reverse complement strand
AGCACCTTGCGGTTGAGGTCGAGGTATTCTCCTGCTTTTTGCAGCGCGCCGCGCTCGATCACGATATCGTAGCTGTCCGCGCCCAGATCCATATGTAAAACGTTCAATGACATCATCCTATCATCAGTTGAGATTGCAAAATAGCCTCCCTTTCCTAAGGGAGGCGCCCGACAGGGCGGTGGGTTGAAAAAGCCTTCCCTTTTGGAAACTTTTCGAATCATAAAAGCTTCATATAGCAACCCTCAGTCGCGTGACACACGTGTCCGCGACAGCTCCCTTAGAAAAGGGAGCCTAATCCTCTTGTAAAATCACTTCGTCAGAGAAATGTCCGACCACCTTGAGCATATCGCAGTGCAGTCCGAGGTGCCGCAGCATATCGGCGCCGTTCTGACCCGTTTCGTCACCCTCTGCCTCGATATAGAAGTAATACTCCCACGCCAGATCCTTCATCGGGCGTGAACGCAGAGCGCGCATATTGAAGCCGTAGCTGCCCAAAACATTCAGCGCCTGTGCCAGCGCGCCGACCTCGTTCTTGACCGTAAACATGAGGATGAAGTTGCCGTCGGAGGTGCTGAGCCTGCGGTTCTCCGCGCGGGAGAATACCGCGAAGCGGGTGGAATTTTCCGCGCGCTCGTTGATATCGTGGTCGAGAACGCTCAGCCCGTAGAGGCGGGCGGTTTCGACAGACGCGATTGCCGCTACGGAGGGGTCGTTCTTATCCCTGACCGCTTTCGCGGCGGCGGCGGTATTGCTGTAATCCTCTGTCTGATAGCCCTTTTTACGGATATATCCCGCGCACTGTGCCAACGCCTGCGGATGGCTGACGACGGTTTTGACGTCCTTGAGGGAAGCGCCCTCAACGCCGAGCAGGTTCTGGGCGATACGCAGGGTGTAGATGCCGTTGACATACAGCGAGCCGGAGAACATCAGATCCATGACCTGACCGACCTCGCCCGCGTAGCTGTTCTCAACCGGAAGAACACAGCAGTCGCACTCGCCGTTTTCGACCGCCTCATAAGCCGCGCGGAAGTCGGGATAGCTGATTGCCTTTCCGTAGGGAAAAATCTTCGTCGCCGCGATATTGGCGAACGCGCCCTCAATGCCGCTGTATGCAATCCGCGTACCGCTGATAAGATGCTCCTGATACTGCTTGGAAATCGCCATCACGTCCGACAGAAAGCGGGGATAGTACGAGCCGATTTCGTAATCTTTAATAAAGCCCTTGTTTTGCTCTATCACCGCCTGTTCACGCGCAGCGTCATAAATCGGCAGTCCGTGCTCTTTCTTATATTCGGCGATGACCTTCGACGTCTGCATCCGCTCCTCAAAAAGCCGCGCCATCTCTTGATCGATTTCATTAATTTTTTCTCTTGCTTCTTTGAGCTTTTCCATAACGTCCCCCGTTTATCGCTGAAGTGAATTTAACTGAAATCAACTGTATACAATAAGTAAAGCGGTTCTGCCCGAAAACAGAACCGCCGTGAATCCTTTTGATACAGCACCTGTTACATCCGGGCGTCCGAATTTTTCTGAGCACAGTAATAAAAGCCCGCAAAAAAGCGCGCGAATGTAAAGTGAAAGCTGTCGGAAAACGCGTGTCTTACGGAATTCATTTCCATGCTCCTTTCATAAGTGCTGTGCATACTATAACACGTTAAAGCGCAAAAGTCAATAGCGTATCAAAAAATTACGGCAGAGATTTACCGCACGAAGCCAATTAATCTTCATCCTCGCCGAACACGACATTCATACGCCAGACGTATTCCTCGTAAGCCGCGGTAGCGCCTAAATCCTTGAGTAAATCGGCAATCGTGCGATAGTACCAGCGCTGAACCGTCTTATCCTTCTGGTTAAAGTGCTGCCACATCGCGTCGCCCTGCGCGCGGTACATCCGGTAAAAGGAGCGCATATTGGAGAGCTTGTCGGACAGCCAGAGGATTTTTACGTCGCGGTCACTGTTCATCAGTGCTTTGAGCGATTTTTCCTTACGGGAATACCAGCTTTCCTCGCGGGGTACGCCCGCATCTTCATCCTCGGTATCTCCCGCAACAAGGGAGCAGACCTTCTCGCCGAACTCGCGGCGGATATCCTCAATGGTAGTGTCGGTGTCCTCCACCGTATCGTGCAGCAGACACGCGGCAATGACCTCTGCGTCCTCCGTCATGGTAGCGGCGATGCTCGCGACCTCGGCAGGGTGCAGAATATACGGCGTTCTTTCATCCTTACGGGTCTGACCGCTGTGCGCGTTTGTCGCAAATATCATCGCTTTCTCAACAATATTCATTATGATACCTCTCTCCCGCACATCATTATAATTCTCTATCAGAACAATAGCATCAACTTGTGCTGTGTTCTTTATTATAGCCGAGAACCGCCGCCGTGTCAATTACCGGCAGCGCTGAATTTTCTCTTTTAACAGAACGGCGAATCTGTACAGGCGAACCGTGTCGGATTTGTTGACAAACTATCCGAATAATGGTACAATACGCATAAGAATGAAAAGAACATGATAATCCTGCTGTATTCAGCAGAGATATATCTGAAAGGACGAATCCGAATTGAGTAGATTTTTATCGGCGGTATGCGGCGCCGGCTTCTTTATGACCATTATCAAGAAGCTGGACTACGCAATCAAGGGCCTTTTCATCTTCCTGATTAAGATTTTCACCCCGGTTGACGAAAAGAAGGTCATCTTTCTGAACTTTACCGGCAACTACGACTGTAATCCCAAGGGTATTTGCGACGGGATTATCGAAGCGGGGTATGAAGCCGACCTTGTCTGGACGGTGATGAAGAATACCCGTCTTGGCCCGCTGTTCTTCCCCGATGAGGTCAGACCGGTCAAGCGGAATTCCTATGAATTCTTCAGAGAGCTTTCGAGCGCGCACGTCATCGTCGATAACGGAATCAGCACCGCATTTGTCCGCTATCACAAGAAAAGAAGCCAGTACCTTATTGAAACATGGCACGGCTCCCTTGGTATCAAAAAGTTCGGCCGCTCCGCCAACAACGATAAAAGCTGGCTGCGCAAGGCGGCTCGCGAGGGTCGCATGACCGACTTCATCATCTCGAATTCCGACATGGAGGACGAGATTTACCGCGAGGATTTCTGGAAGAAAACCCCTATCTGGAAATTCGGTCATCCGCGTAACGATATTCTTCTCTGCAAGGATAAAGAAAAGATTTCCGCGCTGGATAAATCTATCCGCAGGCAGTACAATATTCCCAAGGGCGTCAAGCTCTGTATGTACGCGCCGACCTTCCGCGACGACCGCGACCTGCGCCCGTACATGATCGACTACGACCGCTTAAAGGAAGTTCTCCATCAGCGCTTCGGCGGCGAATGGGTCATCCTCACCCGCTTCCACATGCGCACCAAGCGCTTCCTCAAGTGGAATATGTTCCCGAACGACGTTATCAACGTCGGCGGCTATCCCGATATTCAGGAGCTGATGGCGGTTATCGACGTCGGCATCACCGACTACTCCAGCTGGATTTGCGAGTATATGCTCCGCCGCAAGCCGGGCTTCACCTTCGCGACGGACGCGGAGAACTACTCCGAGCATGAACGCACCCTGTTCTTCCCGCTGTCCGCGCTCCCCTTCCCCACTGCAAGCAACAACGACCAGCTTATGCAGAACATCCTCAATTTTGACGAAGATAAATTCGTCAAGGACTGCGACGCGTTCCTCAAGGATAAAGGCAGCATTGACGACGGTCATGCTTCCGAGCGCGCGGCTGAGGAAATCCGCAAGCTGATTCATTCGTAAACATTCACATCATACAGAAAAGAGGTAATACCAATGGTAGTTGCATTATTGACAGCAGCGGGCATCGGCTCGCGTATGGGTCAGGATATTCCCAAGCAGTTTATCCATGTCAACAACAAGCCCCTGATCGTCTATACGCTCGAGGCGTTTGAGCGTCATCCGAGCATCGACGAAATCGTTATCGTCACCCTGCCCAACTGGATCGACGTTGTCAAGGCGTATGCCGCCCAGTTCAATATCACCAAGCTGAAAGCGATCGTGCCCGGCGGCGACACCGGTCAGGAGTCCATCCACAACGGTCTGATGGCAATTAAACAAGCGCATGAGGGCGAGAATCCCACCGTTATGATTCATGACGGCAATCGCTGTCTGGTATCGAGTGAGATTATCTCCAACTCCCTCGCGGTATTCAAGAAGCACGGCAGCGCCGTAGCGGCGATTCCCTGCGTTGAGGCAGTATTCAAGAGCGACGACAACGGTGCGTCCTCCGTAATATCCATCCCGCGTGAGCAGCTCTTCCGCACACAGACGCCCCACACCTATACCCTGGAGAAGCTTCTCTGGGCGCATGAGCAGGCGGCGGAAAAGGGTATCGAGAATACCGCCGCGTCCTGCACGCTGATGCAGGCGCTGGGCGAGACGGTTTATTTCTCTAAGGGCGCCGAAAAGAACCTGAAGATTACAACCACTGAGGATCTCGATATGTTCGAGGTACTTCTCCGCACCGAAAGAACGACATGGTTAAAGTGATATGATTTATAACGAAGAATACTGGAAGGACGTGGCGAGGGTCATCCCCCACGTCAAGGATATCAAAAAGCTCTACGGCAAGACGATTCTGATTACCGGCGGCGCCGGACTGATTTGCTCTTGCGTCGTGGATATCATCTATTACCTCAACACCCATGACGACGCGAACATCCGCATTATTCATGCCGCGCGTACCCATGAAGAGCCTGCCGACAGATTTCCGCACATGAAGGAGGGTCCCGACTACGGCTTCGTCTACTATGACGCAACCAAGGCGGAGGGCATTGACGTCGAGGCGGATTACATCATCCATGCCGCTTCAAACGCCAACCCTGCGGCGTATGTCAAGGAGCCTGTCGAAACAATGGCGGCGAACTTCATCGGTCTGAACAATCTGCTGAGCATGGCGGCTCAAAAGGGCACCAAGCGCGTGCTGTATATCAGCTCCAGCGAGGTGTACGGTCAGAAGGACAGCATGGAGCCGTATTTTGAGAACGACTACGGCTACCTTGATATTCTCAACCAGCGCGCCTCCTACCCCAGCTCCAAGCGCGCGTCTGAAACCCTGTGCGTCGCGTACAGCATGGAATACGGTATGGACACCGTTATCGCGCGTCCGGGACACATCTACGGCCCGGGCGTCACTCCCTTTGATAACCGCGCGACGGCGCAGTTTACCCGCAACGCCGTCAAGGGCGAGGACATCGTCATGAAGAGCGCCGGCAGTCAGCTGCGCTCCTACTGCTACTCGCTCGACTGTGCGACCGCGCTGCTGGCGATTCTGCTTTCCGGTGAGAGCCGGAACGCCTACAACATCAGCAATCCGAATTCCATCATCACCATCAGCCAGATTGCGAAATGTATCGCGAACGCCGCAGGCACCAACCTCACCTACGAGAATCCCGATGACGCGGAGGCGGCAGGCTACAACCTGATGTCCAACTCCTCGCTGGATTCCAAAAAGCTCGAAGCCCTCGGCTGGGCGGCGGAATTCTCTCCCGAAGAAGGCGCCGACCGCTGTGTCCGCTTTTACGGCTGATATTTTCAATAATAAAGTAATCCCTCCTGGATTAAATCAGGAGGGATTTTTTAATACATATTAATCTGCAAGGAGCATACGGTCGTTTTCGAGCTTTTCGCCCGCGACCTCCTCGAATTTCCCGAGCAGGTCGTTAACGGTCAGCGCCTTCTTTTCTTCGCCGCGGATATCGAGGATGATTTTTCCTTCGTTCATCATAATCAGGCGGTTGCCGTGCTTGATAGCGTCCTTCATGTTATGGGTGACCATCAGCGCCGTGAGGTTATGCTCCCGGATAATCTTGTCGGAAAGCTCCAGAACCTTAGCCGCCGTCTTGGGGTCGAGCGCCGCGGTATGTTCATCCAGCAGCAGCACCTGCGGCTTTTTGACGGTCGCCATCAGCAGAGTGATTGCCTGACGCTGACCGCCGGACAGCAAGCCAACCTTCGTAGTCATACGTTCTTCAAGTCCGAGGTCAAACTCAGCGAGCATCTCGCGGTACTGCTCACGCTCCGCCTTGGTTACGCCCCAGCGAAGTCCGCGCCTCTGTCCTCTGCGGGCGGCGATCGCCAGATTTTCGACAATTTCCATATCCGCGACGGTACCCATGCGCGGGTCCTGAAATACGCGCCCGAGATACTTCGCTCGCTTATACTCCGGCAGAGCGGAAATATCCTTGCCGTCGATGCAGATAGCGCCTTCGTCGACCGGCCAAACGCCTGCGATTGCGTTCAGCATGGTGGATTTTCCCGCGCCGTTACCGCCGATAACGGTGCAAAAATCGCCGTCCTCCAGCTTCAGCGAAACGCCTTGCAGCGCTTTCTTTTCATTTACGGTACCTTTGTTGAAGGTCTTATAGACATCAATGATCTCAAGCATCCTTGCCGCCCTCCCCTATCAAGAGTTTCTTTGCGTTCGCCTTGGCGACCTTTTTAAAGGAATTTCTCTTGCGCTCCTGTAAATACGGAATAGCAAGGAAGACAGCGACAACAACCGCGGTAAAGAGCTTCGTGTCGTCAGTCGGCATCTTGAGCCACAGGACAAGTCCCATCGCGATATAGTAGAGAATTGCGCCGATAACGACAAAGATAAGACGAACGGCGAAATTCATGCCCTTCTTGAAGATAGCTTCGCCGATAACCATGCCGATGATGACGGCGGCAAGTCCGATAACGATTGCGCCGCGGCCCATATTGATATCGGCAAAGCCCTGATACTGGGCGCACAGAGAGCCCGCAAGCGCGACAAGGCCGTTCGACAGCGCCAGCGCAATCACCTTTGTGACATTGATATTGATGCCCTGCGCCTTGCTCATCGCGGGATTGGAGCCGGTCGAGCGGATGGACGAGCCCTGCTCCGTGCCGAAGTACCAGTACATGAAGATGATGATAACCGCCGCGAAAATCAAGCCAATCAGAATCGCAAGGTTGATTTTAGACGCGGAAATCAGCAGCGGATAGTTGCGATAGCTGACGGGGACGTTCGACTTGCCCATAATATTCAAATTGATGGAATACAGCGCAATCTGCGTCAAAATACCCGCGAGGATTCCGGGGATACCGAGCAGCGTATGCAAAAGTCCCGTCACCAAGCCTGCCAGTATACCGGCAACCAGAGAAATCAGAATTGCCGCCCACACGGGTACTCCCGCGATAATCAGAACCGCTGTCACCGCGCCGCCGGTCGCGAACGAGCCGTCAACCGTCAGGTCGGCAAAATCCAACAGCTTGAAGGTTATAAAGACGCCGAGAGCCATAATGCCCCAAATAACACCCTGAGCGATATTACCGGGCAGCTGCGCGAACAGCGCGCTCGGATTCAGGGAGGAAAAGTATGAAATAATGCCGGACATAGTTTCACCTGTTTTCGCTGAAATTTTACAACTTTATCATTTTAACAGAAAAGCGCGTGTCGGTCAAGTGTTTTAAAGTGATAAAGCAACGATTTGACGAAAATCGCACTAATACTAACCCTTAATTTAATCCTTTTAATCTTTTGATAAGTATAAAAAACCGGAGAGTCCGCAGACGCCCCGGTGATTGTTTGTTTTACTTATTCGGCTGCTTCGACTTCGATAGCCTCATAGCCTGCGGGAATTTCGATACCGAGCGCCTCGGCACGAGCCGCGTCATACTTCTTGGTGGTAGCGGGAGCGAATTTGACCTCCATCTTGGAAATATCTGCGCCGTTGACCAGAATGTCATACGCCATCTCACCGGTTGCCGTACCCAGATCATAGTAGCTGATGGACAGGGTCGCAACACCGCAGCCGGAGCAGATACCCTCTTCGCCGGTAACAATCGGGATCTTCTTTTCAAGCGCGATGTTGTCGATGATGCCGGTGTTGGAAGCCGCAGAGTTATCGGTCGGGATATAGATAACGTCTACCTCTTCGCACGCAGAGGTCACAACAGACGCGATATCGTTGGAATCGGCAAAGGTATAGGTCTTCAGCTCATAGTCGCCGAGATACTGCGAAATCGTGTCGCACTGATACTTGGAGTTCGGCTCAGCGGAGCAGTACAGCAGACCGATGGTCTTTGCATCGGGGAACAGCTCCTTGATGATATCCGCCTGACCGTCCAGAGGAGCAAGGTCGGAGGTGCCGGATACGTTGAAGCCGGAAACGCCTGTCCAGTCACTGATATCCAGAGCGGTACCGTAGTCGGTGATAGATGTGCCGAGTACGGGAATTTTGTCCGTCGCGGTGAATGCCGCCTGCAGAGCGGGAGTCGCGTTGCCGAGAATCAGGTCAACGTTATCGGCAACAAACTGGTTAGCGATGGTTGTGCATGTGGGAGAGTCGCCGTTGGCGTTCTGCTCGTTAAACTTAACGGAATCGCCGAGCTTGTCGGTCAGATAGTCCTTAAAGCCCTGGGTCGCGGCGTCAAGCGCGGGGTGCTGAACCAGCTGACAGATACCGATGTTGTAGGTCTTGCCTGCATCAGCTTCGGCTTTTGCACCGGTGCTCTCGGTTGAATCGGTCTTTGAGGATGAGCAAGCCGCAAATACCGTTGCCATCAGCATGACGGCAAGAAGAAGAGAAATGATTTTTTTCATGATAGTACCTCCTGAAAATACTTTTACGCTTTTAAATGCTAAAGCGCTTCAATCTTACCGTATTATACCCTCTTGCAGTTCAAATTGCAAGCATATCATGAAGATTTAGCGACATTCACAAGAAAGCCAAAAAAAATTAAGCACTACTGATAAAAATTTCACTATTTTCACAAAGAAAAAGACTTTCCCGGGAGAAAGCCTTTTTATGATAGATTATTGATTTTGCTTTAAGGTTCCGAGGATTGCGCCGTAGGTGCCGCCGTGTGCGTCGATTGCGCCGCTGCGGGCAAATGCCAGAAGCGTGACAAACAGCAGGTCGAGATTTTGCTCTCTTGTCTGAATGCGGTAGAAACCCGGTACGGGAATCTTGCTCGCTGCGCTATGCTGCTCCGCGTCGTCTTCATGGACATACTGACTGCTTGTTTCGGCATAAGCCAGCTCCTCGCCGTTGCGGAAAATCCGATAGCGGGTGCCCGAGCCGGAAAGGCTCGATTCTACCGTAATGCCGTTGCGCTTGAGGTGCTTCCAGATATCCTCACCGTCGATGGTGAAGGTGTAATGGTTATCAAGAAGCAGCATATTCCATTCGGTCGATTCTTCATGACCGATCAGGTGCGGGGTGGTCTTACCGTGTACGTGGTCGATAAAATCAAAGCCAAAGGGGTTCATGGTGGTGAACTTGGTCATCTTCGCTTCATACAGCACTTTGCGGTTTGCGTCCTCAATACGGTGGCCGTACTTCGGTGTGCCGAGATCCGTCAGGAAGTAAAGCTTTCTTTCCTCGCCCTTCAACGAAGGCGCATAGGTGGATTCGCCGTTCGTTTCCTTGAGCTGCTTGAGAGAGGACTTTTTCTTCACGGTAAGGATAAGCAGGATAAGCAAAATCACCGCGCCGGCAATCAAAAAGTAGATACCCATGCCCTTGCCCGAATGAATGGTATTGGGATTTTTGGGGTCGTACTCGATATTGACCTCGCCGCCGACCTTATAGGACGGGCTGTTGGTATCAAGGGCGGCGGTGTACTTTTTGCCGTCGACCGTGTACTCGACCTTCACGATATTTTGGGAATCGTTCTCATCCGTGGGAATATAGTCGGGATCCTCCTCGATGGAAATGATGGTCGCGGTGGTTTTTTCAAAGCCCGCCGACTGGATGAAGGTCAACCATATACCTGCTCCGAGCGCGATCACGGCTAAAACCACCGCAAAAATTTTTATGCCGATTCCTTTAAAAGACATATCAACTCTCCTTTTTTCAATAAAACATATTCATTTTCCATCTATTATTTTATTATATTTTATCCGGCAAATCAAGGAAAATTTGTTAGAATCTTTTTTGCAGAGATAAAAATCGCCCGGTTCTATCACCGGTTTTATAAGAAGCTTTTTCCGCTATCGCAGCGTCTTCGAGAAAAAAGCCGGAATTTGTATTTTATTAAAAATTTATAGACAAAGCCGATTTCGTTTGATATAATTAAAAAGATATAGAGTAGATATAGAGTAATTGATTCTGAATTTTACATATATTCCCTATCAGGCATCTGAACAGATAAAGCGGAAGGAAGCTGGCTATGGAAATTTTGCAGATTATACTGACCTCGCTGCTGCCGGTGGTTGTCACCGTCACGCTGTGCTTATTGAAAAAGCACACGAGGTTCGGACAAATGAAATATACTTACTCGCAGATTATCATCGGCGTGATATTCGGCGTCACCGCCTCTCTGAGTACGGAGTTCGGCGTCCAAACGGAACTCGCGATCATCAACGTCCGCGACGCTTCTCCGATGTGCGCGGCGTTTATCTTCGGCGGACCTGCGGGTATTATCTCCGCCGTTATCGGCTCGGCTGAGCGGCTGTTCTCGGGCTTTGCTCTGCAAAACGGCGAGTACAGCGCGATTGCCTGCGCGGTTTCGACGCTTGCCGCGGGCGTTTTTGCGGTGCTGTTCAACAAGCTGTTCAACAAAAAGGAGCGTCCGTCCTATCTTTTCGTGCTGATATATGCAATTGCGATTGAAAGCTTCCACATGCTGATGGTTTTTGCTACACACGTCAGCGATATCTATGAAGCGTACCTTGTGGTCCGTGACTGCGTATTCATTATGATTATCGCGAATGCCGCGGCGGTTCTTATATCGCTTTTCTTCAGCTCGCTCATTTTCAACGACTACAACGTCAAGCAGCAAAGCATCACCAACGTCTTAGAGAAATGGTTTGTACTGGCGGTTGCCGTCACCTTTGCGATAAGAATCTTCATCGTGTTTTTTGCCTATACGCTTCTGGCGACAAACCAGACAGAAAGTATTTTGAGCAGCAGTCTGTGGGGCTTCACCAATTCTGTCAAAATTCATGTTGATTCTCAAACCGAAAACAATTTTTTCATAGCGACCGAGCTAACGTCGATTCCTTATACCAGCAGCGACGGAGGAGAAATCAAATACACGCCTTACTTCTCGAACGTCACCGAAGAGGATATTCTGAATGTCACCGAAAGAGATAAGCTTGACAGCGATACCATAAACCTTTTTCTGAGAAGGTTTGCGGAAGAAACGAATATCCCGTGCCTCGAAATCCTGTCAGAGGACTATAAAGTATTATATTCCGGCGACAGCACCCACATCGGTAAAACCGCTGATCGGAAAGATATAATTATCGATTACGAAAACGAGTTTTATTATCACTATGAAAAAGGTTATTTCAATAAAAGCGGCTATACCATCACCATAGGAAAGAGTTATAACCAAGAGGACAACTTGATTTGGTCCAATTACGGAAAATATGTCCAGTGTGTCTTTAATGAAGATTATATTATGTCCCAAGCCGAAGTATGTATGACTGCCCGGGAAAATAAGTATGATATACAGGAAACCGGAACCATCAAAGTCTTGTCGGAATACGAGGGCGGCTTCATTGATCTCACCAGCATTTTAAACGCGGAAACAGAGAATCTAATAGACTATTTTTCTCCCGAAGAAATGGAAGAAATGAAGCTGACAAGGCTCAAAATCGACGGCATAGATAAGTTCCTGATGTATCAGAAGCTCGGTAACAACTATATTCTCGCCGAGATATCGGTAGATGAGGTCATGACCAGCAGAAATGTGACGCTGATGATTATTACCCTGCTCGAGGTAGTCGCCTTCTCTATCTTGTTTATCGTCATCAATCTGTTCGTAAAGCGAACAATCATCAAAGACGTTGAGGATATTTCGGATAAGCTGTCGCAAATCAGCAGCGGTAACCTCGACGTCGGGGTCAACGTTCGCACCAGCAGGGAATTTTCGGCGCTTTCGGATGATATCAATACGACGGTCAATACCATGAAGTCGCTGATCAAGGCGGAGACGGAGCGCAACGCCAAAGAGCTTGCGCTGGCAAAAGCGATTCAACGCTCCGCGCTGCCGGGAATTTTCCCGCCCTATCCCGACAAAACCGAATTTGATATTTATGCACTGATGGAGCCTGCCAAGGAGGTCGGCGGCGACTTCTACGACTTTTTCATGATAGACGACAACACTCTCGCCTTCACGGTCGCCGATGTTTCGGGCAAGGGAATCCCGGGCGCGCTGTTTATGATGCAGACAAAGACCATGCTCGAAAACCTCGCGCGACAAGGCTCCGCGCCCGACGAGTTATTCACGGTCGCGAATGAACGGCTCTGCGAAGCAAACAGCGCAGAAATGTTCGTCACCGTCTGGATGGGTATTATCGACCTGAAAACCGGTCATGTCAAATATGTGAACGCAGGTCACAATCCGCCAATCATTATACGGGGCGACAAAGTGGAATACCTCAAGGCGCGCACCGGCTTTGTACTGGCGGGGCTGCACGGCATCAAGTATAAATATCAGGAATTAACCCTCGAAAAAGGCGACAAAATCGTTCTTTATACGGACGGTATCACCGAAGCGATGAATGTTGACGAACAATTTTTCGGCGAGAGCCGTCTGCTGGATGTTGTCGACCGCGGCAAGACGCTCAGGGTCGAAGGACTTTGTAACGTCGTCCGCTCAGAGCTGGATGATTTCGTGGGCGACGCAGAGCAGTTCGACGACATCACCATTTTGGCGTTAAGATATAACGGTCATAAAGACGGGGAGTAGTCAAGCGTTGTGCCTTGCAAAATCAAAAAATTGTACAAAATGCAGAAAATGCACAAAAATTAAATCTTTTGGTAGACATTTGAGGAACATTGCGTTATAATATATCAGGCAAATGACAGAAAGCGGATTTTTTGCCGGATTTCTATTTTATTTAGCAAAATGTCGTTGGTACAGCGACGGAAAGGGTGTTTCAGATGAAAAATATATTCAAGGTCATTATCGGCGCAACCGCTGCCGCAGGCGCAGCAGCAGCTACTACTGTAGCAGTGAAAAAGGCGAAATCCAAGGCGGAAGAGGCTGAAGCGGCTCAGGACGTTGAGGCAGAAGAAATCGTAGACGAAACCACAGAGGCGGAAGTTGAAGAAGCGGCTGAGGCTGAGGCTGAAACCGAGGCAGAAGCTGTGGAAGCTCCCGAAGAGGAAGCACCGGCTGATAATTCTTCTGAAGAATAATTAGCCAACGAATCCACGTCAAAAGGAACTACAGACATATACTTTCAACAAACACAAGGACGCTTATCACTAAAACAGCGGTAAGCGTCCTTTTTATATCTTGCTATCAGAGTATTGTGTAACTTTCCTATTCGGATAGTATTCAATAGAACAGAGAATTTTATACTAATTTCAAATAAAAAGCTTAAATAAGATGTTAGCGGAAAATTTCACAGAACGCGGCGGAAGGCGCAGGCAGGCTGGCGCCTGTCAAGCCTGACAACAAAGTTATGTGATATTTTGCGCAACAGATGTTAAAGGGTTTTATTTGATATTAGTATTATCCAACCACAATCTCCGCGCGGCTTCCGTCTGCGCGGTCTTTTTTTATGATAATCTGCTTGTCGATTCGCTCCTTCAACGCATCGACGTGCGAGATAATACCCACAAGCCGGTTGTTCTCACTAAGGCTGACAAGCGCATTGACGGCGAATTCGAGCGAATCACCGTCGAGCGTACCGAAGCCCTCGTCGACAAACATACTTTCAAGGCGGATTCCGCCCGCGGAGGACTGTACCTCATCGGACAAGCCTAATGCCAACGACAGCGATGCCTTGAAGGATTCACCGCCGGAAAGGGAGCCGGCGCTGCGCTCGGAACCGTTGTAGTGGTCAATGACGTCAAGATCCAAGCCGCTCTGACTGCGTTTGTTGTCCGCTTCAACCCGGCGCTTCATCTCATACTGACCGTCCGACATCACCATCAGACGCGTATTGGCGCGCGCGATTATCCTGTCAAAATAAGCCGTCTGGATATACGCCTCGAGCATCACCCTGCTCTTGCCGGTCATATCGCCGTTCGCGGTATCGGAAAGAGTTTTTGCAAACTGATACTGCTTTTCCAAGCGTTCGGATTCTTTGAGCCTTTCACCGAGACAGCCGAACAGCTTGCAGTTGGCGGAAAGCCGCTCATTGAGCGCGTCGCGCTGCGCCGACAACTGCGTTTTTTGCGCTGTCAGCCCGTCTATCTGCTGCGTCAATTCTTCCGCGTTCAGCGCTTCGGCATTACTCAGCTGTTCGCTCAGCGTTTGATGTCTGCCCTTGAGATTTTCAAGCGCTGCATTTCTGTTGTTTACTTCTGTCTGCGCGGTATCGACGGCAGACTTCAGATCAGCGATTCGACGTCCGAGTTGTTGTGTATACGCAACAGCGGCGGCTTTATCAGGATAGGTCAGCTCGTCACGCAGCTTCGCGTACTGCTGTTCCGTACTGTCGAGAGTCGTCTCGGTTTTGACAATCAGCTTTTCCAACGCGGCGGTTTCCTCTTTCAAGGCTTCTGCCGCCGCTTCCTTTTCGGGGATGGTTCGCCGTAGCTCAGTGAGCTTTCGGAGATTCTTTTCCTCGGCAGCGATTTTTTCATCAATTTCTTCGACAGACGCTTTCAATCCGTTCAGCTTTGCCGCGACAATTCCGAACGCTTCTTCGATATCCGCGGAAATATCCTGCTCCGAAAGCTGTTTTTTCACCGTGTCCGACAGCGTCTCAAATTCGCCCTTGTACTGCGCGCATAAGCCGCTTTGCTCTGCCGCGTTCTCCTGCGCTTTCTTCTGCCGCAGTTCAAAGGCTTTCAGCTCTTCTTCGGACGGAGCCGAGCCGGAAATTTCCGCCTTGTGCGGATGGTAATCAGAGCCGCATACGGGACACGGCTCGCCGTCCGCGAGGTCTTTTGCGAGGATACCCGCCTGTTCTCTGAGAAAGATCGCGTTCATCTGAGCGTATTCAACCGCCGCGCCCTTTGCCTCTGCAATAAAATGTTCACACTGCAACCTTTGGGCTTCATACTTTTCCCGCTTTGAGGTCAACTCCTGCAGCTGCTCCAAAAGCTTTCTTGTATAATTCAATTTATCGTTCAGGGAATTTTTCTCTGCTTCCAGCTTTGCCTTTCTCTCCGCCGTACCGTCAAGCGCGGACGTCTCTTTTTTCATGGTATCCAAAGAGGTAAGAATTCTGTCGCTTTGCTCCTTTTTCGCGTGCAGGTCGCCGCTGCTCTTGTTCAGCAGTTCTTTTAAGTCGTCGCGCGTCTTGGCACAAAGCTCCAGCTCGTCATATTTCGGCAGCTCGGCAGTCAGGTGATTGGATTGTCCGGTGAGCTTGTCAACCTGTTTTGCCTCTGCTGCCGCCTTCTCCAGCTTCTGCAGTTCCTGCGCGAGCTGCTCGCTCTGCGCGGAAATATCCTCCGCGAGCTTTTCCCTTTCTTCTTTTGCGCTGAGATACTCCTCAGCCTTGCCCAAAGCGGAATTCACCCCGGCAAGCTGTTTTTCAAGCGCTTCAAGCTGCGCGTTAAGCTGCCCGAGGGCGTCTGCATCGTCGGCGTTCATTTGACCGAGTATCTCTGCAGTTTGAGAAACCGGCAGGGCGTTTTCCTTTGCTGCGGTGATTTGCTCCGCATAGGGGCTGTCCGATGTGCAGACGATTTCGCCGATATATTGCCGGATGCTGTCGTTGAGCCGGGCGACGCTGTTCTTGACCCGCAGATATTCGGATTTCAGGCGCTCCTGTAGATGACTGTAGTTTTCCGTCTTGAACAGGCGACGGAAAATTTCCTTGCGCTTCTCCGTTGAAGCGGTCAGCAGTTTTTTAAAATCGCCCTGCGCTATCATCGCAATCTGCAAGAACTGGTCGCGGTCAATGCCGAGGATATCGCGGACAGCGCTGTCAACGGCTTTGTTGCTCGCGATAACGCTGCCGTCGGGGAGAATCAGCTTGCTTGCAGCGGCTTCGTTGGTGAAGCCCTCTCCCCTCTCCTTCGGGCGGAGATACGACGGATTACGCTTGATTTGATACCGCTTGCCGCCGTTTTGGAAAAATAGCTCTACAAATGTTTTTGTCTTTGGGTCGGCGTATTTCGAGCGCAGGAGCTTTGCTTCACGGTCGTCGCTGCTCGTCTCGCCGTAGAGAGCGAATACGATTGCGTCAAAAATCATGGTTTTTCCCGCGCCGGTGTCGCCCGTAATCAGGTATACGCCCCTGTCGCCGAGCTTGTCGAATTTGATCGTCGTTTCGTTCGCGTAGGGTCCGAACGCGGACATTGTCAGCTTTAGCGGTCTCATGCCTCGTCCTCCCATACTTCTTCTATCAGCTGTTCCATATACGCGCGCTGTTCGCCGGTCATTTCCCTGCCGTTTTGCAAAAGATAAAGCTCCCCGAACAGGGTCAGAGGGGATTTTTCTTCTATCTGCGCCGCGTCGTCGAGCTGTGAAGCGGCACGCGTACGGCAGTTATCGTAATCGAGCTTCATCAGATGATGATAGATGGTCCGCAGCTTGCCGACCGCGTCAGGGATATCCTCTTCGTCCGTCAGTGTGATATGTACGTAATCCTCCCGATAGGAGGTACCCTGATAGTAGCTGAGAGCGGTCAGCTCGCCGTATGCGCCTTTCAGCTCGACCATCTCGTTCCGCGGCTTCAGCCCGACGGTACGGACGGTCAGCCTGCCGTCGCCGTCCAGCTCGCCGACGGTCACGGATTTTTCGTCGTGCGCCTCGGAAAAGGAATACTTCAGCGGCGTGCCGCAGTAACGGATTTTTTCATTTCCGCAGTTTTGGGGACGGTGGATAT
>CAJONB010000020.1 GCA_905235715.1 uncultured Ruminococcus sp. | reverse complement strand
TGGTCAGTCTTGTTCATGAATACAACGATATAGGGAACGCCAACCTGACGGGAGAGCAGGATGTGCTCACGGGTCTGGGGCATAGGACCGTCTGCAGCGGATACAACGAGGATAGCGCCGTCCATCTGAGCAGCACCGGTGATCATGTTCTTGACATAGTCAGCATGTCCGGGGCAGTCAACGTGAGCATAGTGACGCTTCGCAGTCTCGTACTCAACGTGAGCGGTGTTGATTGTGATACCGCGCTCTCTCTCTTCGGGAGCCTTATCGATGTTCGCATAATCTACGAAGTCAGCGGAACCGCCGAAGTTCAGAACCTTTGTGATAGCAGCGGTCAGAGTGGTCTTACCGTGGTCAACGTGACCGATGGTGCCGATGTTTACATGGGGCTTGTTTCTTTCAAACTTTTGTCTTGCCATTGGAATAAAATCCTCCTTTAATTGTAAATAAAAATTTACCGATTACAGTTATTTTATCAATTCTTTGCTTGAATTGCAATAGCTTTTTGCAAATTTCCACAACAAATAGTATTGAAACGGTAAAAAATTCTCAATCTGTTGTGTCAAATGCTGTCAGAACGCGTCTGTGGAATCAGTTCTTCTTCGAGTGCTCGGACATAATCTCCTCGCCGACGTTCTTCGGAACCTCCGCGTGATGGGACGGCTCCATAACGTAGTTGCCGCGGCCCTGTGTCTTGGAACGCAGGTCGGTCGCGTAACCGAACATATTAGAGAGCGGAACCTCTGCGGTGATTCTCGCTACGCCGTTGTCGATCTCCTGACCCTTTACGGCGCCGCGGCGTGCGTTAAAGTCGCCGAATACGGTACCTGCGTACTCCTCGGGGACAACGACGCTGACCTTCATAATCGGCTCGAGCAAAACCGGGTCTGCCTTCTTCATCGCTTCCTTGAACGCCATGGAACCGGCAATCTTGAACGCCATTTCGGAAGAGTCGACCTCGTGGTAGGAGCCGTCGTAGACCTCGACCTTGACGTCGACGACGTTGTAGCCTGCGAGAACGCCGCTGAGCATTGCGCCCTGGACGCCCGCGTCAACCGCCGGGATATATTCCTTCGGGATGGCGCCGCCGACTACGGAATTGACGAATTCATAGCCCTTGCCGGGGTTCGGGGAGACACGGAGCTTAACATGACCGTACTGACCCTTACCGCCGGACTGGCGGGCGTATTTCTGGTCGACGTCCGCTTCACGGCGGATGGTCTCCTTATACGCGACCTGGGGCTTACCGATATTCGCCTCTACCTTAAACTCACGGAGAAGTCTGTCTACAATAATCTCAAGGTGAAGCTCACCCATACCGGCGATGATGGTCTGGCCTGTTTCCTCATCGGTATAAGCCTTGAAGGTGGGGTCTTCCTCGGCAAGCTTCGCGAGGGCAATACCCATCTTTTCCTGACCTGCCTTGGTCTTGGGCTCGATCGCAACCTTGATAACCGGCTCCGGGAACTCCATGGATTCGAGAATAACAGGGTTGTTCTCGTCACAGAGAGTGTCGCCGGTGGTGGTATTCTTCAGTCCGACGGCGGCAGCGATATCGCCTGCGTAGCAGACCTCGATATCCTTTCTGTCGTTCGCGTGCATCTGCAGAATACGGCCGATGCGCTCGTGCTTACCCTTGGTGGAATTGTACACGGAGGTACCCTTCTCTACCATACCGGAATAAACACGGAAGAAGCAAAGCTTACCGACATAGGGGTCGGTAGCGATTTTGAATGCGAGTGCGGAGAACGGCTCGTCGTCGCTTGCGTGACGGTCGACCTCTTCGCCTGTCTCAACATCTTCACCCTTGATTGCGGGGATATCTGTCGGTGCGGGCATATAATCGACGATTGCGTCCAGCAGCTTCTGAACGCCCTTGTTGCGGTAGGAAGTACCGCAACATACGGGAACCATCTCGTTGGCGATCGTCGCCTTGCGGATAGCCTCCTTGATTTCGTCGACAGTCAGCTCCTCACCGGAGAAATACTTGTCCATCAGCTCCTCGGACGTCTCAGCGACAGCTTCAAGCAGCTTCTCGTGATATTCTGCCGCCAGCTCCTTCATATCCTCGGGGATCTCGATGGTCTCGCGGTTCTCGCCGTTGGGGCCCGTGTAGGTCTCGGCGGTCATCTCTACGAGGTCAACGATACCGCTGAAGGTATCCTCGAAGCCGATCGGAAGCTGAATCGGAACAGCGTTACATTTCAGTCTGTCGTGCATCATCTGGAGCACATGATAGAAGTCCGCGCCCGTGATGTCCATTTTGTTGACGTAAACCATACGCGGAACCTTGTAGTTATCCGCCTGACGCCAAACGGTCTCGGACTGGGGCTCAACGCCGCCCTTCGCGCAGAGAACGGTTACGGAACCGTCGAGTACGCGGAGCGAACGCTCAACCTCTACGGTAAAGTCAACGTGTCCGGGGGTGTCGATGATGTTGATTCTGTGATCCTTCCAAAAACAGGTGGTCGCGGCGGAGGTGATGGTAATACCTCTCTCCTTCTCCTGATCCATCCAGTCCATCGTCGAGGCGCCGTCATGGGTCTCGCCGATTTTGTGGTTGATACCTGTATAATAAAGGATACGCTCTGTTGTTGTTGTCTTACCGGCATCGATATGAGCCATGATACCGATATTTCTTGTCATTTCAAGCGATACCTGCCTGGGCATAATATCCTCCTTCAATGTGTGCGTATCTGCATACGCGGGTTCTCATCTGAATTTCATATACCTTTAATAATGGGCGAAACGCCCTTGATGACCAACGGTCATCCCTGAAAAGAAAGCGCTTACCAGCTGTAGTGTGCGAAAGCCTTGTTCGCCTCAGCCATCTTGTGGGTATCCTCGCGTTTTTTGAACGCGCCGCCTGTCTCGTTGACTGCGTCAAGGATCTCACCGGCAAGTCTTTCCTTCATCGTGCGCTCGGAGCGCGCTCTGGAATAAGTGGTTAACCAACGGAGACCGAGGGTCTGCTTTCTGGCGTCTCTGACCTTGATCGGTACCTGATAGGTGGCGCCGCCGACACGGCGGGCCTTAACCTCGAGCTCGGGCATGACATTCTGCATCGCCTGCTCGAACACCTCCAGAGCATCCTTACCTGTCTTATCGGAAACAATATCAAACGCGCCGTAGACGATCTTCTGGGCAACGCCCTTCTTGCCGTCGAGCATGATGTTGTTTATCAAACGGGTAACGAGCTTTGAGTTATAAATCGGATCCGGCAAAACATCGCGTTTTGCGACCTGACCTCTTCTGGGCATCTTTACTTCCCTCCTTCACAATAATTGAGAAATCAATGGTACTCGAAAGTGACAAACTCCCGTAGTGCCGCAGAGGTCTGTATAAAAACTCTGCAACAATACAGAACAAGAAATTTTATTTCTTTGAGCTGTCAATTCCTTATTTTTTCTTCGGACGCTTCGCGCCGTACTTTGATCTGGCCTGCATACGACCGGTAACACCCTGTGTATCAAGCGTACCGCGGATAATGTGGTAACGCACACCGGGGAGGTCCTTAACACGACCGCCGCGAATCAGAACAACGGAGTGCTCCTGCAGGTTGTGGCCGACGCCCGGGATATAGGAACTGACCTCAATACCGTTAGAAAGACGTACTCTGGCGATTTTACGGAGCGCCGAGTTAGGCTTTTTCGGAGTTGCGGTCTTGACGGCGGTACAAACGCCGCGCTTCTGAGGAGAGGTCTGATCGATTGCGCGATTCTTCTGCGAGTTCCAGCCCTTTAAGAGAGCAGGAGCCTTCGCCTTCTTCTCAGATACCTGTCTGCCCTTACGAACCAGCTGATTAAAGGTTGGCATAGTTTTCCTCCTTTCCAAGAAAGATAAAGAATTGAACGGCGGCTCAAAAAACAGCTCTGAACCGCATGATATGAAAAACACAGAGAGCAGAAAGAATTGCTCCGGGTGTTTATCACGCTAAAGCGATGAACGGCAAAATGCACGAAGAAAGCCGATAAAATCTGACTTTTTACCACATTTTGACGGGGATTTTCCCGCGCCGGGGCGCAGTCTCCCACAATTGTTAATATTAGCACAAATCCCCTGCATTTGTCAATCTTTTTTTCTGATAAGAAAAAGGCTTTGATGACGGATGCAGTTAACAGTTAACAGATAACAGTTAACAGATAACAGTTAAGGGCGGGCGCTGCCCGCACCCGATTTCTATTAACTATCAACTACTAACTACCAACCACCAACCACCAACCACCAACTAATCTCAACTTCCATTCACCAACTCCCGGCTGCGGCATAGTATAAGGTGTAAGCGAAAGGAGGCTTATTACTATGTGTAACAATAACGGTTTCTTCGGCGGCAACAGCTGCTGCGGTATCATCATTCTTCTGATCATCCTGTGGTCTTGCTGCGGTAACAACGGCAACGGCTGCGGTAACGATTGCGGCTGCGGCTGCTGATTACTGCCCCGCGGCGTGACAGAAGCGCCGCCATACAATAGCTCTGCGGAGCAGTCCGCAAAGCGCAACAGCGCCCGCTGCCGGTTGACAGCGGGCGTTCAGCTTTTCTTATTGTCATTCCTCCGTCTGCTTCAGCATTTGCTTGTTGAGATAAATCGCGTACAAGGCATAAGCCACGAGATTCAAGAAGGAAATCAGGGCGAGATTTGCCCCGAATGTAAACAGGTACAAGCCGTAAGCAATAACGGAAACGCTGTAGGTCAGCAGGAGCATCGGAATCGTCTTATAGTAACGGAACGCAAGGAACAGGGCGAGGATTTCATAAAGGTAGCCGTATCTGTCGTGCATGGACGGCAGGAACAGCACGCAGGTGTACACCACCAGAAACGCCATTGAGAAAAGGTTTTCCCAATTGAGAACGACGCGCTTTTTCAGCCAAATCAACAGATAGACCATCACGATGCCGAGCGTGAGAATCACCGCGACCTTGCTGAACATCCCGTACTTTGACGCTTCGTTAAGGCTGCCGTTCTGGAACAGCGTCCAGAACGAAGGATAGTTCATGCTCATCGCCTGATAGGTGGAGGTCTGATTGAAATAGATGGTAAATACCTCGGAGATTTTCCGCCCGTGCAGCAGCCCCGGCAGCGAGAGAAGAATCATCACCGCGGGAACCGTCAGAAAATACAGAAACGAAAATTTCTTCTTATAGAACCAGCAGAACAACAGGACGGGCAGAATGAAAATCGCCTGCAGCTTGAACGCCATCGCGACGCCGAACAGAATCATCGACGCGAGATACTTGTCCTTGCACATCATGTACAGCGAGAACACGCAGAAGAAGGTGTAAATCACATCGCACTGCGCCCAGCACGCGGAGTTGAGCACAACCAGCGGAGACAGCAGAACGCAGGCGTACATGACGACCGCCTTGAGCTGAGGATGTGAGGAAGCGTTCTTGTAGATAATCCACGCGGCAAGAATTGCCAGACAGAAGTCAAAAATGATGGAAAACAGCTTATACGCATGAAGCGGGTCTATCGGCAGATAAGTAAACAGCGCCACAAAAAACTGGTAGAGCATATTGTAGTCGCCGACCTGCTGTGACAGCGCCGCAAAGCCCTGCGGCTTCATCGTTTCGTACCACGGCAGCAGGAAGTAATACGCGTCGCCTGACACATAGTCTATCAGCACGCTTCTCACAACCACCGCCAGTATCGTAATCGCCGCCAACGCGATAATATAGATGTGCCGCTCCAAAAAGGACAGGAACCTCTGTTCGCCGCGAAAGACAAGCGGGGATTTCTTCGTTTTATTGGAATTCATCACAATCACCCTTTATGATTATTTAGACCGCCGCAACAGGCAGTCCGGCCTGCGTATAGACAATCAGCGTACTCACAACGAACGCGGCAGTCAGCGCGCAGGTTGTACAGCGGAATATCCTCTGTGCGGGCGTATTGTCCGGATACCGCTTCAGCAGCAGCCCCAAGCCCATCGCGAACAGCGGTATCAGCGGCACGCAGTAGCGGATATTCATGGTGCAGGTAAACGGGTACCGGAAGCAGAACAGATAATAGGAACCGAGCATTGTCACTGCCAGCGCCGAGAAGAAAATCCTGCTCATGCCGTCAAGTCCCGATTTTTTGCTGACCATCATCATAATGAAAGCGGCAAAGCAGAGGAGTCCCAGTATCGTGCCGACCCAGAACAGGATTTGTCCCGTCACCGCGATCTGCGGGAAATTCACCTCGGAAATGCCGTTCGCGCCCTCGTCAAACAGCGCGGTCTTGAACAAGCCCAGCGTGGGGTTGAATTCGTCATACGGCGCGCCGTGCTCGGTAAACGCGGGATAGACATAAGAGAGCTGTCCCCCGCCGAAGTTGAACAGCCGCTGAAAAACGCTCATATCGCCGCAATACTGCGGATGGGCGGTATCGACCGGCTCGGGAATATAGGTGAGCGGCACCTCGAAGGCAATCAGATTCCGCACCTGCCACCAAAGTCCCAGCGGGGCGCAAATCACGCCGAACACCGCGAACTGACCGATAAAGCGCTTCCACGCCTTGATATTTTTGACAAACACATAGAGGAACAGTATCGCAATCGCGGGCGCGACCATCCATGCCGAAAGCTTTGCCATCATGCCGAACCCGACGCACAGCGCCACGGGGATGATATGCAGCAGCGTCGGCTTGCGGTACCATCTCAGCGCGAACATGATTGACAGCAGCATAAACAGCACCGACAGCAAATCGTTGTTGTACGAGCCGCCCATCAGCACAAAGGTCGGATGGAAGCAAATCAGCGCCATCGAAATCACCAGCGGCAGACCGTTCAGCTTCACCCACCTGAAAATGCGGTAGCAAACCACCATAATCAGGGAGGAATACAAAAACGGCAGGAACTGCAGCGCGTCGCAGGCAACGGCATTGTCCATGCCGCAGCCCTCCAGCAGCTTCATAAAGAAGCCCATCAGGATATGGTGCAGCGGCGGCTGGTAATACTGGAACTTTGTCCTGACGTCAAAGTCGGGCAGCTTCAAGCCGTTATCCCGCCAATATTCAATATAATTCGCGTGACCCCACGTCCAGTTGAAGTAGCCGATATCATGCTGTCTGTCCTGCCAGCCCGTATACAGGTCGTAGGCAAAGCGGAGCATAATGCCCGCCGCGATCATCACCATGATGAAATTGCGCGTAGAGAGCGTACCCGTCACGCGCATCAGCGCGACGATCATCGCGAGCAAAAACAGCGACAGCCAGAGAATCAGCGCGGGGCTGTTGTCATAAGCGGAAATCAGGAGCAGTCCGCCGGCGGAAAACACCGCCGCGGTCAGGAAGATAAGGAGCATTTCCGTCTTGCTGCCGCCGATTCTGCCGAACAGTATCAGCAGAAAGAAGGTCGCAAACAGCACCGCGCCGGCGTAGACGTAGCTCAGCGTCGTAAAGCTCGTCTGCTCGCAGAAGCCGAAGAAAAACAACAGCACGCAGAACCCCGTCACGGACAAAAACGGATGCTTGGACAGCTTATGAAAAATGTATTCCAGAGAGCTTTTTGTATCTTGCTTCATAACGGCACCTTACCGGGAGCTTTCCTTGCCCTCTTCGTGGTACTCCTTCTCGGTGTTGACGTTCCAGATTGCGGACTTATCGGTCGAGCCGCTGAGAATCGCCTTGACTGTCTCAAAAGAAGTACACATAGAGTGGTCGATATTGTTGTAGCGGTGCTGACCGTTACGTCCGACGCAGAACAGGTTCGGAATCGTGTCGAGATATTCGCGCAGATCGTCCATGTGCTCGTAGGTATCGAAGTACGCGGGATATGCCTTTTTCACGCGCTCGACGTGAAAATCCAGCACGTCGGATTCCTTGTCAATCAGCCCCATGGTGACCATTTCGCGGATACCCATTTTGCCGAACTCCCCGTCCGTCATGCTCCACATCTCGTCGCCCTCATTGCAGAAATACTCCAGACCCATCCATACGGTGTCGGAAATCTTCTCGACCATATACGGCGACCAGTTGTTATAAATCTGGAAGCGTCCCATCTTCACGCTTGTGTCGTGGACGTAGACCCAGTTATCGGGCACGATATTGCCCATCGTCTTGATTTTTGTTTCGTTTTTCAGGTTCAGGTGCGGCACCAATACGCCGACCGTCATGTAGTCGCGGTACGGCAGACCGCTCGCAATCGCGGCGACATCCTCAGGCACGTCGTTCATGCCCTCGACCAAATCCTTGACGGGCATGGAGGAAATCACATAATCGCCGTCGATTTCGATTTCCTTTCCGTCCTTTTCATAGACAAGCCCTGTTACCTTGTTGTCTTTATCCTTGATGATTTTGGTGACCTTGGCGTTTTTGATAATCGTACCGCCCATCTTCTCAAAATCAGCAGCGGTCAGCTCCCATAATTCGCCCGGTCCGAGCTTCGGATAGGCGAACTCTTCAATCAGCGAGGTCTCGACCTTGCGGTTCTTCTTATGGAACACCTTGCCGAACATATCCCCCAGCACCGCCCGTATAGACAAGCCCTTGACGCGCTGCGCGCCCCATTCGGGGCTGATTTCGCTCGGGTGTCTGCCCCAGAGGTTCTCGGTATAGTTCTCGAAGAACATGGAATAGAGCTTCTTGCCGAAGCGGTTGATATAGAAATCCTCGAGGGATTTTTCCTCGCGCTTATGGAAAACGGTTTTCATATAGCTGCAGCCGACGACGAAGGTCGTGCCGAAGCCCATATTTTTGATGGTGGAAACCTTCATCGAAATCGGATAGTCGAAGAATTTGCTGTTGAAGAAGATGCGCGACAGGCGGTTTCTGCGGAGCATGACGCGGTCGGTCTTTTCGGGGTCGGGGCCGCCCTCCTTTACGGTAGAGGTTCTTCCCAGCTCACGGTCGTCGAACGGTAACGCGCCCTGCGTGGGGAGCATCTTTTCCCACCATTCGTTGACCTCGGGTACCTTAGAGAAAAAGCGGTGTCCGCCCATATCCATGCGGTTGCCCTTGTAGTTGACCGTGCGGGAAATACCGCCGAATACGCCGCTTTCTTCAAGCACCGTCACCTCGTAGTCTTTGCTCTTGTCCAGCAGCTCGTAGGCAGCGGTCAGCCCCGCGGGGCCCGCTCCGATAATCAATACTTTTTTCATGTTCTTGCCCTATGTTTCCTTTCTCACGGAATATTTTTATGTATCATTCCAAGTATAATAATATACGAAATCTGCTCATTTGTAAATAGAAAAACAGACCCTCTATATAAATAGACTGTTTACGACACGCTTTTGTTTCAAAAAACCGATAAAAATTTGAAAAAATTTTCAAGCCATTCTCTCAAGGCTTTCTCGCTCCCGCCGGAAATATTGATGATACACGCCGTTCAAATGCGGAGCAAAGCATACGCTTGTTGCAGGGTGCGACGCACCGCAAGCCTATCCTCCAAAACAAAAAGGCAGGAAAAGCACCTACCTTTTCAAGTTTATTGTTTCCAACAGCTTAAGCGCTAACTCAGGCGTGTTCCGCACTGGGTGCAGAACATCATAGAGGCATTTGCGGAGACATGACCGCAATTCGGGCAGCGGCGAACACCGTAATCCTGTACCGCGGGCGCGGGATCGGGCTTATCCTCCGCAAGCCGTGTGCCGCAGCCGACGCAGAAGCGCACTCCGGCAGCGCTGATCTTTCCGCACATCGGACAGATTACCGAGGCGGCAGGAACTGCGTACGGATCTTCGGCAGGCTCAGGCTTCGACTCAGGTTCTTCCGCCACAGCGGGAGCAGGCTCTTCCTCAACCACGGGAGCAGGCTCGGCTACGGGCTCCGGCTCGTATCTTCTTGTCTGCGGGATTTCCTCCCCGGGCTGAGTCTCCAGGGGATTGCCGCAGACAGTACAGAAGCGCGTCCCGGGTTTCACCTCGCTGCCGCAACGCGCGCAAACGGATACGCCGCTTTCGGGCGCGGGAGTCTCTGCCTCCTTGAGGCGATTGCCGCAGGCGGTACAAAAAACGCTATCCTCATGAACGGCTGCACCGCAATTCGGACAGGTCGGCGCGTTTTGAATCGCTTCGATTCTTTGCTTACATTCCTCTATCACTGCGGAGTCAGCGACCAGCTCGTCAACAAGCGGCACGAGCTCCTCCTCGGCGTCAGCGCTGTGTCTGATAAAATACCGCTTACCGATTTCAGCATAAGCAGACTGCATCTTTTCTTCTTTCTCGGCGATAATTGCTTCAATCTCGCCGATGTTGTTGATTTGATTGATTTCGTTCGACATAGGTAACGCTCCTTTATGACGCTTTGTTTTTGAGTACGGTTTTGATAACGACGAAGATAATGCCGATTACCAGCACCGACAGGCTGATTGCGCCCATCGCAAACGCAAGTCCGCGCAGCAAATCCGATAACAGAAAAATAGGCTTTACATAAGAAAATACTAACATTCCTACCGCAATAACGGTATTCAGAACGCCGAAAATCATCATTGTCGTCCCGTTGAAGGACAGCCCCGCAGGCAGGTTGCGGCTGTTGATGACAAAAATCATAATTAAGCACAAGAGAACGATTCCGGCACAAACGGCCAGCGCCCAAACCGAAAACGCCGACGACAGTACCATCGGGTTAAAGTTATATTTCTGCTTGAAGTAGCCGCCGTTGCTGTCGACGCTCAGAAAGCTTAAATCGCCGCCGTTGATACGCTTACCGATGGCGGCGATATCCTCGTCGGACATGGCATAACCGGTCTGCGCCTTAATATTCTCGCTTACTGAGGTCAGAAACCCGGTGATCTCCGTGCTGTTGAGCAGCGACGGCGCCCTGCCGAAGATAAAGAACTGAGTAAAATCCACCGCGAGATTCTCAGCGAAATTGTTGATATTCTGAGAGCGGAGCACCTCCGTCACTGAGCCTTCATCCAGCCGGATGGGAACGCCGGTGTCAGCGTTCACCGCGCCATCCACAATAATCTGCGCAAGGGTTTTTTCGCCATTTGCAGTATCGAACTTCAAATCTGCGAGGGTTCCCTTCCGGTACGCACTGCGGACGTTGTTTTCTGTGAGCGCGATGCGTGCAGAACCGATGATCAGCGAGAAAAAGCTGAACAGCAGCATCAGCAGACACATCAGAATCGATACGGCTCTGCGGCCGGCGGTCGTTTTTTGGTATTTATGCTCATCCTCCGGGTAGCGCTCCTGTTCGCCGTAATAGCCCGGCTCACGCCCGTTCTCAAAGGAATCCAGATAATCGCGCGGCGGGCGGCTTTGGGGGTATTCCTGAGGATAGGGCTGATTCTCGTTGATGGATTCAGCGAAGTTCTCCTGAAAATACGACGGACTGTCATAGCCGTCAAGCACCACTGTGCGACCGTCATCCTGATATAATGGCCCGTTTGCACCGCAGCCGCTGTCAACAGGGGCATATTCCTTTTCGGAGTGCGGTACATACTCCTGCGTCGGCTTAGAAATGTCGGGATAATCCTCCGTTTCTTCCGGCGTAACCTTTGCGCCGCATAAGGGACAAAACTTATCGTTGTCCTCCAGCTTGCAGCCGCATGCATTGCAAAACATAAAACCTCTCCTATCCTTGTAGTTTTACATTCATTATAGCCGATAGAAAAGATTTATGCAACCAAATCCGAAAATTTCACGGAAGATTTTTGATTCGCCGGCGGTTGGTTACTTCTTCCGCCGAGCGCGAAGCAAAAAGCCTTCTCCGCAAAAAAACAGCGGCACAAACGTACCGCTGAATCAAAAGATATTTATTTCGCGTAAAGCCGATACAGCACCCACTGCGCGAATCGCGCGGGCAAAACCTTTACCAGCACACAAAAAAGGCTGTAGACAAAGCCCGTAGAGGTCAGGGGCTTCGGGCGCTTTCTCAGCGCCGCCTTCGCGATGACTTTTCCCGCATAAGACGCGGGCAGACCGTTCTGCTCGTCCTTTTCCATACGGGCGACGGAACGCTCGATACGCCCCGAATACTCCTCGTTGCCCTCGGCGGACTTTTTGCGCGCCGCGGTAAAGCCGGTTTTGATATCCCCGGGCATGACGACCGCTACGCCGATACCGTAGGGGCGCACCTCGTTCGCCAGCGCCATCGCATAGCTGTTGATTGCCGCCTTGCTCGCGGAATACCATGTCTGGAACGGAATCGGGGTCACAGCCGCAACAGAGGAGGTCATCACCAGTCTGCCGCTGCGCTGTGAGCGCATATAGGGCAGCACCGCGCGGACGACTCTGTCCGTGCCGAACAGGTTCACATTGATCTGGCGGCAGCTGTCCTCAGGGTCGGTGAATTCCACCGCGCCGCTGATACCCATTCCGGCACAGCAGACGAGGATATCGATTCTGCCGCTCTGCTCAATCACCGCTTTGACGGCGGCTTTGACAGACGCTTCATCCGTCACGTCGCAGGAGACATGAATCACGCCGTCCTGCGGCTTATCGCTGCGACTGAAATCATAGACCTTACAGCCGCTTTGGCTGAGGATTTTTGCCGCTTCTCTGCCGATACCGCCCGACGCGCCGGTAACAATCGCCGTCCTGTCCGTCATCGCTCAATCGGATGGCTGAGGACTTCTGCGATAATCTCCACCGCCTCGTCGACAAGCGCTTCGGTATGGGTCGCCATATAGCTGGTACGGAGCAGGCACTCGGTCGGCGCGGTCGCGGGAGGCAGAACCGTATTGACATAAACGCCCGCGTCATAGAGCTGCTTCGCGCGAATCAGCGTAGACTCCGTATCGTAGGTATAAATCGGGATAATCGGGGTGTCGCTCATGCGGATTTTGATACCCTTGTCGAGCAGCCCCTTTCTTGCGCGGGCGGAAATCGCCTGCAGTCTGTCGGGCAAGCCGGGATCCTCGCGCAGGACCCTCAGCGCCGCCAGCGCCGTCGCGCAGCTCGCGGGAGTAATGGACGCGGAGAAAATAAACGGACGGGAATTGTGGCGGACGTAGTTCACGACGCGCTCACTTGCCGCCATGTAGCCGCCGAGAGACGCGAGGGATTTGGAGAAGGTGCCCATATAGATATCCACCTCGTCCTCCAGTCCGAAGTAGCTGGCGGTGCCTCTGCCGCCCTCGCCGATTACGCCGAGAGCGTGAGCGTCGTCAACCATGACGCGCGCGCCGTACTGCTTCGCAAGACGGCAGATTTCCGGCAGCTTCGCGATATCGCCGCCCATGGAGAACACGCCGTCCGTCACGATCAGACAACCTGCCTTTTCGGGCACGGAGGCGAGCTTCTTCTCCAGATCCTCCATGTCGTTATGACGGAAGCGGAGCATTTTCCCGAACGAGAGACGGCAGGCGTCATACAGGCTCGCGTGGTTCTCGCGATCCATGATGACGTAGTCGCCGAGACCGACGATCGCGCTGATAATGCCGAGATTGGACTGGTAGCCGGTGGAGAAGGTCACCGCGGCTTCCTTCCGCAGGAAGGCGGCAAGCTCCTCCTCGAGCTGCAGATGCAGCGTGAGCGTCCCGTTCAGGAAACGCGAGCCGGAGCAGCCGGAGCCGTATTCTTCGAAGGCGCGGACGCCGGCTTCGATCACCTCGGGGTGCGTGGTCAGCCCGAGATAGTTGTTGGAGCCGAGCATGATACGGCGCTTGCCCTCCATGACGACCTCGGTGTCCTGACGGGACTCAAGCGCGTGAAAGTACGGGTAGATTTTCTTTTCCCGCGCTTCGTCTGCCAGCGACGGCTTATAGCATTTGGCGAAAATATCCATGGTATTCTCCCGAATTATTCATTGAGTTGAGCTATTATGCTTGCATCATAGCATATCGGACAGAAAATGACAAGAATTTTCTTTTGCAGACGCCGCAGCGGAAAAGGCTTTGCCGCTGCCGACAGCGTAGGGTATCATCGAAGCAGAAGCCTGCGCGTCCGTTGGCATTGCCCGCGCCTGAATGCGCGAAAACTGCGGGGAACGGTTGCAAAAGATGGGAAAATGTGGTATGCTTTAAATAAAGATACTGCGGACGACAGGGAAGAGCGAATGGTAAATTCCGCCAAGCCTTGCGTTCTGCATATCCCTGTGATAGACTATAATCAATTCAAGGCTGCAAACGTACAGACCGGAAGGAGGAAACTCAATGAAACAACGAATCCTGTCGCTGCTTCTCGCGCTTGCGCTTGTGATCGGGCTGCTGCCCGCCGCCGTTCTGACAACCGGCGCGGCGGAGGCGGACGACTGGGCGAACGAGATCGAAATTCTGAATCAGATCGAGACAGAGCTTGTCGCGGCGATCCGCGCCGGTGAGACAAGCATCAATATCTCGGAGTACCATCTGCACCATGATGAGTTCCGCTTGGAACGGCTCGGCGACTATTCTCCCTTCATCAGCCGCGGCATTGATATCGACTGCCTGTGGAACAGCATCGGAAGCAATAAAGGATACTATGCAAAGATCGCGATCAACTACCCTGAAGGGATGAGCCTACCGCAGATCAACGAGTACTTTGACGAGATCGAGGCAAGGGCCTCCGAGCTCGATGCCATGCTCGCCGCCGTTCCGGAGGACGTGGACAAGGTGCTTACGCTCCACGATTACTTCGTATACAACAGTACCTATGACCTGAGCGACAATCTGCCGACCGGCTCCGATTCCTTCAACACCGCCGGTGTTCTGATGAACGGGCGCGCCGTCTGTCAGGGCTATACCTACGCCTTTATGTATTTCATGAACCGCGCGGGCGTGGAGTGCCATTGCGCCGTCAGCACGCCGATGAATCATTCCTGGAACATTGTCAGGCTCGGAGACGCTTATTATCACGTCGACCTGACGTGGGACGATCCGGTGCCGGACGTACCCGGCATGGTCGGGCATAAGTTCGTGCTGCTCAGCGACGCCGCCGTCAGGGGGAAGCGCTCCATCGGCGGCGACAAACCGCACTACGGTTGGGATCCGCTGCCCGTCTCCTGCACCGATACGCGATATGATCAGGCGTATTGGTACGGCGCAGACAGCCGGATCGTTTTCTCGGGGAAAGACAGATACTACATCAAGAACGATTCGATCGTCAAAAACGAGACGGAGCGCGGCAGAGAGATTCCGCTGCTCCGGCTCGGCGACTGGCCGGTATGGGGCAGCGATAATGCGTTCTGGATCGGCGCGTTCAGCGGTCTGTATCTCTACGACGGCAAGCTCTATTACAACACCGCGACCGAGCTGCGCCGCGTTGACCTAACGACGATGGAGGACGAATCGCTCTATACGCCGGATACGAGCGAGGGCTATATCTACGGCAGCGCGGTCATGGGCGGCGAGATGATCTATGAAATCAAGCAGAGCCCGAACGAAACGGGCGTGCGGTACGCCGTCCCGTTTGAAACGCTGACTGGCGTGCATGTCCACGACTATACGGCGGTCGTGACTGCGCCAACCTGCACGGAGCAGGGCTTCACGACGCACACCTGCGCCTGCGGCGACAGCTATGCGGACAGCTATGTGAACGCGCTCGGTCACGCTTGGGACGAGGGCAAGGTCACAAAAGAGTCTACAGAGGCGGAAAAAGGCGAAAAGACCTTTACCTGCACGCGCTGCGGCGCAGTACGAACGGAAGAGATTCCACAGCTTCCGCATACGCACCGCTACACGGCTGCCGTGACGCCGCCGACCTGTACGGAGCGGGGTTATACGACCCACGCCTGCGCCTGCGGCGATACTTACAAGGACAGCTACGCGAACGCCCTCGGACACAATTTCGTCAGCGGCGTCTGCACTCGCTGCGGCGAGAAGCAGCCGGTCACGCCCGACCCCGTGCGCTTTAACGACGTGAAACAGCGCGACTGGTTCTGTGACGCGGTCAATTACGCCGTCGCAAACGGTCTGATGAACGGCGTCGGAAACGGCAATTTCGCGCCGAACGACCCGATGACGCGCGCCATGCTCGTAACCGTCCTTTGGCGGTATGAAGGCAGCCCGACCGAGGGCGCGAACAGCTTCAGCGACGTGCCGAACGGGCAGTGGTACACACAGGCGGTCGCATGGGCGGCGGCAAACGGCATTGTCGGCGGCGTGGGAAATAACCGCTTCGCCCCCAACGGCAACATCACCCGCGAGCAGATGGCGGCGATTCTGTACCGCTACGCGGATAAGAAGGGCTTTGATACGAGCAAACGCGGGAATCTCAATGCGTTTGCCGACAAGAGCAGGGTCAGCGCCTACGCGGTCGAGGCGATTGCGTGGGCGGTCGGCGAGGGGATTATCGGCGGCTCGGACGGCAGGCTCGACCCGGGCGGCAACGCCACCCGCGCGCAGGTCTCGACCATCCTGATGCGCTTTATCGAGAACTTTGTAAAGTCACGCGCTGACAACTAACATACTAACAACCGGAAAATCCGCTCTGTGGAAGCTCCACAGGGCGGATTTCGTATAAAACTATGCGTAATAGTTGATCAGACAGCCGGAGAGGATGATGTCGCGCTCCTCGCGGGTCAGGCGTTCAAGCTTGAGGGGCAGCGGCGTTTTTTTGTCACCCTGCAAAAGAATGCCCTCAATGCTGTCTGCGTCGCTCTCCAGCGCAGCGCGGATGCCCGCGAGATAGACGCGGTCGCCCGGCTGTATGTTATACGAGGCGATGTTCTCCACGGTAAACGGGAGCATGCCCCAGTTGATGACGTTGCTGCGGTAGCGCTTGGTCGCAAAGTCCTCGCAGAAATTCGCCACGCCGCCGAGCACGCGCTGGCAGGACGCCGCCTGCTCACGGGCGGAGCCGTCGCCGGGACGGATCGCCATGACCGCGCTGCCCAGTCCCGTCGTTTCGGGGTCATAGCCGTTGAGATCGGCGGGTTTGCCCGCGCGGCGGAGCTTCTCCTGCGCCAGAACCGCTTT
>CAJONB010000019.1 GCA_905235715.1 uncultured Ruminococcus sp. | reverse complement strand
GAGGTTGATAGGCTGCGTGTGTACGCATGGCGACATGTTTAGCTTGGCAGTACTAATAGGTCGAGGGCTTGACCACATTCTCTTTGGTCAGTCCGCTTACTCTCTCCCTTTTTCCGCACACTTTGTTCAGTTTTCAGGGTGTTACCCTATTATTTGGTAGTTGATTCATTTAGTTGCCATAAAAACAACAGCGCAGCCGAGAAATTGGCTGCGCTGTTGTTTTATGTCGCTTGCAAATAGTTATTGCAACAGCTATGACTTTGTGATAAAATATATATTTAGATGGTTACGGACATTTTGCCCGTTCAATCAATTTATCGGTTCCTGATATCAAGGGATTTTGAGATACTTACACGCAGGGCGGCGAAGTGATTTCCGCCCGAAAGGATGATAACTATGGCGTTGATTACCAAAAAGCCGAGGGGCACCGAGGACGTTCTTCCCCGCGACAGCTATCGCTGGCAGTTCCTCGAGAATATCTTTCGCGAGGAAGCGGCGGCATACGGCTACCGCGAGATCCGCACCCCCGTCTTTGAGTATACCGAGCTGTTCGAGCGCGGCGTCGGCGACACCACCGACGTGGTGCAAAAGGAAATGTATACCTTCACCACCAAGGGCGGCGACAGTCTGACCTCTCCTTACAATTAAATCACGTCTTCTTTTAAATTCAGCCACCATTTTTTCAACTTCATCCTGTGGTCTGTTCAACGACCCGCTCCCCATCAAAAACTACTACCTGACCTCCTGCTTCCGCTATGAAAAGCCGCAGGCAGGCCGCACGCGCGAATTCCACCAGTTCGGCATGGAGTGCTACGGCACAAAGAATCCCGCCGCCGACGCGGAGCTGATTACCGCGGCAAAGGCGATTTTCGACCGTATGCAAATCCGCGACCTGCACCTCGAAATCAATTCTATCGGCTGTCCTGAATGTCGCGCCGAATACCACAAGGCGCTCAAGGAATATTTCACCGCCTACCGCGACGAGCTGTGCGACGACTGCAAGGACAGGCTCGAGCGCAACCCCATGCGCCTGCTCGACTGCAAGGTCGCGCATGACCATGAGATCGCCGGGGGCGCGCCCACGGTACTCGACTACCTCTGTGACGAATGCCGCGAGCATTTTGAGGCGGTCAAGGCGTACCTCGACGCGAACGGCGTCGAATATACCGTAAATCCGAAGATCGTCCGCGGTCTGGACTACTACACCAAGACCGTCTTTGAATTTATCTCGGGCGACATCGGCGCCCAGTCTACCGTATGCGGCGGCGGCCGCTATGACGGACTGATTGAGGATTTGGGCGGCAACCCCATGCCCGCGCTGGGCTTTGCGGCGGGTATCGAGCGTCTGCTGATGACCCTCGAAGCGCAGGGCGTCGAGATTCCCGCGCCCGAAAGCTGCGACCTCTACATCGGCTCGATGGGCGATAAGGCGCATCTGAAAGCCTCCGCGCTCGCGGCGGTGTTACGCACCGCGGGGCTGAAAGCGGAATTCGATATTGTCGGACGCGGACTGCGCGCCCAGATGAAATATGCCGACAAGCTCGGCGCAAAATACAGCCTTGTCCTCGGCGATAACGAAATCGAGGAAGGCAAGGCAAATCTCAAGAATATGCAGACAGGCGAACAGACGGAAATCACCCTCGACGCAGAGAGCTTCGTCCGCGAGTTTACGGGCATTAAGCTCGCCGCCGAGTTTGCCGAAGACTAACGACGATAAGGAAGGGAACGAATATGGCAGAATTTATGACAGGACTGAAGCGCACGCATTACTGCGGCGATCTCAGAGCCTCGGATACCGGAACAGAAGTCACCGTCTGCGGCTGGGTACAGCGCCAGCGCGACCTCGGACAGTTGATTTTCATTGACCTGCGCGACCGCACGGGTATCGTCCAGCTTGCCTTTGACGATAACACCGACAAGGCGGTTTTTGACAAGGCGTTTTCCGCGCGCAGCGAATTTGTCCTTTGCGCAAAGGGTGTTGTCCGCGAGCGCAGCGCAAAAACCAACAAAATCCCCACGGGCGACATTGAAATCGAGGTCGCAGATTTGCGCGTGCTTTCCAAGGCGCAGACCCCGCCCTTTGAGATTGTCGACGACAGCAAGACCGCCGAGGATATCCGCCTGAAATACCGTTACCTCGACCTCAGACGCGCCCCCTTACAGCAGAACATTATCATGCGCTCCAAGATTGCCAAGATTGCGCGTGATTACTTCTATGAAAACGGCTTCATCGAGATCGAAACCCCGATGATGATTAAATCTACCCCCGAGGGCGCGCGCGACTACCTTGTTCCCTCACGTATCCACAACGGCAAGTTTTACGCCCTGCCCCAGTCGCCGCAGATTTACAAGCAGCTTTTGATGGTCGGCGGCTTTGACCGCTATATCCAGCTTGCGCGCTGCTTCCGCGACGAGGATCTCCGCGCCGACCGCCAGCCCGAATTCACCCAGATTGATATGGAGCTGAGCTTCGTCGACGTGGACGAGATCATGGAAATCAACGAGGGTCTGATGGTCAGGCTGTTCAGGGAAATCAAAGGCATCGATCTGCCGACGCCCTTTGAGCGCATGACCTATAACGACGCGATGAACACCTACGGCTCCGATAAGCCCGACGTGCGCTTCGGTATGCAGATACAGGATTTGACCGGCACGGTCGGGGATGTTGACTTCGTCGTGTTCAAGAGCGCGATTGAAAACGGCGGCTCCGTGCGCGCGATTGTCGCGAAAAACGCCGCATCCGCGCTCACCCGCAAGAAAATCGACAAGCTCACCGAATTCGCCAAGGGTATCGGCGCGAAAGGACTTGCCTATATCCGCTGGGCGGAGGACGTTCCCAACTGCTCCTTTAACAAATTCCTCGGCGAGGGCGACCTCGACCGTATTATCGCTGCGCTCGGCGCGGAAAAGGGCGACGTCGTCCTGATTGTCGCCGACAAAAACAGCGTTGTTCTCCCGACCCTCGGCGCGCTGCGTCTGGAGGTCGGCAGACAGCTCGACCTGATTCCGAAGGACGAGTATAAATTTGTCTGGATCGTCGACTTCCCGTTCTTCGAGATGGACGAGGAAAGCGGCGAATGGGTCGCCATGCACCACCCCTTCACCATGCCGAAGGAGGAGTGCCTGGAGTACCTCGAGAGCGACCCCGGAAAGGTCATCGCAAAGGCGTATGACCTGACCCTCAACGGCACCGAGCTTAGCTCCGGCTCCATGCGTATCACCGACTATGAATTACAGCAGAAGATGTTCCGCGCATTGAAGCTCACCGACGAGGAAATCGAGGCGAAATTCGGCTTTCTTGTCGAAGCGTACAAGTACGGCGCACCGCCCCACGGCGGCATGGGTATCGGACTTGACCGTATCGCCATGCTGATGTGCGGCGCGGACAGCCTGCGCGACGTCACCGCTTTCCCGAAGGTGCAGAACGCGTCCGAGCTGATGTCCAACTGCCCGAGCGCAGTCGACGAGGAATCTCTCGACGTCCTCGGCATCCAAATTAAATAAAACACACCACAAAAGCGCTTCCGAAATCGGAAGCGCTTATTTTATCAGTTAATTAAAAAACTACAAACTACTAACTACCAACCACCAACTATTTATAGTCAAACCCGCTCGGCTCGCCGATGGGCTGGTTCAGAATCTCGGGGTTGGCGCAGATATATTTCATCAGCTTGAGGCTGCGGGCAAAGTAAAAGCCGTCGCCGATACGCTCGTCAAGGGTCGCGCCGATATCGACCAGCGTGCGGATTTGCTTGCTGCCGTCGGGCATGAGAACTTCCTCGTCGCGCATCGTGCCAATGGTAATCATCAGGCTGTTGGTGCCGTAGTTATTGAGGTGGTGGTATACGGCGGGGCATTTGATGCTGCCGAGATTAGATAGGAATACCGTCGCATAATTCGGGTCGCCTGCGGTAAAAGCCCGCGGGCATTTTCCCCAGAAATCCAGCCATTTGATTATTTTTATAACGAGCATCAGAAGCGGTCTGGGAAGCGCGGCGAATTTGTCCAGCAAATCATCGACGCCGCTCTTATTCCCGCTGCCCTTTTCGCGTACCTTCTGCACCTTGTCAATCACCATTCTGCTGACGCTGTCGACATTATCCCCGTCCTTCGGAACAAAGAACATCAGCGCCTCCTCCGCGTGATCCTCAAAAGCCAGCTTCGCGACAAACGCAACGCTGATTTCGTAGCGCTCATAGGTACGTCTGCCCTGTACAAAGCGGTTCATCAGCGGACGCTCCCTGACCATCTTCGCCACGCCCGCAATAATGCAGTGGAAGAGGGTGGTTTTCATTTCGGGATGCTCTGCGTTCTTTTTGTCGATAAATTTCAGCAAATCGGTTACGTCCAGCGTGTCGTTCAGGTACACCTCGCTGTCGGTACGGTTGGGATAAAGGTGTCCCATGATCGTCTGCATACCCGTAACCTTGACTCTGCGGCCGTCCCGGCGGTCGCCCCATTTTCTCTTATACTCATTAACTACCTTTGCCAAACGGATACTCCCCTTTTCCTTAGATTAACCCTTCAGGTAATACCGGACTAAATTTCTACCGTCTTGCCGACCTGCATCGCTTCGGTCAAAATACCCTTTCCGTTGGTCTTTATCACAAATTCATCCGTCTGAACCTGTGAGGACATCGGCGGAAACGCGTCGTCGTAGTGGTCGAGCAAAATGCGCTTCGGCTGCAGCGCCGCGATAATCGGCTGAACGGTCTGAGAGGGACTTCCCGTCCCCTGAAACGGCAGGATCAGCGCGTCCGCGGCGGTAGGGTAGACGACGCTTTCGTCCATTCCCATGCTGCCCATCAGGTGGATTCGCTTGCCGTTTGCGCGGATTTCATAGAAAACGGTCTCGCCGTTTTCGGGATACGCGGAATTCAGCCGCAAGAGCTTTATCAGCGTTTTCGGATGCTGCGCTGTCGCCTTTTTGAAAACGGTTTTCTTGATGACCCCGGCGTCAAATTTGCAGTGCCGCCCCTGATAGACCGAAATCTCAAACGGTCCGAGGCGGAAGCTGCCGCCGGGCGCGATGATATGTAATTGATTTTCGGGAACGCCGTGCTGATTCAGCGTGCTGCACGGCGTTTTTGTCGCGTAAATGTTAATTGGTTTATCCCAAAACAGCGCCGGAATATCGTAGATATGGTCGAAATGTCCGTGTGTTACCAGAATCGCGTCGACTTCCGTCAGCGCTGCGGCGCGGTCGCTGTGATACCGCTGTATATCGCTCACACCGGCAGGCATTCCGACGAAGGGGTCAACCGCTATGAGATAGCCGTCCTCCTCGAGAACCAGCGCGGCGGTGCCGTACCAAGTCAGCTTCATGTGTTCTTCGCTTCTTCCTCGGCGTTTGCCTCTTCCTCAAGCAAACGGTAAGCAACCTTGCCGACAAGGGTTTTCGGCAGCTCCTTGCGGAAGACGATTTCCTTCGGAAGCGCATAAGCGGCGATGTGCTTTTGCAGCTCCGCGAGGATTTTTTCTTTCAGCTCGTCGGTGCCCTCAACGCCGTCCATCAGCACGACATAAGCGCGGACTCTCTGCATTCTTCTGGGGTCCTTGACGCCGATAACGCAGCTATACGCAACCTCTTCCATACCGTCGATCACGTTCTCGATCTGACCCGGATAGACGTTGTAGCCGTTGGTGATGATCATGCGCTTGATACGCTGCTTGAAGTAGACATAGCCGTCCTCGTCCATGTAGCCGAGGTCGCCGGTATAGAGCCAGACGTTGCCGTCGGACAGTGTACGGAGTGTTTTTGCGGTTTCCTCGGGATTGTCGAGGTAACCCGTCATGACTGTCGGGCCGCGCAGGATGATTTCGCCCTCCTGACCGGGGAGCAGTACGTCGTCCGTACCGGGCGCGACAATCTGGTAAACGGTGTCGGGGAACGGAATACCGATGCTGCCCTCACGGTATTCATCGCGCGGGGTCAGACAGCTTGCGGTAACGCACTCGGTCAGACCGTAGCCCTCGCGCACCTGAATCGGCGCGTTATGCGCCTTTAAGAAGCGGTCAATGCTCTTTTTCAGCTCGACGGAGAGCGAGTCGCCGCCGCAGAACATACCGCACAGGAAGTCAAGATTCTCGCCGTCAAGCTGCTTCAAATGGAGCAAAGCCTCGAAAATTGTCGGCACGCCGGCAATAAAATTCGGACGCTTTTTAATCAGCGCCTCGGCGTAGGTCTTGCCGCTGAACGACGGCAGCAGCATACAGCACGCGCCGTGAATCAGAACCGTATGTATATTGATGCCCAGTCCGAAGCCGTGGAACATCGGCATACAGCTGAGCATCCGGTAGCCCGCCGTAATCTCAACGCCGATTGCCTCCGCCGCCTGCATCGCCAGAGCGTTGAAGTTCAGGTCGGTCAGGCAGATACCCTTCGGCGTGCCCGACGTACCGCCGCTGTACAGAATAACCGCTGTGCGGTATTTTTCAAAGGTGATTTCGGGCAGGGGTTCGTTGCCTGCCTTTTTCAGAAATGCCGAGTAGAGCATACTGTTCTCGCCGTCGGGGTATTTGCGGTATTTTCTGCCCTCCTTGAGCGAATACAGTACCGCCATGTGCTTGGGCAGTTCGTCCTGCATTCTGGTCACGATTGCTGTGACGGGATGGTCGGCGGCTTCAATCGCTTTCTTGACTGTCTCATAGAACATATCGACGGTGACAATCGCCTTGCTCTTGGAGATATTCAGATAGAAGGTGATCTCCGTCTGAGCCGACATCGGATGCACCATGTTGGCGACGGCGCCGATACGGTTGAGGGCATAGAAGCTCTCAAGGCACTGCGGGATATTCGGCATACAGAGAGTGACTCTGTCGCCTGCCTTGATACCGATAGCGCGAAATGCCCGCGCACAGCGCTCAATGCGGTCGACAAACTCCTTATAGCTGATTTCTCGCTTGTAAAACTCAATGGCGGGCGCGTCGGGGAAGATTTCCGCCATCTTCTGAATCATCTGGAACATCGTCAGATCGGGATACTCCAGATGATCTCTCTGTACGTATTTTTCCTCACTCATTTTAATTACCTCTTCATGACATTATTTTTAATACATATCTATGAACCTTGGGTATGAAAACAGACCCGTATGGGCTTTTCCGCTCTCAAACGGGTCTATCATGCTGTGATACTCAGCCGAGCTGGGCGATTGCCGCCTCGATCAGGCTGATTTTTTCTTTTTCTCTTTCCGCCTGCGCTTTGATTTTCTCAATAACGGCGGCGGGAGCCTTGCCCATAAAGCCGGGGTTGTTCAGCTTGCCCTCGTCCTGCGCGAGCATTTTCTTTGTCTGCTCAAGCTCCTTGTTCAGACGCTTTAACTCGGCTTCCTTATCGACAAGCTCGTTCATCGGAATATAAATCTTCGCGTCGGCGGTGACGACGGTGACTGCGCTGTCGATATTGAAATCGTCGCCGATTTCCACCTCGCTTGCGGACGCGAGCTTCTTCATGAACTCCGTGCCGTGCGCGAAGGTGTCCTTCGCCTTGGTAGCGATATAGTAATTCGCCTTTTTGGAGGGCGGGACGTTCATCTCGTTGCGCTGCGTGCGGATTGCGGTGATTGCGGTCATGATTTTCTGCATCTGAGCCGCTTCATCGTCAAAGCACAGCGCATCGGTATACTCGGGGTACTTTTCGAGCATAATCGTCTCGCCGGTGTGCGGGAGGCTCTGCCAAATTTCCTCGGTTATAAACGGCATGAACGGATGCAGCAGCTTCAGAATCTTATCCAGTACATAAACCAGAACCTGTCTTGCGCTCTGCGCGGCGTTTTCGTCGTCGCTGTAGAGGCCGGGCTTTTTCAGCTCGATATACCAGTCGCAGAAGCAGTCCCAGATAAAGTCATAGAGCTTCTGCACCGCGATACCCAGCTCGAACTTGTCGAGGTTCTCGGTAACGTCCCTGCACAGGGTGTTCAGGGTGGAGAGAATCCACTTGTCCTCGAGCTTCAGCTCGGCGGGCAGCTCGAGCGGTACCTCGTGACCCTCAATATTCATCAGCACAAAGCGGCTTGCGTTATACAGCTTGTTCGCGAAGTTGCGGCAGCTTTCGACGCGCTCCTCGGAGAAGCGCATATCGTTGCCGGGCGAGTTGCCCGTCGCGAGGAAGAATCTCATTGCGTCCGCTCCGTAGCGGTCGATTACCTCAATCGGGTCGACGCCGTTGCCGAGCGACTTGCTCATCTTTCTGCCCTGCGAATCGCGAATCAGACCGTGGATAAACACGGTGCGGAACGGTACGTCGCCCATGTTGTGCATACCCGAGAAAATCATGCGGGAAACCCAGAAGAAGATGATGTCATAGCCCGTGACAAGCGTGTCGGTCGGGTAGAAATATTTCAGCTCCTCGGTTTCCTCGGGCCAGCCGAGGGTCGAGAACGGCCACAGCGCGGAGGAGAACCAGGTGTCGAGGGTGTCCTCGTCCTGCGTCAGGTGGGTACAGCCGCACTTCGGGCATTTTTCAGGCATTTCCTTGGCGACAACGGTCTCGCCGCAGTCGTCGCAGTAGTAGGCGGGAATCCGGTGACCCCACCACAACTGGCGCGAAATGCACCAATCCTTGATATTTTCCATCCAGTTGAAGTAGATTTTCTCACTTCTCTTGGGGATAAACTTTGTTCTGCCGTCGCGGACGCATTCGATTGCTGGCTCGGCGAGCGGCTTCATCTTGACGAACCACTGCTTCGAGACCATCGGCTCGATGGTGGTATGGCAGCGGTAGCAGGTGCCTACGTCATGGGACAAGTCCTCGATTTTCTTCAAAAGGCCCAGTTCGGTCAGGTCGGCGACGATTGCCTTTCTCGCCTCGCCGGTGGTCATACCTGCGTACTTGCCGCAGTCGAGCACCTCGGGCTCGTTCTCCGCAAGCGCGCCCTGCGCCTTCAGCTCCTCGTATGCCGCGACGTCCGCCGCGCCTGTCATGTGACCGTCGTAGGTAAAGCAGCGGACAATCGGCAGGTCGTGTCTGAGACCGACCTCATAGTCGTTGGGGTCGTGGGCGGGGGTGATTTTGACAACGCCCGTACCCTTTTCCATATCCGCGTGCTCGTCGCAGACAATCGGGATTTCTTTATTGACCAGCGGCAGAATCACGTGACAGCCGTGCAGGTGCTTGTATCTCTCGTCCTCGATATTGATTGCCACGGCGGTATCGCCGAGCATGGTCTCGGGACGGGTGGTTGCGATTTCGAGCATTTCGCCCGTTTCCTTGACGGGATAGAGAATATGCCAGAAGTGACCGTTTTGCTGTTCATACTCGACCTCCGCGTCGGAGATAGAGGTACAGCAATGCGGACACCAGTTGACCATGCGGTTGCCGCGGTAAATCAAGCCCTCGTCATAGAGCCTGACGAAAACCTCTTTGACGGCGTCGGAGCAGCCCTCGTCCATCGTGAAGCGCTCGCGCTCCCAGTCGCAGCTCACGCCTAATTTCCAGAACTGCTTGGTGATACGGTCGCCGTATTCCTTCTTCCATGCCCACGCACGTTCAAGGAATTTCTCGCGTCCGAGATCCTCCTTTGTCAGCCCCTCCTTACGCATCGCCTCGACGATTTTCGCCTCGGTCGCGATGGATGCGTGGTCGGTACCCGGCAGCCACAGCGCGGAATAACCCTGCATCCTGCGGAAACGGATCAGAATATCCTGCAGGGTGTTGTCCAGCGCGTGTCCGATATGCAGCTGACCCGTGATGTTGGGCGGCGGCATAACGATACAGTACGGTTTCTTCTCGGGGTCGACAACCGCGTGGAAGTAGTTGTTTTCCATCCAGAATTGATATATCCTGTCCTCAACCGAATTCGGGTCGTAGGACTTGTTCAGTTCAGCCATTCAGCTTCCCTCCAAAAAATAATCGTATCGACGGCGCTGACCGCGCCGAGGCTCCTTTTGGTAAAAGGAGCTGTCACCGGCGGTGACTGAGGAATTACAGGAATCGCCGCCGCAGGCATAACCCCATAAAACCCCATATTACAACTATCTATTATCGCATTATATCCCGCTTTTGTCAAGAAAAAATAGCGCCGCAAACAGATAAACAGCGCCGCTTTTTCAGCCTTTTGTAAATTTCGGTTTTAATAGTTCAAAATTTTACCGCAACGTGGATAATAAATGCCGTTAATACGCGGAGCATAGCAAACGCTTGTTGTAGGGGACGGCATTTATGACGTTCCGGGAATGACGCGCGTTGATAGTATCTGTACCCCGGATAGAATAGATACGTTTCTGCGAGCGGGCGGATGTGGGCATCCGCCCCTACGTCGTAACGGAAATGTTGATGATAAATGCCGTTCAAATGCGAAGTATATCCAACCTTTGATTTAGAGCGCGACGTTTGACACGTGTGCAATCCCTCGCCGACGCATAGGAAAACGGCGCCCTCATAAGAGAGCGCCGTGAAAAATCATATCAGCTTTTGCCTTGCGGCAATCAACGGATTATTTGTTGGCAGGAATACCATCCATATTCATCAGCTCTGCTACAACATTCTGAACGCGGGTAGCATCCATAATGGTCAGAATACCGTCGCCGTCAGCGTCAACAGCTACGAGGAACGCCTCGTCGGGTCTCTCATCGAGCTCGGCGATGATTCTCTGAGCGCGGGTAGCGTCCATAATGGTGATTTCGTCATCTTCGTCATAGTCGCCGCGGAGAACAGTTACAGGAGGCTCTGTGGGAGCTTCTGTGGGAGCTTCAGTCGGAGCTTTTGTCGGAGCTTCTGTGGGCTCGTCGCCGTCCTGCCAGCCAACGTGCTTGCCGCCTGCGTCATAGTGGTCGGGGTTCAGACAGGTGTCGTCGCCTTTGTCCTTAGCGTATGATCCGTAGCAGCCATCGCCATAGTAGAAGTACCATGTGCCGCCGCAGGTCTGCTTGAGAGACAGGGGGTTAACGGAAACTTCGTCGGGGTTGATGATGAAAATCATGCCGTCAAAGCTGTCAGCGCCGTCCGGGATAGAGTCATACTCGCCGGGATCCGGATATTCGCAAGCGATATCGGAGGTCTGCTGAGCCTTGTAGTAGATTTCCTGAGTCTTGTCCATGCCGCCGTCAACGCCGTTGTTCCAGATGAAAACAACAGTAGCAGCAGGAACATTTGTGTAGTAGATGTAGTGCTCTGCATCTGCTACCAGACCCTGATAGCCTGCCCATCCCTCGGGGGTAGCGGGACCGCCCCACCAGTAAACACCGGCTACACCGTAGTTGTTGTACTCGTTGAGCCAGGTGGGAGCATGCTCGCCGGCCTTGCAGACGAGGACGTCGCGGCTCTCGCCGGTCTCTTCGTCCGTCTCAACATAAGTAACATCCTTGGTGGCAAGAGGGCCGTTTTTGCCTGTGGGCATCTGGAAGTAATAGCAGTGGGTCGCAACCGTCTCGCCGGTATCTGCTTCATAAGCTGCGATACCATCATCACTGGTCATGCCGTCGGGCCATACGGAGTATGCCGAAGCAGTGACTGCGAGGGAGGCTACCAGCATTACTGCCAGAAGAATGCTAATAAACTTTTTCATAGAAATATCCTCCTAATATATTAGTGTAATCATTATAGCACAAAGGAATTATAAATTACAAGAGGGTAGAGTATACAATTTCGTTAAAATTATCGAAAAGAATATTAAATTCTTGATATTTTTATTTAAATCTTTTGTAATCTGTCTGTATTTGATGGAAGAAACTTCCGAAAACGCGGAAAAATGTCGAACAAATATTTGCATTTTTCAAAACGCTGTGCTATAATGGTATCAAAGTTGAAAGAAGCGGAGGTCATTTTATGAAGCCCCTGACAAAAAGCCAGCAAAAGGTTTATGACTATATCGTAGAGGGAGCGAACAACGGCAGAGTTCCCTCGGTGAGAGAGCTGTGCGAGGCGACGGGATTCAAGTCCACCTCGACGGTCGCCTATCATCTGCGCGCCCTGGAGGAGCGCGGGCTGATTGAGCGCGAGGAGGGACTGAACCGCTGCATCCGCCTGAAGAACGAGTCCCCGACCGCGAAGGTGCCGCTGCTCGGCAGGGTCACCGCCGGTCAGCCGATTCTTGCCGTGCAGGATATCGAGAGCTACATCCCCGTGCCGCAGGAGCTTTCCAAAAGCCGCGAGCTGTTCGCGCTCAGGGTCGTCGGCGAAAGCATGATCAACGCCGGTATCTACGACGGCGACATCATCATTGTCAACCGTACCCCCGTCGCGGAAAACGGCGATATCGTCGTCGCGATGGTGGAGGACGAGGTCAGCGGCGAGGGCAGCGCGACTGTCAAGCGTTTTTATAAGGAAAAGGGGCATTACCGTCTGCAGCCCGAGAACGACGCCTTTGAGCCGATCATCGTCGACAGCGTCGTTTTGCTCGGCAAGGTTGTCACCCTGATCCGCAATTATGAATGACGCGCTTGAATTATTAAATTGTTCAACCTCAGTTAAAAAATCGTTCACAAATTCCGAAATTTTCGGGTTATAATAAGAGCATACAAGATAAGGACCGCAACTTAACTTGTAATGTTCTACCCTCCTCGATACGAACCATTGGTTCGTCATTGAAAACCCTCATTTTATTTGGATTTATCCCCAAAAAGCAACCGGGCTCCACGGCCCGGTTGCTTTTTGTATATTGATATTATTTATCAATGTCGATAAAATCATCGTCGATAAAATCGTCGTCGTCGAGATTATAGATATGCGTGTCGTGCTCTCGGGGACGGTACTCGCGGTAACGCTCCTCCTGCTCCTGCCGCATTTTGCGCTTGCGCGCCTGCCGTCTGCCGTCGGAGGCGGTGTACGCCGCGGTGGAAAATACCACGCCCAAAAATACCGCCGCAACAATCAGAAAAGCGATAATGCAGAAAATCCACCACGATATCTGCACGATAAACAGCAGAAGACACGCGATGACGACGACGGCAGCGCAAATTACGCCCGCCGCGATATAGGTATAGAAGCCGTCGGAGATGCGGTCAAAGAAGTTAAAAAGCTTGCTGCCCGACACTAAAAGCATCGCCGCGATCGCCGTAATCAAGCCGATAATCACCGCGAGGTCGCGGTAAATCAGCATATCCAGCAGCATCGGGATGCAGAGAAATACAGCGGGGACAATCGCGTGCCGGGGGTCGAACCTGCGCCAAATCAATATCAGGTATACCGAGCCGACGCAGGCGAAAACCGCCGTGCCGACAAGCCCCTGCATCAGCGGCGCGAAAAACAGTATGATAAAATCCGCGATAAACAGCAGCGCCAGCCGCGAGCCGGTTTTTGTCCGCAAAAACGGACGGATATCATTCATCTTTGCTTTAAATTCCTTGAACAGCGCGTTGAAGCTCATAGCTTACCTCCTGTTGGACGGTATGGAATACAGCATTTATAAAATTACCTTATGTTACCTATTATACTATATTCTGTCAAAAAAAGCAAATCCGCGGGATTTCCGTAAAAGCGAAGACGGAGAGGCGTTCCTCTCCGTCTTCTTTCTGCTTACTGTATTGAATAATCGAGGTATTCCTCAAGCTGTTCTTCATCCTTTTTCTTTTTCTCTCTTGCGAAAAAGAATGCAGTTACTGCGGCTGTTACAGCGGCAACCGCGCCGATAATGCATACCAACCATTTGAAGTTACATTTTTTCTTCATTTGACGCCTCCTGTTTTACTGTGCCGTCCGCAAAAAGCTGCCGTCCGGCACGACTAAAAATTATCACAACAAAATAATAGCAGTAAATTCTTCAAATGTCAATATCTTGTGTGTAAGTTTATTGTTAATTCATGAATATTGTGTGAAAAAACTGTATGAGTGAAGAGTTATGGGAAACGCTGACGCGTTTTGGAATGTAGGGGCTTGTAGTTGGTGGTTGCTTTACAAAACAAAAAAAGCAGGCGGTGCCTGCTTTTAAGGTTATGCTTTTTACGCTGCTTCGTTCAGCCTTCTTGCTAAGTTCGACTTAGCTCTGGCGGCTGTATTCTTATGAATAATACCCTTTGCTGCCGCCTGATCAATCTTTTTCGTAGCAAGACGTACCGCCTCAGCCTTATCATCAGCGTTTGTATCTATCGCTACATAGGCTTTCTTGACGTAGGTCTTGAGAGCAGACTTGAGCGCTTTATTCTGGGCTGTTTTGGTCGCGATAACCTTAACACGCTTTTTTGCTGATTTAATATTCGGCATTGTCCCACCTCCTTAATTTCGGTTGTCATGTACAAGTAATAATAGCATTTTTATCAGAGAAATGCAAGCATTTTATTAAATTTCTGCAATATTTTTTTAGAATAGTAGTCGCGCTTTACCCGATACACAATATATTGTGAGCTTCAACCGTTCTTTTTATAAAAATAATATCGCAAGGCGCAAAGTATCAGCACGACGATTGCTACGCCGCGGTAAATCCAGCCGTAAACGCCGCCCATCAAATCTGCTTCGACAAGGTTATCCGCCAGCGCCCAGGAGCCGAGAAAGATGAAAAATCCCGCAATCACGAAGAAAAACCGGCTTTCCTTTACGGCGACATAAAACATATATGCCGCCAGAATATACCACAAAACAACATAGATATAGGAAGGCATTTTTTATTCCTCTGCTTCTTTCTTGCGGGCGCGATTCTTACGCTTGCTCTTGGAGCGCGTCATGATAAGGATAAAGAGGTAATAGAGGATAATCAGAATCGTGCCGATGCGACCGATATAGTCGGGTACCAGCGAGGTGGGGTGCAGGTCGCGCACAATATAGGTAAAAAGCTGCAGCGCACCCTCAAAAATCAAATAATACGCCATCGGGCGCAGAAGCTGAAGCTTGCGGAAATACGGCGAGAGCATGAAAATCGCCGCCGCAAAGCACAGGACAGCGCAGAGAATCGTTAAAAACATAAAATCATCTCCATAGTGGAATATAAATAGTATAAGGGTATTTTCAAAGATTGTCAAATGACAGCGGCTGAGATTCTCAGAACCGCCGTGTAAAGGCAATTATAATATAAAAAAGACTTCTTTCCTGTCCCATTATAACAGAGAGGAGCCGGGATAAAAAGCCATGTTTTACCTCTTTAACAAAAAATTCACAAATAAAATATTGACTTTTACTGACTAAGCGGCTATACTATGTATTGTAAGTTAGCACTCGGATACCGAGAGTGCTAACCGGCATCAACAAAGCGCCCAGCACCGTACACAAATGACAAAGGGCAAAGGAGGCGACGGGATGGAGCTTGCTTTAAGAAAAGAAAAGATACTGTCCGCAGTCGTCGAAAAATATGTCGAAACAGGCGAGCCGATCGGCTCTAAGGCGCTGCAGACCGAGGCGGGGCTGGGAGTTTCCTCCGCAACCATCCGCAACGAGCTGAAGGCGTTGGACGACGACGGCTATCTCATGCAGCCGCACACCTCGGCAGGCAGAGTACCGACGCAGCAGGGCTACCGGTATTATATTGATAACCTGATGCCTACGGTAACGCTCAGCGAAAGGGTGCGCGCGTATATCGAGCGAAGCGTCCGCGCACAGTCCCCCGAGCAGGTGCTCGGCAACTCCGCCGCGACGCTGGCGCAGCTGACAAGCGCCGCCGCAGTCGTGACGACGCCGCCCACAGACGAAGCGCGCGTCCATCGCATCCGCTTTGTCGCGACAGGCAGGCATACGTCGATGGCGGTGCTGGTTACCTCGACGGGCATGGTCGAGAACCGTCTGTTCCGCTGTGAATTCGTCCTGACCCCTCAGCTTTTGAGTATGTTCGATAAGGCGGTCAACGAGCAGTTCACGGGAGTGAAGCTCAAGGACATCAACAAGGCGTTTCTCCAGACGGCGGCTTCCGCCATGGGCGAACTGACCTTGTTTATTCCCGACGTGCTGGTAGCGATTTACGAGGCGGTGCAGAACGCGCTGGAAATATCGGTGGCGGCAGCGGGTCAGACAAATCTGCTGTTCTCCGACGGCTACGATTTCCAAAGCGCGAGGAACGTGATGAAGTTCCTGTCCGACAACAAGCGCATTTCGTCCCTGCTCAACAACAGCCGTTCCTCCGGAATTTATCTGGGCGAGGAAAGCGGCAGTCAGGAGCTGAAGGACAGCGCGGTGATAACGGCGCGGTATGAGCTGGGCGGCGGAAGCGCCGGAGCGGTCGCGGTGATTGCCCCGATGCGCATCGACTACAAGACCGTCAGGGCAGAGGTAGATTATACCGCCGAATGTGTTTCCAAAACCATCGGCGAGCTGATAGATTAAGAATCCGAAAGGGAAGTGATATCATGGCTGAGGAAAAGAAAGTTCCCGGGACGGAAGAAGCCGCAGAAGCGGAGAAAGAACCCGTCAAAGAGCCTGAAAAAGAGAAAAAATCAGAAAAAAAGCCAAAAACTGAGAAAAAAGCAAAGGCAGATAAAAAATCCGCCGAAGCCGAAAAGCTCAAGGAAGAGGTGAAGGCGGAAAAGGATAAGTACATCCGGCTGTATGCGGAGTACGATAACTACCGCAAGCGCACCTCGGCGGAAAAGCTGCAAATCTACGATGACGCAACCGCCCGCGCAATCAAGGAGATCCTTCCGATGACGGACAGCGTTGCTCAAGCGCTCGCCCAGTTCGACGGCAAGGAGGTTCCCGAGGAATTCAAAAAGGGAATCGAGCTGATTGCCCAGCAGTTGAAATCGAGCCTTGACAAGCTGAATGTAGAGGCGTTCTGTGAGGTCGGCGATACGTTCGACCCCGAGCTGCACAACGCGGTTTCGATGATCGAGGACGAGAATCTCCCCACGAATTCCGTCGCCGCGGTTTATCAGAAGGGCTACAAGGTCGGCGATAAAATTATCCGCCACGCGATGGTGGTTGTCGCAAACGCCTGATACTGAGTATTTGCAGTAAAGCATAAATAATGTAGAGCGAATCTTCCCGCTTCGCTTGACATTTCCATATAGGTTGCCGCAGGCAATCACATAAACTTATCAAAAAAATTCATTTTTATTATTTGGAGGTATTTATTATGGCTAAAATGATCGGTATTGACTTAGGTACAACAAACTCTTGTGTAGCGGTTATCGAGGGCGGCGAGCCCGTCGTTATCGCAAATGCAGAAGGCGCAAGAACAACCCCGTCCGTCGTCGCTTTCTCCAAGACAGGCGAAAGACTCGTCGGCCAGGTCGCGAAGCGTCAGGCAATCACCAACCCCGAGCGCACCGTTTCTTCCATCAAGAGAGAGATGGGTACAAACTATAAGGTAACGGTAGACGGAAAGAGCTACAGCCCGCAGGAGATTTCCGCAATGATTCTGCAAAAGCTGAAGGCTGACGCAGAAGCGTATCTCGGCGAGCCCGTATCCGCGGCTGTTATCACCGTTCCCGCATACTTCACCGACGCACAGCGCCAGGCGACCAAGGACGCAGGTAAGATTGCGGGTCTGGACGTCAAGCGTATCATCAACGAGCCGACTGCTGCGGCGCTCTCCTACGGCATTGATAAGGAAAGCGACCAGAAGGTTCTGGTATACGACCTCGGCGGCGGTACCTTTGATGTTTCCATCATTGATATCGGCGACGGCGTTCAGGAGGTTCTCGCGACCGCAGGTAACAACCGTCTGGGCGGCGACGACTTTGACCAGCGTATCATCGACTGGATGGTACAGTCCTTCAAGACAGAGACAGGCGTAGACCTCAGCGCAGACAAGATGGCTATGCAGCGCCTCAAGGAGGCTGCCGAGAAGTCCAAGATCGAGCTTTCCGGCGTTACGACCTCCAACATCAACCTGCCCTTCATCACAGCTGACGCCACAGGCCCCAAGCACCTTGACCTCACTCTGACCAGAGCTAAGTTCAACGAGCTCACAGCCGACCTCGTAGAGAAGACCATGGGTCCCGTACGTTCGGCTCTGTCCGACTCGGGTCTGTCTATCGGCGAGATCGACAAGGTACTGATGGTCGGCGGTTCTTCAAGGA
>CAJONB010000018.1 GCA_905235715.1 uncultured Ruminococcus sp. | reverse complement strand
AGGCGGGTCTTGCCGAGCCGTGGCAGATTCTCGCAATCACCTTTACAAACAAGGCGGCGGGCGAGCTGAAAGAGCGAATCGAAGCGGTCGGAGGCGACGGCGCGGACGAGGTATGGGCGGCGACGTTCCATTCGACCTGCGCACGGATCCTCAGGCGCTGCGGCGACAGGCTCGGCTTTACAAGCCACTTTACCATTTATGATACCGACGATTCCCGCCGATTGATGAAGGAAATTCTCAAGCAGATGAATGTTGATGAAAAATTTCTCTCTCATAAAACGGTTCTCAATGAAATTTCCAAGTATAAGGACAAGATGAAAACGCCGAAGGGCGTCAAGGCGGACGTCATCCATGACAGCCGCCTGAAATATATCGCAGAGGCTTACGAGCTGTACCAACAGCGGATGCTGACCTCGGACGCGATGGATTTTGACGACCTGATTTGCAATACCGTTAAGCTGTTCGAGCAAAACCCCGACGTGCTGGAATACTATCAGAACCGCTTTAAATACATCATGGTTGACGAGTATCAGGATACAAACAAGTCACAGTACCGCCTGATCAGCCTGCTTGCCGCTAAGCGCAACAATATCTGCGTTGTCGGCGACGATGATCAGAGCATTTACCGTTTCCGCGGCGCGACGATTGAAAATATCCTTTCCTTTGAGAACGAGTTCAAGGGAGCGACAGTGATACGGCTGGAGCAGAATTACCGCAGCACCGGAACGATTCTTGACGCGGCGAACAACGTCATCAAGAATAATATTGAGCGCAAGGGAAAGACCCTTTGGACGGAGAATCCTACCGGCGAGCGTATCACCGTACACACCGCCCCGTCCGAACGGGATGAGGCGATGTTTATTGCGCGCACCATCCTTGACGGCGTCGCAGAGGGGAGAAGCTTCTCCGATTACGCCGTGTTATATCGTATGAACGCCCAGTCGAACACAATTGAACAGGCGTTGTCACGCTCGGGTATCCCACACCGTGTCATCGGCGGTCACCGCTTCTATGACCGCGAGGAAATCAAGGATATGACAGCCTATTTACAGGTAATCAATAATCCGCATGACGATATCCGCCTGCGCAGAATCATCAACAAGCCGAAGCGCGCTATCGGCGAAACGACCATGACAAAGGCTTCGGATATTGCCGCGGGAATAGGGGAAAGCGTCTATTCTGTCATCAAGCACGCATCCGATTATCCCGCCCTCTCCAGAGCCGCCGCAAAGCTCGAATCGTTTGCGAAGCTGATCGACGGTTTGATTGAAGCTTACGAGGTTGAAGAATATTCTCTTGCAGAATTATACAATCTGATTCTTGAGCATACCGACTATAAAAATTATCTGATGGCGGAGAAGGATGATTACGAGCAGCGTATCGAAAATATCGACGAGCTTTCCTCGAATATCATCAAGTTTCAGGAGGATTACGGCGACGACGCGACCCTCGGCGCCTTCCTCGAGGAAATTTCTTTGATGACGGATATCGACAATTATGATACCGAGACCGACAGCGTTGTGATGATGACGCTCCACTCCGCAAAGGGACTGGAATTCCCCATCGTATTTATCCCCGGTATGGAGGAGGGTGTTTTTCCCTCCATGCAGACAATCATCGAAGCCTCCGAGTTGGGCGAGGAACGCCGCCTTGCCTATGTCGGTATCACCCGCGCAAAAGAGAAGCTGTATCTTTTGAAAACCCGCGAGAGAATGTTGTTCGGCTCGACGACCCATAACCGAGAAAGCCGCTTTATTACGGAAATTCCCTCGGGCTTGGTCGAGAAAACAGGGAATGAAAATACTTTCAAGGCGCATCAGCTTGAATATCAGCCGAAGCAGAGCTTTGACCCGTTCGCTAAGAAAAAGCCGGTGACACAGCCCTCGACGAATCGGTATGCTGTCGGCAACATGGTGCTGCATAAGGTATTCGGCAAAGGAATGATACTTTCGACCACGCCGATGGGTAACGATACTATGCTGGAAATCGCCTTCGATAAGGTCGGCACAAAAACCTTGATGGCGAATTTCTCAAAGATGGAGATTATCTCATAAACGAAAAGATTCACATAACAGGAAAACCTCCATAAAATGTAGTGATGTAAACCGAAACATCAATCTACATTTTGGAGGTTTTATTGATGGCTGAAAATATGACGACCAACGACGATAACCGCGGCTGCAGCGAAGCTGTATGCATCGACGCCCGCCGCGTATATGACAGCTGCGGCGACAAGGATTGCCTGTCGGATTTGCCTGTTTTCTTTACCAAAGAGGGTCAGGCGCTGATTGATACGGCGGTCAATGTCCGCCTGAGAGACGCGGACGTACTGAATGTTATGCTCGATATCGAGCCGGTGCCGTTCCACCGGGGGTTTTACTCCATTGACATGACATACTTCTTTGAGGTAACACTGGATGTATTCACCTCGCCCTGCACAACGCCCACAGAGGTAACGGGTCTCTGCATATCCGATAAAAAGGTGATTCTCTACGGTTCTGAGGGCAATGTCCGCATCTTCTCGTCCGATTTGAGCGTAGACGAATACGATACCCAGAATTCTCCCGCGCGCAGTCTGCCGACAGCGAATGTACAGGTGGCGCAGCCGATTCCGCTCGCGGCTTCCTTAAAAACAAAGAAGCCCTGCCACCGCCTGCCGTGCAAGGTGCCCTCGGCGATTACGACAAAGCTCGGCGGAGCGATTGCGGACTGCGGCGAGAAAGTTGTTCTGGCGACCCTCGGCGTATTCTCAATCGTTCAGCTGCTCAGAAACGTACAGATGCTGATTCCCGCGTATGATTTCTGCGTACCCGAGAAACGCTGCACCGGCTCAACCGACAGCCCCTGCGAGATGTTCTCACGCCTTGATTTCCCGACCGACGAGTTCTTCCCGCCGAATGTTTCCGACAGCGCCACGGGCGAGGGCGGCTGCGGATGCAGCACCGACCAGGAAAATTGAACATAAGAAAAAAGGCCGGCTCCGTAAGGTGAGCCGACCTTTTTATATTCGCAGATTTTTCTTATGCCGGTTGTAATTCCATGGCTTTAGCGTTTCTCCTTCTACGATGAAAGCTTTCTTTGCGAGCAATGCCAGCGGCTCGTCCGAATAGCTGTCCGAATAGAATTCGTCAATTTCCGCGTTGGGGTATTGTTCGCTGAACCGTCTGACCTTTTCCTCGTGATAGCAATTTTCTCCTGTGGTTGTACCGTCAACGGGAGATACGCGCGAAGCAATCACATTGAAATTCAGGAGCTTTTCCAAGGGCTTTAACAGGAATTCGGGCGACGCGGAGATAATTACATCGTCATCACGGTGGATATCGCCGTAAAACGCTTTAATATTACCGCGCTTTTTCTGCCAAAAGCTTTCCACATCCGCGTCTGTATCGCACGCTTTCAAAAAGCGGTACATTTTTTCTTTGAATTGTGTTTTGGTGCCTTTATGAAAGGCATAGTAGCGCAGACTGACCCAACCGATATAGGGGAGATACAGCAGGGCTTTCGGGTGCCGCATCATGCAATATTTCACAAAGTCCGCAGTCGAATCGCCGCGATAAATGGTATTGTCAAAATCAAATACGTTCATTTTTCACCTGATATTTGGTTATTCAGGCTTATTATAGCGCTGTTCCTGTCAAATTACAACCGATTCTTATGTCAAAATTCATATTTTGTTAATTTTTAGCAACGGCGATTATGATACAATAATTAAGTATAATATGGGGGAAGATGCAATTGTTCGGCTATGTAAAGGTTGACAGGGCGAACCTGCTCGGTAAAGAGTACGACACCTACAAGTCCATATACTGCGCGCTGTGTAAGCAGTTGGGCAAAGATTATTCCATCTTTGCCCGCCTGATTCTCAGCTATGACTGTACCTTTTACGCGCTGCTGATTATGTCGCTGGAGGAGGATGACCCGACCTTTTACGCGGGGCGATGCCGCTTTAATCCCCTTAAAAAATGCGCCTACGCAAAAACGGAGTCAAAGGCGCTGTCCCTTGCGGCAGCGCTGTCAGTTGCCGCCGCGTACTACAAGCTGAGGGACAACCTGATTGACTCGCCGTGGTATAAGCGGATACTGTACCGGCTGATACAGCCGTTCTTTGCATCATGGCGGAGAAAATGTCAAAAGAAATATCCGCAGATAGTGGATATCGTCAAGAATATGCTGGACGCCCAATTGGAGGCGGAGCGGAATCCCGAATGTCACCTCGATATGGCGGCTGACCCGACGGCGACAATGCTGTCGCAGGTGTGCGGTCTGATTCCCGACGAGGTAAAGCTCAAAACGAATCAGGACCCGCAAAAGGTCAAGCGGATTCTATCGACGTTCGGCTATTATATCGGGCGTTGGATTTATCTGATTGACGCGGCGGATGATTACGCCGACGATATCAAGCACGGTAATTTTAACCCCTTTGCTTTGAATAACGCCGATGAAAATCCCGGCGAACGCCTGATTCCCACCTTGAATCACTGTCTGTCCGAGGCGCTGCTCTCTTACGGCTTACTGGATAAAGGCAGATTCGACAGCATTATTATGAACGTACTCACATTTTCGTGCGTCAGTATACAAAATCAAATTGCAGATAAATATAAAGAAAAGAATACGGAGTAAATTATGAACAATCCTTATGAAGTCCTCGGCGTATCGCCGAACGCAACCGATGAAGAAATCAAGCACGCTTACCGTGAGCTGGCGAAGAAGTATCATCCCGATAACTATAACGATAATCCGCTCTCGGATTTAGCGGAAGAGAAGATGAAGGAAATCAACGCTGCTTACGACGCTATCTGTGAAGAGCGTAAGAACGGCTCCGGCAGCACCTCCTTTTCCGGCAATTCAGCCAGCAGCACCTTTCCTGATGTACGCAAGCTGATTATGGAGGGCAGATTGGACGACGCGAACGAGATTCTCAACGGCGTTGCATCCGAAAAGCGCAACGCGGAATGGTATTTTCTGATGGGTATGATTTATTCCCGCCGCGGCTGGAGCGATCAGGCATTCAATTATTTTCAGCGCGCCCACAATATGGATCCCGGCAACGCCGAGTATTCCGCGATGCTCAATAATATGAATGCGCGCCGCACCTATAATAATCCCGGCTACAATACCGCCGGTACGGGATCGGACTGTACCTGCTGTGACGTCTGCGCCACGGTATATTGCGCGAATTGCCTGTGTAACTGCGCCCGCGGCTGCTGATACAATGAAAACATCCGTCAAGGTTTCTCTCGGCGGCGCTGTTGCCGCGCTGGGACTGGTGATGATGTTTATGACGGCGCTGATACCGTTCGGCACCTTTGCGTTTCCGACCTTTGCGGGAATGCTGCTGGTTGTCATCGTTATCGAGATAGGCTACAGCTTTGCGCTTTCCGTCTATGTCGTCACCGCGATTTTGTCATTTCTTCTTGTTCCGGATAAAGAAGCTGCTCTGATTTATACAATGTTTCTCGGCTTTTATCCGATTATTAAAAGCCTGATTGAACGCATACCGAGCAAGTTTGTGCAATATATCGTCAAATTTGCCGTGTTCAACGTATGTGTGATTGCCGACTTTTTTATCGGAATCAATCTGCTGTCCATTCCGAAAGACAGCTACATTATCTTCGGCGTATATCTGCCGGCAGTTTTTCTGGTCATCGGTAATGTGTTCTTTTTGATATATGATATTTGTATTACAAGGATTGTTACTTTTTACCTTTTAAAATGGCATAAAAAGCTGAATAAAAATACAAAGCTGTAACTTCAATTGAATTTGATTGTCGTTTATAGTACAATATACTGTGTATTCGTTTAAACAGGAGGGAAAATATGCTCAGATTATTCAAAAAGCCGTCGAAATATTTATCGCTGGCTCTGGCTCTGTTGATATTCTTCAGCGTGTTATTTTCTTTCCCTGTGAATGCTTCAGAAGAAAGTGCCGAAGCGCCGCTGACGTCGAAATCCGCCTCAAAGGATTTGGCGGAGACAGGCGCATCCAAGCTGATTCTCAATAAAGCTTCTCTGACGCTTGATATCAAGGAGGAGTATAAGCTGATTGCTTTTGATTCCGCAACCAAAGCGTCGGTTGTCAATATGAAGTTTACCTCCTCCAATACGGCTGTTGTCACGGTATCGGCAAAGGGTATCGTGAAGGGCGTTAAGGCAGGCAAGGCGACCGTTACCGCTCAGGACGTTAACGGCAACCGAAAAGCGACCTGCACCGTCACTGTTTCAAGTCAGACCTATTCGCCGCCCGCGAAGCCCACGGAAACACTGTCGCTTTCGCCCTCAAGCGCAACGGTATATAAGGGCTGTTACTATCAGCTTTTTACTACGTCAAATACGACGGTTACCTATACCAGCTCCAATACAAGCGTCGCTACCGTTAACTCGGCGGGTATTGTCAGAGGTGTTGCAGCCGGCTCGGCGACAATTACCGCGAAAACCTCGACAAAATCCGCTACCTGTTATATTACGGTCATCAGCGGCGGTTATGTCCATATTTCCAATACAACCGCGTCAATGCCTGCGGGCAAAACTCTCTACCTGCGTTCAACGACCGGCGGCGTGTCATGGTCAAGCTCCAATACGAGTGTAGCGACAGTCGACGGCGGCTATGTCGTCGGCAAAAAGGCGGGCTACGCCGTTATCTCGGCACGAACCTCGTCCGGTGTGGCAACCTGTCTGGTGACAGTCAGTGCGGCGGCGCCGATTCGCTTTGCGTATTGTTCGCCGAACTGCGCCACCAAGGGGCAAAAGGTCAGCTTTATCTGTATCACCGATAAGACGCGCACCGCCGCCTGCTTCCGTATTTATTACAGCGACGGTACCTCAAAGCTGATCAACGCGACATCTAAGGTCGCTGACGGCAGCACCTATGTCTGGACGGGCTACGGTACCTTTTCCGCCGCGGGAACCTATAAGGTTGTCGCTTACTCGATGTATAACAATAAGTGGGAGACCTGTAACGACGGTACGACCTCGGCGTTTGTCGCGAATTCAACGAATAAGACCACTACGGTCTGTACCGAGCGGCGCGCTTCCGATGAGGTTATCAACCTGATTGCTATATTTGAAGGCTTTCTCTCTGATATTTACAATGATCCGTGGACGGGCGATCCTACGATTGGTTACGGACGCGTTATCTTTACCGGTCAGCAATTCTACAATCATTTGACCAAGCGCGAGGCGTTCGCATATTTGGTACAGTCCGTCAATAACGACGGCTACGCTACCAAGATGAACGAATTCCTGCTGAGAAACAAGGTCAAGTTCAATCAACAGCAGTTCGACGCGCTTGTCAGTCTGGTTTATAATACCGGAACCGGCGTTATCTCCGATAACTCAGACGTGGGTCGTGTGCTGCTGAATTGCTCTGACGGCTCGGGCTCCCAGTCCTCATATTATTATATCAACGGTTCGGATGTGCGCCTGCGTAAGGGCCCCGGCACTAACACCGCGATTATCAAAGAAATGGATTACGGTACGGCGATTACGGTTATTGCCAAAACGAACAGCTCATGGTGGAATGTAAAGCTTACCGACGGTACGACCGGCTATGTCAGCACCGATTACATTTCATCAAAGAGTACCTCCGGCAACCTAGACTTGAAATATGTCAACAAGAATAATCTGATTTATGAGCTTTGTTCGATTCATCATGCCGGCGGCGAGTGCCTCTATGGGCTGCTGTACCGCCGTATGGATGAGGTTGAAATGTTCCTCTACGGTGATTACGAACTGTGCTATAACAATAATAAGTATAATATCAGCTATTATTGCCGGAGCAATCCGTCCTTCTGTACTCCTTAAGTAAGCACTGATTGATTCGAGTGCACAAATTGCGCAGACAGAATTAATAATACATAAACGATACAAGCCCTGCATAAGATTCATCAGGTGATTTTATGAAGGGCATTGTATTTACTTTCCGCAATAAGCAAAAAACCATTCGCCTTCCCGCGGTCAAGCGGCCGCGCCTGACGATTAAGGGTATTGCGTCCAAATTCGGCTTTCAGACCGTTTTTGTTATTCTCTTTTTGCTCGGACTTGCCGTCGGCGCGGCGGGGAGCAGGGGAGTGGATGACACACTTGGGCAAAAGCTCGATTTTCTCTTTATCACTAATATTGAAGCAAGACTTGAAATGTCTGCTTTTGAAATATTCCTGTCCTGCTTTGCTTCGTATTTTCTGTTTATTTTTGCGGCATTTTTATGTGCATTATCGGCGTGGGGCTTTACTGCAATACCCCTGCTTGCGATAGTCAAGGGCTTTTCCGTCGGGCTGTCCTCCGCTGTTATTTTCGCGTTTTATAAGGTGTCCGGAATTGGATTTTATATCCTGATTGTTCTGCCGGGAACCGTACTGTTTCTCTTTACGCTTGTCGTTTACGCAAAGGCGTCTTTTCGACTGTCTATCCGCTTTATGCGGTTGTCGCTGTTCGGCTGCGACAAAGAACCTACGCTGTCACAGGGACTTAAAACTTATCTGAAAAAGAGCGCGTTTGCGTTTTTATCCTCGGGAGCTTGTGCGGTTTTAGATATGCTTCTGTGGATTTCATTTGCGAATCATTTTGATTTTTGATGCGTTTTTCGTATCGTTGAGGGGTTTATGGAAAGACAAAAACTGAAATTTGAAATACTGCTCGAAAAGTTATTCACAAATTTTCCGAGAGTGCTTTTGACAAACCTGATATTTGCGGCGCCTTCGCTCCTGTTCTTCACTGCCTTTTACTTTTTAAGTATAGCGATTTTAGGTAACGCGAATATCATCTTCTGTCTGTTGAGTATCATTTTTATTTATCCGTTTTACGCGGGCGTTGTCAAGGTCGTTCGCAATATCGTCCGCGGCGATGAAAAGGTCAGCGTTTTTCAGACCTATATCTCGGGCGTTAAAGAAAATTTCCTGCCGTTCTTACTGCACGGCGTAGTGATTTCCATTCTCAGCATCATCAGCTTTCTGTCTATCAATCTCTATATCGGATTGATGTCGCAGTCATGGGTGTTCGGCGTAATGCTGTTTTTCTGCGTTATTGTCGTGCTGTTCCTCTTTTTTATGAGCCTGTATCTCCCGCTGATGACGGTGACCTTTGATATTCCGCTCAGGTATATCTACAAGAACTGCCTGCTGATGTCCTACGGAGAAATCAAAAACAACCTTTTTGCGCTGCTGGCGCTGGCGGTATTTGCGGCAATTCTCCTTACCGTTATGTTTTTCTCAGGCTCCACGCTGGTTTTTATTATCATCGTCACCGCTTTATGGGCGCTGCTTGTTCCCGCGATTTTCACTTTTATTTATGTTTTCTTTATCTATGACGGGATGTATCGTATGGCGTCCGGCGAGGGCAAAAAGGAGTACGAGAAGGATAAAACCTCTGACGGGGACAAGCCGAAGGCGAAGGAGCCTGTTGTTGACGAGGAGGATTTCTCCTCAATTGATATTACCAAGCTGAAGGATACCGACGATTATATTTATTTCAACGGTAAAATGGTCAAGCAAAGCACGCTCCTCCGAATGGCTCGCGAACATGAGCAGACTCAGCAGGAGGTAAATGATAATGAATTATAAAGTGATAGCAATAGTCGGCTTAGCCGCTGTACTCGCCGTATCGGGCGGCGTTATCGCTGCTACGTCGTCTGATAATGAAAATCAGTCAAAGTCCGCCGATACTTCTTCGTCTGCGGCTGAGGTTGACAGCAGCACGTCGGATGACGGCGCGGACGAGTATTCCGTACCTGAGGATTATATTGAGGCAAGCGACACGATTTCCGATTTGCCCGAGCCTGAAGCGGAAACAGAAGAGACTAACGCCATACCGACGAGCTATGACGGAACGGTCGAACCGTCTGTTCCGTATGAGGAGCAGCTTATATCCGCTTCGATGACGGTCAAATTCGTCGTCGACCACTCCACCGGTGCGGAAGCGCCACCGCGCGTTGTGTTCGGCGAGGGCTACAGTTATTGCTATGCGGCATTTGATTCCGACGGGACGTTTGAGATGTGTATCGACCCGGCGTCGGGCGCAATCCGTACAGGAACCTATCGGCTCTATGACAACATCGTTGCCGTACAGTACAGCGACGGCGTTGCCTCGGAATATGATATTCTCACGGATGAATACGGCAATATCACGCATATTATCGTCAACTACGGCGATTATGATGTTTACTTCGGATAAAAGTTTGAGGCAGGTCAAGAACCTGCCTCTTATCATTATCCCGCCTTGTCATTCTCGATAAACCAGCGGTTTTCTTCCAGAAAAATGTATTTTTCATGCGACTGAATCCGGCAGGTATAGCGGATGCCTGCTCCTCCTGCCTTGAGCGACGCCGCAAAACGGACGTCGGTTACACGGTCAATCGGGAATTGCCGTCCGTCGTCCCAGTTGATACACAGCGGCAGAACATTGCCTTCCGCGTCGAATTTTGCCGTTACCGATATATATTGCTTCACGATAATCCGCCTTTCTTTTAAAAATATCCTACGGGATGGATAATATGCTCTTCTTTAGGGCTGAACCCCGATAGCGCGGTATCCTTCATCAGGGTTGCCGGACGCACGCAGAAAGTGCCGAACCGGCGCTTCAGGCTGTCCAAAGAACGGTCAAGCCGTTCCATACGCTCGCGCTTTCTTTCATCATTCATCAGATTGAGCTGACAGGGACTGCCCGACGGCGTCAACTCGCCGACGCTGACGCCGAGACTGCGGATGCCCTTGCTCCAGTGATAGCTTTCACGGAACAGCTCCATCGCCGCGTCCAGTATTTCTTCGGTAATATCCGTCGGGACGTTCAGCTTATGCTGACGCGTAAAGCTCGACAGCTCCCTGTCGCGAACAGATATTGAGACTAAGCCCGCCTTGGCGCCCTGCTCACGCAGTCGGCGGCACACCGAATCGCACAAAACCATGAAAATCATCTTGACGTCCTCGTCATTTTCCAAATCGCGGATGGCAGTTGTCGAATTACCGATAGACTTTACCGCCGAGCTTTCGTCGGCATACATGACAGGCGACGCGTCATAGCCGTTCGAGAAGGTATGCAGTACGTCGCCCCATTTGCCGAAGTTGCCCCTGAGGAGGGAGAGGGGGAGGGCGGCAAGCTCTCCGATGGTGAAAACACCCAGCTGATTGAGCTTTTTCTTGGTGCTGCGGCCGACATACAGCAAATCCTCGACAGGCAGGCACCAAACCTTTTCACGGTAGTTTTCCCGGGAAATCACCGTTACCGCGTCGGGTTTTTTGTAATCGCTGCCGAGCTTGGCGAAAATTTTATTGAAGCTCACGCCGATGCTGACGGTAATTCCCAGTTCATCCTTGATTCTTTTGCGGATTTCCTGCGCGATCGCCTCGCCGTCCGCGTCATTACCGCTGACGTCCAGCCACGCTTCGTCCAGACCGAAATTTTCGATGCGGTCGGTATAGTCCGCGTATATTCGCCTGCATAGCCGAGAAAACCGCATATAGCGGTCAAAATGCGGCGGTACCACTACCAGCTCGGGGCATTTCTGACGCGCCTGCCAGATTGCTTCGCCTGTTTTGATGTGATAGGCTTTCGCAATTTCGTTTTTGGCAAGGATAATCCCGTGGCGCTTTTCCGCATCGCCGCCAACCGCGACGGGCTGATTGCGGATTTTCGGATCGTACAGACACTCTACACTCGCATAAAAACCGTTGCAATCACTGTGCAAAATCGTTCTCATGGCGCACCTCAATATATTAGAACAAATATTCTATAGTGCTATTATAGAACAAATATTCTAATTTGTCAAGATGGGATTTCATAGCAACAAAAAGCGGACGCCCGATAAAGCGTCCGCTGAAAAATATTGACTTATTTTTTATTCAAGATAGCCTTTCATATCCGCGGCAATCTTTTCGGTGATTATGTGAGCGTCGTCAAAGTTCTTTGCGATTGCGGTAATATAAATCTTGATTTTCGGCTCGGTACCGGAGGGACGGACAATCGCGCAGTTGCCGCTCTCTGTAGTGAAGGAGAGGACGTTTGACTTCGGCAGGTCGATATGCTCGACGGTGCCGGTCGTGATATCCTTCGCCTCGCTCTTGAGATAATCTGCTGTGGCGACAACCTTCTCGCCGGCAATTACTGTGGGGCCGTTTTCTCTGAGGACGGTCATAATATCGCTCATCTTCTGCATACCTGCCGCGCCGTCAAAGTAGAAGTCAAGGGTGGTATTGAGATAGTGACCGTATTCCTCATACAGACCGTCGATTACGTCGACCAGTGACTTGCCCTGCTTTTTATAATAAGCTGCCATTTCACAAATCAGCTGAGAAGCGACGACAGCGTCCTTATCGCGCACGTATGAGCCGGAGAGATAGCCGCAGCTCTCTTCAAAGCCGAATACAAAGCGCTCCTCCTCGCCGCTTTTCTCAAGTCCGAGGATGATTTCTCCGATATATTTAAAGCCGGTCAGAACGTCGCGCATTTCACAGCCGTATTTATCACAGATAGCCTTGATAATTTTTGTGGTGACAATGGTTTTGACGACAATGGGCTTTTCGGGCAGAGTGCCGAGCGCCTTGCGGGAGGATAGAATATACTCCGTCAGCATTGCGCCGATTTCGTTACCGGTATACAGGCGGTAAGTGCCGTCATTTTTGCGAACGGCAATGCTCACACGGTCGGAGTCGGGATCGGAGGCGAGCAGTAAATCCGCTCCAACCTTTTCGCAAAGCTCCAGACCCTTCTGCAACGCCTCTTTCAGCTCGGGATTCGGGAAAGGACAGGTGGTGAAATTGCCGTCGGGCAGCTCCTGCTCTTTAACGATATGCAGATTTTCTACGCCGATTTCGCCGAGAACGCGTCGAATAAGCTTATTGCCCGCGCCGTTCAGGGGAGTATATACCACGCTGAGATCAGAGCCCTTGCACGCGCCGACATTCACCTGACGCTTTTCTACCTCAGCGACATAGCTGTCATATACGCTGTCGGCGACATATTCAATCTCGCCGTTCTGAACTGCCTTATCAAAATCGCAGAGCTGAATATCGTCGAACATATCGAGCTTCTGAATCTCGTCATATACCATACCCGAGGCGACGTCGGTCATCTGACAGCCGTCGCTGCCGTATACCTTGTAGCCGTTATACTTGGCAGGATTGTGGCTGGCAGTCACCATGATGCCCGCTACGCAGCCGAGATGACGGACAAGATAGCTCAGCACGGGAGTGGGCTGCAGCTCGGTAGTGATATACACCTTGATTCCGTTTGCCGCCAGCACGCGAGCCGCCTCAACCATAAAAAGATCGGAGTTGATGCGGGAGTCATGCGTAATCGCGACCGCTCCGCCGCCGATATTGTTTTTGATATAATTCGCGAGTCCCTGCGTCGCCTGACGGACCACATAGATATTCATACGGTTTGTACCTGCGCCGAGAATACCGCGCAGTCCGGCTGTGCCGAATTTCAGCGTCGTATAAAAGCGGTCGTAAATCGCGTCATTGTCATTTTTTATGTCCGAAAGCTCCTGCACAAGCTGTGCGTCCTCGTGAGCTTTTTCGCACCATTCCCGATAACTTGCATTATAATCCATATTAAACACCCTCCATATCAAAATAAGGCATAAATAACCGTCTAAACTATACCATATTCCGCGTCTGTTTACAATATCATTTTCGCAGATTTTTGAATTAATCATAATAAATTTATGAATTCGTTTCAAAAATTGTTGATTTATCCCGCTCAATGTAGTATCATATAATTTGTTAAGTAAATGGAGGAAGATATATGAATCATACAGATGAAACCGAGGTAAAGGTAACAGAGCCTTTATCAGTCTCCGAAACATCCCGTTGGATTGAGGAAGAGGAGCCGGAAGCTCCTAAGAAAAAGCACCCCTATATCCAGATACCCGTCATTATCTCGCTGTGTCTTGTTGCGGCGTCTCTGCTGGCGTTCTTCGCCTACAAAATTTTCTGGATAGCTGAGCCCGAGGGCGTGACATGGGTATGGTCATCCGAAACGGATAATGTCAACTGGTACTTTGAATTCCAGGATGAAAACGTCTTTAAGGCGTATATCGGCTCGTTTGAGATAACCGCGAATTACACCAAGGATAAGAGCGACAGCGACGTTAATAAGCTGTTGGTATCTGCCGACGTGCCTTACGCACAGAGCGTCGGGTGCATCTTCTTCGGAGCGGAAATCAATTATAAGATTTCAGGCTCACGTGTTGCCGGCAGTCAGGAAATGGTAATCACGTACCCCGACGATCCCGAGGGACAGGAATTTGTACTGACGCAGACTGAGAAAAGCGAATCCGGCCTCGCGCTTCCCGAAGATTTCACCGCTGACGAGGAACTGACGGGAGAATGGGTGAATATCTATTCTACCGATGACGCCAAGCAAACCATCATCTTTAATGATGACGGCAGCATGATTCTCTCGGAAGCATACGAGTTTGCTAACGGCAACTATACGGAAATCCGCCGTAACTGCACCTATACCGTAGAGAATAATGAGCTGAATATTACATGGATAGCGGAGGATACCGTTGTCCATCAATCCGAGTATGTTATCAAGGACGGTATCCTTACCTTAGACGGCGCTAGCTATTATCGCGCCGACCGCGATACCGCTACACCCGACCAGAAATAAAAAGTATCCCTGCTTACCGAGGTGAGCAGGGATTTTTCTATACATTATGCAATCATCCTGTGCAGCAAGGCGAGATCCTTGACATCCAAAATACCGTCGCCCGATAAATCGGCGGAGGTTACGTATACGCCGTTGAAGTCAGCGCTTCCAATCAGATACTCCATCAGCAGATTACGGTCGCGGCTGTTGACATTTCCTTCGCCCGTAATATCGCCGATGACAGACAACTCAAAGGTGTATTGCGCACGGTCGCTGTCAAACACCGCCGTCATTGCGGTACCGCAGTTTCCGCTTTTCTTTACTGTGCCGTCGCGATAAAACGTAACGGTAAAATCGCCGTAATCTATATTCTTTTTCAGCTGAGCGAGAGTGGTACCCGAGGGAATTCCGCTGATACTGTAATTTTCAAAATCAATATGGTAAATGTCGCTTGTAATCGTGTCATTTCCATTCGCGCGTTCGCCGCCTGAAATCTGCTCCGTGTCCCGATAGGAAATGTTCTCTGCCGCTTTATGCTTTAAAGAGGTAAGCTCATCCGTCCTGATTTTGTTGACAGTTACCTCTGTGCTTGTGCCGACCGCATTGATATATCCGCTATCGGCATATAGACCGATAACAGAAGAATCCAATGAAAGCTCTGATTCTTTTTCACCAGTACCTGAATTGTACCCGGTGATTTTATGATTGTCGGGATAGTAGACTACGCCGTCAATGCAGCATGGCTGAGAACGACCGTACGGCGAATCTGCCGTAAAGAGATAACGGCACCTGTTGAAATCGGATTCAAAGACCTTTCCCGACGCATCGGAAAGTAAATTTTCGGAAAAGTAAGTAACAGGAGCGGTTACACCCGAGCCGCAGGCAATAAAACGGTCATTCTTCATCCGATAAAGCGTTCCGTCGGCGCAAATCGCAAAGGGCTTCCCGTTGTAATCGGCATATAACTGATTGATTCGATTGTCAAAGCGATAGCTGTCGATTAGCTTTCCGTAGCCGTTATACCGTTCAATGGTATTCAGCCGATTGTCAGGTACAAGATAAATACTGCCGTCATAACAGTAGCCGTAGCTGCTTTCACATAGGCTGTTCGCAATCACAAAGTTGTTTAATATATCGGTATCAGCGCGATAGGTATATACAACTGTTTGGCGATTTTGCGTATCGTTACATATAGCAACAACAGTATCATTAAATACTCCGGCGACAGAGATTGCAAGGTTGAGCTGCAAATCGGCGCCGTAGGTATTGGGCGAAAGCTTTTCAACATGACAAGCACCGCCGAGATAATTCAAGAGATAGGCGCCGTTATGATTGGTACACAGAGTGAGATGATCGGTTTCAAGGTGAAATGTTGTTGTTTGATAGGCGGCAGGCGGGGAAGAGGCGGTAAAAGTCAAAAGAAAAAGTGAGAGAACAACGCTGAGAATTTTCTTCAACATTATCACCTCGCTCCGTCATGATTTGTCAAATATTGACATTGATAGGTTGATTATATCTTATCTTGCCGAGGATTGCAAAGAGATAAAGCTGCATAAAAATTTTGATATAATATTGACATTTTATATCTATGGATATATAATATCCTTAATCAAGGATGTGAATTTCAATATGGTAGTTAATCAATGCGTAGAACAGGGAATTTATGTTGTACTCATCCTTTCGCTTGAGAAAGACCACCGTCCCTTAAAAAGCACGGTATTAAGTTCCATCCTATCCGTTTCCGATTCTTATCTCAAAAAGATTCTCCGCAAGCTCGTTCTTGCCGGGATTATCACTTCAACTCCGGGAAGGGATGGAGGATTCCGGCTTGCCCGCTCTGTCGAGGAAATCAGCGTCTATGACATCTATGCGGCGCTCGAGGGAGAAGAATGTGAGCTGAAAACCTCCGGCCTCGGTAGCAGAATCTTTGTCCATGGCAAGGAATACGCTCAGGAAGAGCAAAAGGTTTTTAACGCTTTCGGACGCGCGAATACGGCGTTCGGCGACGAACTGCGTAAGCTGAGAATTTCAGATCTCGCCAGTAAGCAACATTATCAGTACGGAACGGTTGATTTTGAGGCTTTGCTGAACGGATTTGATAGGAATAAGTGATACTCAAGGAGAAATTTTCATGAAGTACTATGTAGTAACTTTCACGCACACAAAAATCGCAGGCTGGACTACCTTTCTGCACGCCCATGTCAGTTACCTCAAGAAGCTCTTGAAGGAAGACAAGCTGCAGATTTCGGGCCCCGGCGTCGGCACACCGGTGCGCAGCGCGCAGCTGGTTTTCAAGGTAACCGACCGCAAGGAGCTGGATGAACTGGTAGCGAACGATCCCTATTCCATTCACGACCTCGTTGCTTCTTCAACGGTCAATTTATGGGATGTTCAGTGCGGCAGCATGCTCAAGCCGGAAACTCCCGACCCTGACGGCACCAAGTATTTCCGCGCAACCTACGAGTTGAAGGAGGGCGCTGATGTTTCTGCCTGCAAGGAAGCGCATGACGCTTACTTAAAGAAGCTGCTCGACGAGAAAAAGTTACGTGCAGCCGGACCTTATGAGAACAATCCTTTGGCGGGTTTAGCTATTCTTTCTGTTCCCGATGCATCCGATGCGGAAGATATCATGAAGAACGATCCGTATGTCAAGGAGCTGGGAGCAGAGTATCAAGTCATTCAGTGGGATCCGAAATTCGGAGAATTCAAATAAATCAAAATTACAGGAGGAAAAGTAATGAGCAAATTTGTAAAAGTATTATCAGTTATTTTCGGCATCTTCATGATTGTCGGCGGTCTTATCTGTATGTTTACACCGGGTATCACCTATCTGATGATCGGTTATGTGGTCGGTCTGTCAATGATTTTTGACTCAATCGGACGCTTTATTAACTGGGGCAACGCGAAGAAAGAGGGCCTTGCGGATGGTTGGATGCTGACAGGTGCGATTCTTTCTGCAGTATTCGGCTTCTTTATTCTGAACAGCTATATTCTGCAGTTGGGTATTGACGCGTTTATCATCTATTATATTGCTATCTGGCTTATATGCGACGGTATCATTGATATTATCCGCGGTTGGAAGATTCGCCGTTTGCACAAGATATATGATACAAAAGTGCTTGGCACAAGCTGGTATCTGCCTTTCTGCGTCGGGATTCTGATGGTCATATTTGGTATTTTCTGCTGCATCTATCCGATAATCATGGCGGCAACAATCGGCGTCATTATCGGTATCTCTATCGTAATCGCCGGCGCCAGCATTATCACTTTTGTTACAACACCTGATAATGTACCGAATAAATAAATCATCTTTTTAAACGAAATCTATCTCAAAAAGGGGCTGTCGCACTAAGAAATGCGACAGCCCCTCATTGTGTCATCCTGAGCTTTAGCGAAGGATCTTATCGTGCAATCTATCCAATAGGATTACTCCTATCACGTGTAATCTAAGCACTTTCAGATTCTTCGGCAAAGCCTCAGAATGACATTTTTTATTTTGCGACAGCACCTTTTTAGATATTTTCAAATCCATTGAATAACCAACACAAAAAAGCACCCGGAAAGCAGATGGTCATTCTGCTTTCCGGGGTCGTTTGATTTCAGTGAGTTGCTGTTAACCTGTTATCAGGCAGATTCTTTTTTGCCGCGCTTTTTGATAACTATAATCACAACAGCAAACAAGATAACTACGCACGCAATCACCAAAATGATCATGACCGCCGAGTTGCCTGCTTTTTCCGAAGAAGGTGTCTTGACAGCCGCCTTGGTGGGCGTATGCTTCGAATAATAGTCGTCAAGATTTGCCGCGACAGTATCGATGTCATACAGCTTTGAGTAATCCTTGTTGCCTTCGGCGTCAGTGGTTACGGTTTCGTAGTTGACAGCGGCGCCCGCATCTACATTCTCTCCGTTTTCTTTGAGCATCACTCTGAAGCCGGAAAGGGGATAGTTCACTGAGCAGGGGAACAAGTGTTCAGACAAATAGCAGGTTCCTCCGCCGCTGGTTTCACCGATAACGGGAATTTCCTGCTCCTGCGCCAGACAGGGCAGATAATTGCCGCAGGAAAAAGACTGCTGCGTTGTCAACAGCGCAAAGTGGAAATCATAGTTCAGCTCTGCGTCCTTTTCGTCGATGACATTGTCCAAATTCCGGTCAATGTTGCCGGTTTTGCGTACCTTGTTGCCGGTTAGCATATTCTTCGAATAAAGGTCGCTTTTGCCGGTCATAATGGACATCATGTACATCACTACGGCGTTACTGCCGCCGCCGTTCTGCGAAAGGTCAATCAAAAAGTTTTTGGCGCCCTTTTCCTTTGCATAGTCCAGCGACCACTTAAACGGCGCAACCACCGCGTCTGTAAACTCGTCAAATACAAAAACAGCCGTGTCTTTGTTCATCACCAGCTGAGCGATTATTTGCTCGCTGTCGTCTGCTTCCCATGTCTTGACGGTTTCATACTTGGAATAGGCGTCTTTTCTGAGTGCTGCCAATACCTCGGAAGTCTTCTCTTTTTCCTCAAGAAGCTGGAGATTAGTGGCTATGGCAAGGGCGTTGGGGCTGCTTTTGTCATCCAGCATTTGATTTATCGCGGTAGAAAATTTCGTGACGTTTTTTTCGTCAAGCAGCGACTTGGTGAATTCGGAGCTGAAGCCGGTATGACCTCCGTCGTCCAGCATGCTGTCCAGCAGTACCAGACCGGTGTAAAAGTCAGTCAGGCTATCGGACAGCAACAGTTCCTTTATGCTGCTGTTTTCCGGTTTGCTCATCACTTCGTCAAATCCGGCGTTTTCCAGTTCTTTTGTCAGCTTTGATTTGGGAGGCCTACCGTACAATTTGTCTATCACAAAGCACAGCTCGCGATAGGTGTAATCAATCAAATCCTTACTGCGCAGTGTCGAATTAAAAACGGATGCGGTGTTAAAATACGCTGCTCCCATCGATTGCATAAAGTAAATCGTATTGTCAAGATATATCGCAGAAAGATAGGTCTGCGGGAACAAATCTGCAATGGTAGTCAGCGGAAAATATGCAGAACCGTTTGCAGAAGTAATGTCGATTTGATATTTGCCGTAATCGAGATCAAGGCTGTTTACCGTTCCCTCGACAATTTCAGCGTGATTTTTCACATAAGGCGCTTCAGGACCGTCGTTGTCCGCGTCGGTTGTCTGAATGGGAAGAAAGTTTTCATATTCATCAAAATGAACAGTATCTTTTTCCGTGTCTATCACCATGGCCTTTTCTGTTGAGCCGGTCACGGTGTAAACACCATTGCCGTTGTCGGCAACCGTAAACTCGTTGTCGTCGTAGAGTTTACCGAGGTAATCCATCACGTTGATATAGGGGACGGAAGGCATATCGTCATATATCATGCACTTAATGGTCGTTTTATCGTCCATATCAAATAAGTATGCGGTGATGTCCTGCTCTTTGCCGCTCCTCTCGGCAGCGGAAGCCGCTGTCAGGGACGCTGAGCCAATTGTAAATACAGCCGCCAGCGACAGCGCAAGAGCCTTTAACCCGGTCTTGTGTAAATTCATGTTTCTCATTCCTCCTAAATTAAATTTAATACAATCAATTATACATAATTTTACAAAAAATGCAATATTTTAACGTAAACAGCAGAAAATTATTTTAACTCTTTAAAGGAAATCCCTGTACGGCGAGCGACGACGAAGGCACGGTCGCCTTCGAATCCCACCGCTTGCGCTTTTCTGTGATATAATACAAGAGGAGGGATACTGAAGTATCCCTCCTCTTGTATTAATGGCGGAAGCGGTGGGATTCGAACCCACGAGCCCGTGAGGACTACCTGATTTCGAGTCAGGCCCGTTATGACCACTTCGATACGCTTCCGTATTTCGTTTGTCAGCAATCATCATTTTACTTTGTTTTCCCGATATTGTCAAGTGTTTTGAAGCAAATAAGCGATAACGGAGTTAGAAACCAAAAATCCTTTTACGGTCAGCGAGAGGGAAGAGGGGCAGATTTTTACCAGTCCGCTACTTGCCAGCCTTTCAGCCGCGGTCAGCATTTTATCGCTGACCTTTTTGCCGAATCGCTTTTCGTATTCATTGAATACAAGCCCCTCTTTCAGCCGAAGCGCAAGCATGATATATTCCTCTTCGTCACCGCCGCAGCCTTCATCAATAATGCGCCCGTCATAAAAACCCTCAAAGCTGTTATCATAATAAAATCGCTTTCCGTCGATAAAGGAGTGAGCAGACGGCCCGATTCCGAGGTATTCCTCGTCGTGCCAATATTTCAGGTTGTGACGGCTTTCATATCCCGGTAAAGAAAAATTGGAAATTTCATATTGTTGATAGCCGAGCCTGTTCAAATAGCTCACAGCATCCTCATAAATCGCCGCCTGAGCATCATCATCAAAAAAAGGAAGAGAGTCCTTGTTGCGATAAAAGCGCGTTCCCGGTTCGATTTTGAGGATATACGCAGAGATATGCTGTACCTTACATTCCGCACAAAAATCCAGCGTATGATGCAGCGACTCCGGCGTCTGCTTAGGAATCGCCAGCATGACGTCGAGCGAGATATTATCAAAGCCTGCCTGCTGCGCCTCGAGAACGGTTCTGCGGGCGTCGTCAACGCTGTGCCGGCGGCCTAATATTGCAAGCTCGTTTTCATTCGCCGATTGCAGACCGATAGAAAGACGGTTGAAGCCTGCTGATTTCATGGCGGAAAAATCCAACGGTTCGGTTGACGAGGGATTGACCTCGACGGTAATTTCCGCGTTATCCGCTACCGAAAAGGCTTGTTTTACGGCATTCAATATCCGAATCAGCCGTTCATGGCCGAGAAGCGAGGGCGTACCACCGCCGAAATAGACGGTATCAAAAGAACGGTTGATTTTCTTTCCCCAAGTAAATGCAGAGCGGATAAGATGGTCGGTATATTCTTCGATTGCTTGATTATCCGAATGAATACTGAAAAAATTACAGTAGGCGCACTTACCGTCGCAGAAAGGAATATGGATATAAAGTCCTGAATGACACATAAATAACTCCTGAAAACGTGCTGAAAAGGGGTGAGGCGAGAACTTGCGTTCTCGCCTCGGTTTGGAAGGTATATGAAAAAACTTAGATGAAATCTTCTTTATGTGTATATCTTAATAAATCGACGGCAAAATGTCAATAGATTTTGTACATTTAGATGTAGAAAAAAGGGCAAAAAACTTGTTGACTTTTACCATAATATTAGAGTAAAATTATTAAGTATCAACAAATTCAGCATGCGATTTTTCACGGAGGCAACCATTGAGCAATTTAACAGAGCAAATAGAAAAGCGGCGCACCTTCGCTATCATCTCTCACCCTGACGCCGGTAAGACAACACTGACAGAAAAGCTGTTGCTGTACGGCGGCGCAATCAACCTTGCCGGTTCGGTCAAGGGTAAGAAAACCGCCAGACACGCTGTATCCGACTGGATGGAGATTGAAAAGCAGAGAGGTATTTCCGTTACCTCGTCGGTATTGCAGTTCAAATATGACGGCTACTGTATCAATATTCTCGATACCCCCGGACACCAGGACTTCTCCGAGGATACCTACCGCACCCTGATGGCGGCTGACAGCGCCGTTATGGTTATCGACGCATCCAAGGGTGTTGAGAACCAGACCCGCAAGCTGTTCAAGGTATGCGTTATGCGGCATATTCCGATCATCACCTTTATCAATAAGATGGATCGCGACGCACAAAGCCCGTTCGACCTTTTGGAGGACATTGAGAATGTTCTCGGCATCAATACCTGCCCGATGAACTGGCCGATCGGCTCGGGTAAGGAATTCAAGGGCGTTTACGACAGGAAATCAAAAAAGATTCTTTCCTATATCGCGAATAACGGTCAGCATGAGGTGGAAACGGTTGAGCTTTCTTTGGACGACCCGGACCTCGACAGCAAGCTGTATTACGGTCAGAAGGATTCGCTCTTTGACGATATTGACCTGCTTGACGGCGCGGGAAATGATTTTGACCTCGATTTGGTTCGCAAGGGCGAGCTGACGCCTGTATTCTTCGGCTCGGCGCTCAACAACTTCGGCGTTGAACCTTTTTTACAGGAATTCCTCAGCCTGACGACAGGGCCTCTGCCCAGAGAAGCGGGAGGCGAGATGATTGCGCCCGATTCCGATTTCTTCTCGGCATTTGTCTTTAAGATTCAGGCGAATATGAACAAGGCGCACCGCGACCGCGTTGCGTTTATGCGTATTTGTTCGGGAAAATTTGATAAAAATATGGACGTATACCATGTTCAGGGCGACCGCAAGATGAAGATATCCCAGCCGCAGCAGCTTATGGCGCAGGAGCGTGAGGTTGTTGACGAGGCGTATGCGGGTGATATTATCGGCGTTTTTGACCCGGGAATTTTCTCTATCGGCGACACGATAGTTTCACCGGGACAGAAATTTGCCTTTAAAGGAATCCCGACCTTTGCGCCGGAGCATTTTGCGCTGGTTCGTCAGAAGGACACGATGAAGCGCAAGCAATTTGTCAAGGGCATGAATCAGATTGCACAAGAGGGCGCGATTCAGATTTTCCATGAGCCGGAATCCGGTATGGAGGAGGTCATCGTCGGCGTTGTCGGCGTACTGCAATTCGACGTACTCAAGTACCGGCTGGAGAATGAATACAACGTGGATATCATCATGGAATCCACCCCTTATCAGTTTATCCGCTGGATCACCTCCGAATGTGATTACAAAGCCCTCGACCTTGCGTCCGATACCAAGGTTGTCGCTGATTTCAAGGAGAATAAGCTCCTGCTGTTCCGCTCCGAGTGGAGTATCGACTGGGCGCTGGAGCATAACAAGGGACTGGAATTACAGGAATTCGGCAACGCAGAATAAGCGGACACGCAAAATACCGACACCTCTTGAATAGATATTTCAAGAGGTGTTTTTATGTTTTCTTTTTTATCGTACATCAGTCAATACATCTTTCTGTTTATCCTCCATATCGCCAACAGCGAGAGCTTTCCGAAGCCGCTGACCAAGGCGCAGGAGAAGGAGTATCTTGAGCGCGCCGCCAAGGGGGATATCAACGCGCGCAATCAGCTTGTCGAGCATAATCTGAGATTAGTCGCCCATATCATCAAAAAATATTACCAGAACGCGAGCAATCAGGAGGACTTGGTATCCATCGGCACCATTGGACTGATCAAAGCAATCAACACCTACGACCTTGACAAGAATATCAAGCTGTCGAGTTATGCGTCGCGCTGTATTGAAAACGAGATTCTCATGCACTTCCGCAACCTCCGTAAATCCGCACAGGACGTCTCGCTCAATGATACGATCGATACCGACAAGGACGGCAATCCGCTGACGCTGATGGACATTATTGCGGACGAGAGCAATATCGACGACGATATTGATACAAAGCTGCATTTACAGGTTTTGCAGGAGTATATCGATACTGTGTTGACCCCGCGCGAGCGCGAGATTATCATATACCGCTACGGGCTGATGGGCGTAGACCCGCTCCCGCAGAGAGAGCTTGCAAAGCGCCTGAATATCTCGCGCTCCTATATCTCGCGAATCGAAAAGAAAGCGCTCCAAAAGCTCAGAAAGCGTTATGAACAGGGTCCGTCACAAACATAATCGACAGAATATGATAAAATTTATTGACTGTCGGCGGATTTGCAAATATAATATTATTGTCCCGTGCTTCATATACATAATCGGGTGATTATTTATGAAGCTAAGAACCGTATATATCCTGATTTTCAGCGCGATATTTCTGGTCGTTTGCCTTGTGATGATATCGTCGTTTTCCGATATTACTTTGCTTACCTCGCGCGAGCTGGACGCATCCGACACGCCTGTCATCATTATCGACGCGGGACACGGGGGAGAGGACGGCGGCGCAGAGGTCGACGGCGTGTTGGAAAAGGATATCAACCTGTCGATTGCGAAAAAGACCGCCGATATTCTCCGCGTGAGCGGTTATCAGGTCAAGGAAGTCCGCACGGAGGATATTTCCGTATACTCCGATGACGCGGATACACTGCGCGAGAAAAAGGTATCCGACCTCAATAACCGCGTACAATTGTTCAATGAACACGACAACAACCTTGTCGTCAGTATTCACCAGAATAAGTTTGACAGCAGTAAATATCACGGCACACAGTTGTTTTATTCCGTGAATCACCCCGGGAGCGAAAAGCTGGCGCGGTCGATCCGGACCTCCGTTGTCCTGCTGCTCCAGAATGATAACACGCGGGAGTTAAAGCCTGCGGGCAGCGATATCTATATATTGGACAATGCCGAGGTGCCCGCCGTGATTGTGGAATGTGGCTTTCTCTCTAATCCCGAAGAACGGCAAAAGCTGCAGGACGAATCATATCAGCAGGAAATCGCTTATGCAATCGCGATGGGAATCATCGACTATCAAAATCAAAAGAATTCAAGATAAAGGATAATGCAGAATGGCTAAAATCAAAAGTGTTTATATTTGTTCGGAATGTGGCTATGAAAGCCCCAAATGGTACGGAAAATGCCCTTCCTGCGGCGAGTGGAACACCATGAACGAGGAGGTGCGCGATACCTCAAAGCAAGCACCCTCGACAGCATCACGCTCCGTCAGCTACGCGCCTCCTGTACAAATCAAGGAGATTTCCACGACCGACGAGATTCGATACAAAACAGGCTCATCCGAGCTAGACCGCGTGATGGGCAGTGGTATCGTCAAGGGCAGTCTGGTGCTGCTCGGCGGCGACCCCGGTATCGGTAAATCCACTATCCTGCTCCAAATCTGCGAGTATTTGGGACGCAGCCTGCATATTCTGTATGTATCGGGTGAGGAAAGCAAGCGACAGCTAAAGCTCCGCGCCGACAGACTCGGCGTCGACTCCGATAACCTGTATATTCTCACGCAGACGGACGTCGAGATGATTTGCGAAACTATCCGTCAGGACAAGCCCGATATCGTGATGATTGATTCCATCCAGACAATGAGCCTTTCCGAGCTGAATTCCTCGCCCGGCTCCGTGACGCAGGTCAGAGAAAGCACGAACTACCTGATGCGTACCGCAAAATCGCTCGATATCCCGATGATTGTCGTCGGTCACGTCAACAAAGAAGGCTCGATTGCGGGGCCGAAGGTACTCGAGCATATCGTAGACGCGGTGCTGCATTTTGAGGGTGATAAGCAGATGTCGTACCGTATTCTGCGCGCGGTCAAAAACCGTTACGGCTCGACCAACGAAATCGGCGTATTCGAGATGACCGATAAGGGCTTGAACGAGGTGGACAACCCCTCGCTGATGCTGATTTCGGGCAGACCGAAGAATGTCAGCGGTACGTGTATTGCCTGCGCGATGGAGGGCACGCGACCGATTCTCGCGGAGATTCAGGCGCTGGCGACTGCGACAGGCTTTGGCAATCCGCGCAGAATGTCGACGGGCTTTGACTACAACCGCATGAATCTGATTATCGCCGTACTGGAAAAGCGCGCGGGCTATTATTTCTCGAACACCGACGCGTATGTAAATGTTGTCGGCGGTCTGCGGTTGGATGAAACCGCAGTGGATTTAGCGGTAGCGATGGCGCTTGTATCATCGCTCAAGGACATCCCGATTGCCGATGACGCGATTGCGTTCGGTGAAATCGGTCTGGCGGGAGAAATCCGCTCCGTCACACACGCACAGCAGCGCGTTAATGAAGCGGTTCGGCTGGGTTTCAAGCGCATCATTGTGCCAAAGCACAACATGAAGGATATTACGCCGCCCGCGGACGCTCAGGTGATTCCCGTGAGCAACGTCCGTCAGGCGTTTGAGGCGATTTGTGAATAACGTCATCCTCTCGGGAAAATATCCGCAGTTTGCCGAAAGACTGAGGCAGCTCGGCTATCACGTTATCTATAGTGAGATTCTCCCGAATCTGATACCTTACGAGCAGGATCACGCCGATATGCAGTGCCTGATTCTGGATGATACCGCCTTTATCCTGCGGGAATGTACACGGCTTGCGAAAGACTTAACGCCTTATTATAACGTCGTTATGACAGAAGAACCTGTCGGAGGAAAATATCCCGCAAATGTGCGTTTAAACGCGGCTGTCATGGGAAAAACCGTGATAGCGAGGCTTGATGCACTCGATAACAAGGTGAAGCAATACTGCGAGACACACGGCTACCAACTCGTCAATGTCAAGCAAGGCTACGCAAAATGCTCCTGCGCAATCGTTTCCGATAACGCTTTGATTACTGCGGATAACGGCATCTATCATTCTTTAAAAGAATTAAATTTCGATGTGCTGAAAATTGAGCAGGGGAGAGTCAAGCTCGACGGAGCAGACTACGGCTTTATCGGCGGCGCGTCGGGACTGGACGTCCATAACGGAAAGCGGAGCTTATATTCCGCGGGAAATATTGCCGGACATCCTGATTATCCTCGCATCAAGGAATTTTGCCTGCAGCACGGCACAGAGCTGTATTCATTAACCGATTCAGAATTGACTGATATTGGGGGATTGCTATTTTGTTAAATTTTTAACAAAATAGGGGAGCGGTAAAAACCGGAATGGGTAACAGACGAATCAATAGTATTGAGCCAACAGGATTGACGTTATTCAATCATAATATATAATTATGTACCATTACAGTATAACGGCGAAATAATCTGATATATTATGATTGAATCATATTATATAAAAGCTCAGTTGATTAACTATCAGCAATTAGATTGTCAAACTAATTGATACGGTTACAATGATATTTATAAAATTTTATTAATATACTTAAAAAATTCTTTACTCAGATTATTTTCAATGAACCTACAGTCATTCAGAAAAAACTGAATGAAAAATAATTTGAAAAAATCCTGATGACAACAGTTCAGCTTCAACAGCCGGCAATGCAGAATCATTCATTTTAAAAATTCTGAAATGAAGTGAGCTTCAATCCGTTTCATCAAAAATAAGCAGAACATGTATTAGATACAGCAAAATTCGTGACAACAGCCCTATACAGCCGATTTCTCCGATTTGCCCCTCCCTTAATTACATAAAATATTAATTTTGTGTAAAATTCTATAAAAGAAAAATCGCCGCCCTATTTTCGTATATAATAGAATAAAGATTACCGGACAACCTATCTTCGGATATCTTGTCCGGTGTTTTTGATATTTTGCGAATACCCATTTTAAGTTTTTTCAAAGGATTTGGTTTTCATGAGTAATTTTTCTGTAGAAGCTTCTGACATTATCAAGGATTATCTGTATTATCTTCAGACGGTCAAGGGTCGCTCGCCGAAAACCGTCGACGAGTATTTCAATGATCTGCGTACCTTCTTCCGCTTTATCAAGCACCATAAAGGTATTGTACCCGCTTCCGTCGATTTTGCGGATATCACGGTAGACGACGTCGATTTGGAGCTGATTTCCTCGGTCACCCTCACCGACGCTTATGAATTTATGAATTACCTGATGCGCGTGCGTAAAAATGATAAGGCTGCGCGTGCGCGCAAAACCACAAGCATCAAATCGTTTTATCATTATCTTACAGTCAACAAGGGCTTGTTAAAGGACAATCCTCTCGAAAAGCTGGAGCGTCCGAACGCCCGCGACAAAAACCCCCTCCCCAAGTATCTGACCCTCGAGCAAAGTATCGAGCTGCTCAATGCGGTAGACGGTAAATATAAGGAGCGCGACTACTGTATTCTGACCTTTTTCCTGAATTGCGGAATGCGTCTTGCCGAGCTTGTCGCGATGAATTATACCGATATCCGCCCCGACCATACCGCGCAGATTACCGGAAAGGGCAACAAAAAGCGAATCATCTTCCTCAACGACGCGTGTATGAGCGCGTATCAGGATTACATGAAGGTGCGTCCTGTCGAGGGCGTGCGCTCCGAGGATAAGTATGCGCTGTTTCTGTCCTCTCAGCACCGCCGCATTTCGCGCGAAATGGTGCAAAAAATCGTGTATAAATACCTGGAGAAAATCGGTCTGGATTCTCAGGGCTATTCCGTCCACAAGCTGCGCCATACCGCCGCGACCCTGATGTATCAGCACGGCAACGTCGATATCCGCGTCCTCAAGGATGTGCTCGGGCACGAGAATCTCAGCACGACCGAGATATATACCCACCTCGATTCCAGTCAAATTGAGGCGGCGGCAAAAAGCAACCCTCTCTCCCACATCAAGCCGAAAGCAAAAAAATAAACTTCTTCCCTACTCTACGCAAACAAGGGGCTGTTGCACTAAGATAATGCGCCGTAGCATTTCGTGAGGCTTTCACACCGTAAAATTTCACTCATTTTCATACTCCTTTATCACGTTGATAATTTCGCTGTCACTCAGTCCCAGACTGCGCATATCGCTGAGATATGCCGCTGTTTTGCCGTGTACCAGCTCGCGCATCATTTCCTGCGCGACATGGATATCCTCGTTCACATACCATCCCGAACCGCGGCGCGAATAAATCACACCCTTTTGCTCGAGCTGTTCAAAGGATTTTTGCACCGTGTTCGGCGTAACGCCGGCGTTGAGCGCAACCTCGCGCACCGACATCAGCTTCTCCCCTGCTTCGACCTCGCCGGTCGCAATCATGATACACAGCCGTTCGCAAATCTGCGGACATATCGGACGCTTTTTGTCCAAGCTCCAATTCATAAGCGTTAGTGACCTCCTTAACTGTATCACTGTACTAATACAGTATCACAAATCACAATGCTTGTCAATAGGTAAAATAGAATAATTTCATAGCGTTTTATTTCCTATATAGAATTTTAATTCTTTTCTACGATATCATACTGTTTTAATAACTCAGCGCAATATGTTAAAATTTGCTTTATTCGGCATAATATGTTATAATACAAAAATAAATGAGAATTCAAAGGAGATTCTATGAAATTACTGAAGCCTACCCTATCCGTCCTGATGATTTTTGTACTGCTGTTTTCGTCGGCTATCACTGTGACGGCTGAGGGCAGTACGCCTGACGAGCAGGAAGTATATACGGTTCTCGGAGATATTGACGAGGACGACGAAGTTTGCATCATGGACGCGACCTTACTGCAATTCCATCTTGCAGAGCTGCAGTTGTTAACAGAACAAGCGATTCTTCGCGGAGATACGAACCTTGACGGTGAAACCGACATCGTAGACGTCACCCACCTCCAACATTATCTTGCCGGTGGCGACGGGTATTTTTATCTCGGTCTTGATATTGAACAAGCGAAAACAGCGCAGGCAACCGATATGGAGAATATGCGCATAGCTGAGGAAGCCCGCGCCGCAGAGGAGGCGCGGCTGGCAGCTGAGGCAAAGGCAAAGGAAGAAGCCGCAGCCGCAAAATACGCTGCCGACTTTGCAAAGGCGGAGCGCACCCGTCAGGCTATGCAGGACTATAACGCACGCCTGAAAGTGATTGAAAACAACAGCATAGAGAATCAAATAAAAAATTATAAACGTCAAAAAGGCGTTGATATTTCTGAATTTAACGGCAACGTCGATTTCAATAAGCTGAAAGCGGCAGGCTATACGTTCGTGATGATTCGTATGGGCTGGGGCTCGAACAAATACGCTCAGGACGATTCCTATTTTGAGCAAAACGTCAAAAAGGCGGAGGCAGCGGGAATGCCGTGGGGCGCATATCTCTATTCCTACGCGCTTAATACCTCGGCGGTTCAAAGTGAAATCAACCACACACTCCGCTTATTAAAGGACAAAAAGCCGACCATGCCGATTGCGTTTGACATCGAGGATGACGACTATAAATATTCCAACGGTATGCCCTCCGATAAAACGCTGCATGATATTTGCCTTACCTATCTCAAAGGTATCGAGGAAGCCGGCTATTACCCCATTCTCTATACCGGCTACAGTTGGCTGACCGGCGCGTTGAATAAAAAAGACCTGACCGGTACTTATGATATCTGGTACGCGCAGTGGTACACTAAGATGGAATATAACACAGACAAGGTCGGTATGTGGCAGTACGGCGGCGAGGTCAACTATCTGGAGAGCCCCTATATCAGCGGATTAAGCGGAATGTTTGACAAGGATTACTGCTTCAAGAATTATCCTGTCATCATCCCCGCCTACGGCTATAATAACCATACCGCACTTCTCGACAAAAATCTCGCTTCCACCTCTGCTTCGCCCGATGATGAAAGCTTTATGCAGGAGGACGGCGAGGCGGTTCCCCCCGGGTATAACGGCGTAATGGGTGAATCGTTCCGAAAAAATAAATGACAGCATAGAAAAGCGCTTCAAGGCAAATCACCTTGAAGCGCTTCTTTTAGTTCTTTTTAACAGCGGGTTTATTCTTTAGCTTTTCGATATAATGGTCTGCTATCTGATACAAGACATTAAAGAGAATGATACTGCCGACGGCAAATAGCAACAGCATACGCAGACCGGCTTCGTCCAAATCCGTGAGCATAAAGAAGCTGCGGAAGAACACAAATGCAATCGCGAAGCCCGCACAACTCATAATGACCATGCCGATACGAAGCGGATTGAACGGAATTGAGAGCCGGATAATCAGCATCATACAAATCAGCGAGGTGGTATATACCGCAATCGTCGTCAGCTCTTCCTGAGAAATATTTGTTATATTATGGAGCGTCGCCGCCAGAATAATCGTCAGCGAAACGCAGATTCCCGCCGGCGCGGCACGCGCAATAATGTTGAAGGTAAAGTTGCCGCGGACAATATTTTTATTCGGCTGTAACGCAAGCACAAATGATGGGAAGCCTACCGCCAGCGCGCCAATCAAAGAAAGCTGAATCGGCTGGAACGGATAGGTCAGCGTCGAGAACATAAAGAAAACAGCGAGGATCATCGAGTAGATGGTCTTGACGAGATACAGCGACGAGCTGCGCTCAATATTGTTAATGGTTCGTCTGCCTTCCGCAACGACCTGCGGCATACAGGCAAAGTCGTTATTGACCAGTACCATCTGCGAAACATTGCGCGCCGCCTCGCTTCCTGACGCCATTGCGATAGAGCAGTCCGCTTCCTTAAGCGCCAAAACGTCGTTGACGCCGTCGCCGGTCATCGCAACCGTATGTCCGTTAGCCTGCAGCGCCAGCACAAGCTTTTTCTTCTGAGCGGGGGTCACTCTGCTGAATACGTTACAGCGCTCGGCTGCCTCGTTCAACTCCTCGTCGGTCGTAACCGTAGACATATCAACGCCGTTTTCCGCACCGGGAACACCGGTGTCAATCGCGATATTCTGCACGGTTTTTAAGCTGTCGCCTGAAATCACCTTCAGGGTTACGCCCTGCTCTTTAAAGTAATTGATGGTGTCCTCTACGTTATCTCTGAGCTGATCCTTAATTAATATCAGCGCTATCGGCTGTAAATCATCCGGCAGAGTGTTTTCCTGAATCGACTGTTCAGACCATGCCAGAACCAGAATTCTGACCGTTTCGGTGATTTCGCTGATTTTCTGCCGGATTTCGGGAAATTTTTCGCTCTCGGGGAATACAAACTCCGGCGCGCCGATAATGTAAGTTTTTCCGTTTTCAAAGCATCCTCCCGACCATTTCGTCTCGGAAGAAAACGGAATAAAGCGCTTGCACTTTACGGCTTCTGTTCCCTCTGTATAATCGCTGATTGCCTGCAGGGTCGCGTTGACGTCCTCGCTTGCCGCGGAAATCGACGCAAGCGCCGTGTTGATTTTCTCTTGACTTTCTCCGAAGTCAATAACACGCTCGACGTTCATCGTTTCCGCAGTCAGCGTGCCTGTCTTATCCATACAAAGCACATCAACGCGCGCGAGCGTTTCGATACAGTACATCTCGTTGACAAGAACCTGCTTTTTCGCAAGACGAATGACCGAAACTGCCAGAACCGTACTGGTCAGCAAAATCATGCCGCCGGGGATCATGCCCACCAAAGCGCCGACCGTGGTTTCGACAGTTGTCTTAATGGTTTCGTGGTACCAAAGATACTTGGAAATGAACATCAGCAAACCAATCGGCAGAATCACAGCGGTACAAAGATTGATGATAAATTTAAAGGATTTCAGAATCTGAGAATTATTCTTTTTGATATATTTCGCTTCGGCATTGATTTTTGAGGCATAGCTGTCTGCGCCGACACGGTTGACGCGGCAGTAACAGCTTCCCGCGGAGATAAAGCTGCCCGACAACAGCTCGTCGCCAATCTTTTTCTCTATCAAATCCGATTCGCCCGTCAACAGGCTTTCGTTTGCCATACAGCTGCCTCTGACGACCTTACAGTCGGCAGGCACCTGATTGCCGCGGGAAAGTATCAGAATATCGCCGAGGACGATTTCATCCTTGGAAACGTGGACAACCTCTCCCCCACGCAGTACCTCCTGCTTGCTCTCGGTCAGAATGGTGAGGCTGTCGACGCTCTTTTTGGAGCGAATCTCCTGCACGATACCGATGACCGTATTGCAGAAGACGACGCCGATGAACAGCAGGTTCTTATAAGAGCCGACCGACAGCAGCAGTAAAAACAGGATGACGTTGATTAAATTGAACAGCGTGCAGATATTATCGTAGAATATCCGCCGGATTGACTTCGTTTTGACAGTGGACGAGGTATTGACCTTACCGTCCTTGATTCGTTGCTCGACTTCCTCGGCAGAAAGTCCGACAAGCACTTCGTTAGGATTTTCCACGGAAAACCTCCATAGGCAGTTAATTTCTATGATTTTGAATTGCGCAAATACATTATAATCGCAAAACTGCAAAAAGGCAATGAATATTTGGTGAATTTTGCATATTTTGTCAAAATTTCGGAGCTTGAAGCATGGTGTCTACTTAATATCATATTACATCAAGTGAAAATGGTACAAAAAGTTATCGGTTGTAGTTTCTATATCCTTATTATATCAAAAAAGCCGACCGTATTTGGTCAATATCATTAAGATAAGGAAATAATAAAGTATGGGAATACAGTCGAGATGAGAATCTCGGCTGTATTTTTGTAATGAAGGCACAACAACAAGACC
>CAJONB010000017.1 GCA_905235715.1 uncultured Ruminococcus sp. | reverse complement strand
TAATTCCCTCAGAGAAAAATAAAGCAGCTCCGGCAGAAAAGAAAACAACCTCTCCCACCACACCGCGCCGTACTTCGCCGACCGTAAAGCCGAAGCCGGCACAGCCTGCTGTTCCGACCGAAGCCCCGAAGCCTCAGCCGACCGTAGCGCCTACACAGCCGCCGAAAACCGAGCCTCCCGTATTCACCGCCGACAGCTATCTCCCCTACAATGGCGGTATCCAAAGCGGCTATCCGCTGACATCCTCCGCGCGGCAAATCTCCATCCGCTGTATTGCAAACGGCTACAACACCTATTACAATGCAAAATCCTTCCCCTATTCCCCGCCGGGAAAGCAGGGCGGTATCTCCGCGCTGGTGTGTAATCGCAAGCAGTTCATCCGCCTGACGGGTACGGACGACAGCCGCTTTGACGACAGCTACTTCAAGACCCACGCGCTGTACATCCACATGAACCGCGACGCGAATTACCACTGGATCAAATCCGTCAAGGACGCGTATATGGACGGCGGCACGCTCTGTATCGGAAACAACGAGCCTGTCGGCTACTATATTACGACCGACAGCGAGAACCCCGAGCAAATCTACACTGTCATCTATGAATTGAATAAGTCCGATTTATCGGATTTTGTCAATCTGGTTGAATTTACCGACTAAAAATCTTCCTTTCCGCAAGGGAGCCTATAGAAAGGAGCAAAAACATGAAACGAATTCTTTCTATCCTGCTGACAGCCATTCTGATGCTTTCCTGTCTGCCGCTGACCGTTTCTGCGGCAAAGGATCTGAGCGTCGAGGACAAGTTCAAGCTGCTTCTCAACGACATGGAGCTTGACGAAACGATTTATCAGCCCGAACAGTATTACTACGCCGAGTTGTACAGCGCCGATGACTGGGTACTGTTCCGCGGTGGGCTGAAAGATTTGAACCCAGAGGACGTTGCGCCGAATTATCATTTCGCCGCCGTCGGCAACAAGCTGATTTGGGCGAACGTCAACAGCGAGCCGTTCAAAAGCGGCTATGGCGTGTATGACGTAAAATCCGGCGCGTTCTACGACCTGACCGACGCATGGAGCCGCGATTTCAGCGGTCTGCGCGACGCATGGAACGGCATGGCGCCGGACAGCGGAGGCACGGCAGCCGAGTGCGGCGTACAGCTGCTCGGCGACGCCGACCGTGACCGTATGCTGACCATCCTCGACGCGACGCGTATGCAGCGCTTTATCGCCGATTTGGAGGAGAATCCCTTTGCGGAAATCATATCGACAGATTATTTCTTCGGCTATCCCGTTTATAACACGACCGACTACGACCGCGACGGCGACTTCACGATTGTTGACGCGACAAAGGTTCAGCGCGCGATTGCCGAGCTGCCGAATTTTCTTGACGCAAAGCTCGCATGGGACGCAAAAATTTTCGATAACGGCGAAAGCTATCAGGAAAAATACATCGTGACCGGCCTCTCTCAGCTCAACCCCGATAAGGAGGACGAAAAAATGATTCTCGACGCGTATGACGACAGCTTCTTCGAGAAAAGCTGTCTGCTTGCGCTGAATCCGAATTTTGGCTATCCGCTGACCTTCGAGGGCGCGTCTATCGACAGCGAAGGAGTGCTGAACGTCGATTTCAGCTATGTGAATCCGGAAGCATTTCCGAGCGTCGATTGTCACCGCTTTGCGTGTGTCGAAATCTCCAAGGCGTTTCTTGACGATATCAAGGATATTCAAATCAACATCACGCGCGTCGAGCCTGAAATTTTGGATATGGTCGTCAACGCCGTGAGTTATAAGAAACCTCTTCCAAGACCCGCCGACGCCGTGGCGCAGGGCTTCCGCTTTATCAAGTCGGAGAAAGCCTTCTGCGGTAAATATAACGATATCGAGAATCCTGCATTTTCTGAAATCGTCCCGGAAGAAATGCGTGAAAATGACTTTTTCGTCGGCTACCTCGCTGTTGTCAACAATCAGGAGCAATTACTGAAGCTGTTACCGAATCAAAGCTATTCTGAATATGACGAGCAATTCTTTAAAGAAAACGCCCTTGTCGTACTGGTGCTTCAACTCGGCAATTACAATATGACATTAAGTCTGTCGAATCTTGCCGTCAAGGGCGATACCCTGTACGGCGAAGCCGATGTGGGATACCCCGAGATGGTGGCGTTACCGGCATCTAACATATACTATGACGTGCAAAAGGTCAAGCGCAGTGAATTTTCGGGCGTCAAGAGCACCGCTCTCTGGGACGACCCCGACTACAGTCAAGTTAATCTCACCACTTACGGCTCCTACTGGAACAAAATCATTCCTTCGTCTGAGACAGTTGACCATCCCGAAAACTTCCGTAAGCTGTATTCGTATACAGAATACAGCCTCAGCGAGTGGCTGGACGAAGCTGCTTCTACCGACTATATTGCAAGCGTTGCTTACAACCCGACTCAGTGGAGATACTTCGCTCCCGACATAGCTCTTCCCACCCGACCTGTCATCTATCAAAACGGCGTACTTGTTCCCTCCGATGAGAGCGAAGATCCCTTTGAGGATTATGCTTACCTGATATTTGAATATATCCACCCGTATCAGTCCGCGCACATCATGAGCGTATATACCGACGGAAAATCGCTCGAGGTATATGTTACCGAGGATACAATGGCCGGCAGCAGCAGCAAAACGCCGCTTCGTTCCTGCGAGATTCTGAAAATCAAGAAAAGCGACCTTGACGGCGTATACGAAATCCATCTCCGGTCGCTGGATACCTACACCGTCGGCGTGCCGCAATCGGAAATTACTCCGTACACCTCCCGCCCTACCATGTCAAGCGTCTTTGAAGCCGGATGGTCTTGCAGGCCCCTGCAGTCAACACCCCTGACGGTAACGGTTCCGACGTACACGTATAACGATTGGAACCGCTTCGGATTACAGAGCAGCGATGAAGGCTGGCTGCTGCTGCTCAGAAGCCGCGCAGAGTTCAACCGCTTCCTGCCCGGCTTTGATAAAGAGGAAATCTACGACAGTGCGTTCTTTGCAAAAAACGCCATGCTCGTCATGATCGGGCAGGGAAACGACAACAGTTCAAAGGCGGACCTCTACGACATCGCGCTCGTCGGCAATCAGCTCCTGTACACAAATCCCTCCGTCATCAACACCAACAACTATGATGAAAATGGTGTGCCGATTGCCGAGCCGACCGCGCCGATTGTATTCGCATTCTGCGCGATACCGCAAATCTCGGTCGAAAGCGTTGCGGATATCTGCTGCTGGAACTCCGACGTCCCCTTTGACGGAATCATTACCGAAAACAAATGAATATCCCCTGATAGATGACGCTCTATCATTCCCAACCCGGGGCTGTCGCACTAAGAAATGTGACAGCCCCTCTGAGTGTCGTCCTGAGCTTCAGCGAAGGATCTTATCGTGCAAACCATCCAATATGATTACACCTATCATGTGTAATCTGACTGAAAGGTGAGTACTTTAAGATTCTTCGCTTTGCTCAGAATGACATTTCGTATCCTTTACCTCATTTTGATGACTAATACTAATATTCCATAAAATCCTTTAACATCTATTGCGGAAAATTCCGCATAGCTTTATTGTCGTCGTCGCTCGCCGAACTTGCTGAGAGCGGTCAGGCATGACCACTCTCGTGCTCGTGTGGCGGCTCCTCCTTTCCCCAACACGCGGGGCGTGTCGGGGACCCCGAAAAGTGACAGGCGCCAGCCTGCCTGCGCCCTCCGCCGCGCTCTGTGAAATTTTCCGCTAATATCTCTTTAAATCTTTTTATTGAATATTAGTATAATTCAGATTCCGTGTGTTTCATTGCTTTTCCTATTGAAATCCACTGACGGATGTTGTATAATTGCAAGGACAGATTAGCATAAGCAAACCGTATGAGATTGAGGGAATCAAATGACATTAAAAGAGTTGAATATCGGTCAATCGGCAATCATCCTGTCGGTTGGCGGCGAAGGCAGATTGCGGCAGCATTTTTTGGATATGGGCGTGATACCGGGCGTGGAGGTCACGCTGGTGAAATACGCTCCGATGGGCGACCCGATGGAGCTGTCAATACGCGGATACAAGCTGTCGCTCCGCACCGCCGACGCCGAAAAAATCGAAATTGAGCCGGTAGCCGAGGCAAAGGCGAATCCCCAACAAAAGACAAAGAAGAAAAAGATAGAACACCCCGGACTCGGCGAGGGGGGCAAGTACCATCCGAAGGGCAGCGGTAATCCGCTCCCCGAGGGAACGACGCTGACCTTTGCCCTCGTCGGAAACCAAAACTGCGGCAAGACCACGCTGTTCAATCAGCTCACAGGCTCGAATCAGCACGTCGGCAATTTCCCCGGCGTTACCGTCGACCGCAAGGACGGAATGATCAAAGGGCATCCCGACACCTTAGTCGTCGACCTGCCGGGCATTTATTCGATGTCGCCGTACACCAACGAGGAAATCGTATCCCGCAACTTTGTGCTGAATGAAAAGCCGCAGGCAATCATCAATATCATAGACGCAACCAATATCGAGCGGAACCTCTACCTCACGATGCAGCTGCTCGAGATGAATATTCCGATGGTGGTCGCGGTGAATATGATGGACGAGATACACGCAAACGGCGGCACGATCGACGTCAACGGAATGGAAGCAATGCTCGGCGTACCTGTCGTGCCGATTTCCGCGGCTAAAAATCAGGGTATTCACGAGCTTGTGAAACACGCGATACATATCGCTCACTATCAGGAAAAGCCGTTGAGACAGGATTTCTGCGACGAATCCGATCACGGCGGCGCAATCCACCGCTGTATTCACAGTATCTGTCACCTGATTGAGGATCACGCAAAAAGCGCGGGAATCCCGATTCGCTTCGCCGCGAGCAAGGTGATCGAAAACGACCCGCTGATTATGGAACAGCTCAAGCTCGACCAAAACGAGAAAGAAACCATCGAGCATATCGTCCTGCAAATGGAAAAGGAACGCGGACTTGACCGCAGCGCGGCAATCGCCGATATGCGCTTTTCCTTTATCGGCAAGGTCTGCGCGCAGACTGTCACCAAGCCGCAGGTCAGCAAGGAGAGCATCCGCAGCGATAAAATCGACAAGCTCCTGACAGGCAAGTGGACAGCAATCCCGATGTTCATTCTGATTATGGGCGCGGTGTTCTTCCTCACCTTCAACGTCATCGGCGGCACCCTGCAGGGCTGGCTGAATACGGGAATCGAAGCGCTGACGAATGTGGTCGACCGGGCGCTCACCGCCGCTAACGTCAACGAGGTCATTCACGGACTGTTGATTAACGGAATCTTCAAGGGTGTGGGCAGCGTACTGAGCTTTCTGCCGATTATCGTGACGATGTTTTTCTTTCTGTCCCTATTGGAGGACAGCGGCTATATCGCGCGCGTCGCGTTCTTCATGGATAAGCTGCTGCGAAAAATCGGTCTGTCGGGACGAAGTATCGTCCCCATGCTGATTGGCTTCGGCTGTACCGTTCCCGCGGTCATGTCGACCAGAACCTTACCCAGCGAGCGCGACAGAAAAATGACGATTCTGCTGACGCCGTTTATGAGCTGTTCGGCAAAGCTGCCGATTTACGCCTTTTTTGTCGACGCGTTCTTCCCGCAGCACAAGGCGCTGATTATGACGGGCCTGTATCTGCTCGGAATCCTGATTGGAATTCTGGCGGCGTTCCTTTTGAAGGGAACGCTCTTCAAGGGCGAGGCGGTTCCGTTTGTCATGGAGCTGCCGAGCTACCGGCTCCCCGGGCTGAAAAATGTCATGCAGCTTCTGTGGGAAAAGGCAAAGGACTTTTTGACGCGGGCGTTCACGGTTATTTTGATTGCAACCATCGTGATATGGCTGCTGCAGAGCTTTGACCTGCGATTGAATCTGGTGGATAATCAGGAGGACAGCATCCTTGCGATGATTGCGGGACTGTTCGTGCCGATCATGGCGCCGCTCGGGCTGGGCGACTGGCGTATCTGCACCTCGCTGATCAGCGGCTTTATGGCAAAGGAAAGCGTAGTATCAACGATGAAAGTCCTCTTAGGCGAGAACGCGGCTGTAATGATGGCTCCCGCTGCGGCAGCTTCGCTGTTGGTGTTCTCGCTGCTGTACACGCCGTGCGTGGCGGCGATTGCCTCCATCAAGCGTGAGCTGGGCGCAAAATGGGCGGCGGGCATTATCGTCTGGCAATGCGCTATCGCATGGGTCGCCGCATCCGTAGTACATTTAATATTCATCCTCGCGGGAGGCGCGTAATGAATCTATGGGATATTCTGATTATCGCTCTGGTCGCGATTGCCGTCGTCCTCGCGGTATGCGTCATCATCAGGAACAAGAAGAAAGGCAAGGGCTGCTGCGGCGACTGCTGTCAGTGCAGCGGCTGTCCCGCGCAGCATAAAAAGCAGTAATAAAAACACCCCGAACCCTATCAAGCGATACGGTTCGGGGATATTTTTATCTTTTCTTATATTTATTCGTCCTGCTCAGATTTTTGAATGACGTTGATATAGTTGTACGGGATCTCGATACCGTTATCCGCCAGCGCCTGATTAACGCGCAGGTTGATGTCCGATATCAGTATCTCGGAGGGGGTATCCGAGTTGAAATATACCGTCGTCGCCATCCGCAGACTGCTCTCCTCAAAGCTCATAAAATAAATCTCGGCATAGTCAGCGCCGTGCGCGGTCTGCTTGCCCGGGATACTGTATTCAGAGCTGATGATCGCGTCCTTGATGACGCGCATCGCCTGCTTGACGTCGGTGGTATAGGCAACGTAAAAGTTAAAGTTAGCGGAACGGGTCTCTACATGATAGCTGTAGTTTTTCAGCTTCATCGCGTTCAGCTTGCTGTTCGGAATCACATAATACTGGGTATCCAGTCCCAACAGCACAACGTGGCGCATCGTCATATCCTTGACGATTCCCGCCGTGCCGTCCTCCAGTTCAATGCGGTTGCCTATCTCGAACGGCTTATTGATTGATATCATCAGCCCCGCGACGGTATCCTTGACAACATCCTGCGCGGCGAATATCAGCACGGCGCTGATGATTGCGGTTCCGCCGAGAAGCGTTTTCCAGACGTTTTCGATGCCGCCGATGATTGAGAACACCAGAATCACGCCGCCAATCAGGATGATTGCGCCGCTGATTTTTTCAAAATACACAATCTGCAAGCCGTTGTGCTTTTTCTGAATCCGCTTGAAGATATAACGGTTCAGGCGCAGCAAGCCCCATATCACTAAGGCGGTTACGGCAATGATTGCCGCAACGATAAGGATAATTTTCCAAAACTCCAGATTAGCGATTCTCTCTACCATGTTTACCCCTTCAGCTTACCGATGATGGCGCTCGCGACGAAGGTCGTGATTCCCGCGGCGATACCGATTGTCCTGCGTGTAAACGGCACATTATAGTCCAGCGACATATACGACGCGTTAATCATATAGCGCGTAAGCGGCATCAGCAGCCCGCGCTGTTTGGACAGCACATCGTTATGCATTGTCAAATTCTTTGAAATCAACGCGGTCGGACGCTCCGTTACATCATAGGGCTGCCACTCAAAGCCGTCAATCGAGGGATTGCCGTAGCGGGCAAAGCCCGCCCACATCTGCATGACCTTCTTCGACAGCTCTTTGTCGGCAGGCTGACCGGTATAAATCGTTTCCTGCGTATTACCGAACACGTAGGCAAGCTCGACGGCGTGGCACGCGCCTCTGAAGCGGAGCGTCGAAGGCTCGGTCCAGTAATACATATATACTTTACCGCCGTTGACGGTATGCAGCTCCGCCTGACGGATCGCGGGCAGGCGGAACATCAGCTCGTTATAAAACTCCGCGATTTTCCAAAGCTCGTGACCCTTGCGCAGGGACATAAACAGCTTGGCGCGTTTCTTGTCCTCCTTGCTCAGCAGGCGCAAATCGTTTTCGTATTTAATCGGCATTCCGAAGCGGAACGGAACGATTCCGCCCAGCTCTCCGACCCAGTAATTGATTTCGTTGGAATTGGTGCCGAGAATCATATCCACATCGGCGGTCGCGCCGCTGCGGTACGCCGCATAAGGGTCCTTTGGGATAAGTCTGCCGTCGCGCTGCGGGAAGTTGTTGTACAAATTAATCTTCTCGTTCACGCGAAAGAGGTCTTTTTCGCTCAGCGCCAGCAGCTCGTCCATAGAGCGCGCGCCGCTCGCCTTGACCAATTGGAGGGTAAATTCCTTACATTCCGCCTTGGAATAGGTCAGCGCGACAGAGCCGCTCTCGGCAATCACGCGGCGGAACAGACCCTTTGCCTCGGGGATAACCGGCAGGAGCGACACACTGCCGCCGCCCGCGGATTCGCCGAAAATCGTAACGTTACCGGGATCGCCGCCGAAGGCGCGGATATTATCGCGCACCCACCGCAGCGCTTCAATCTGGTCGAGAATTCCGAGGTTCGGCGCGTCGGGATAGTCCTCGCCGCCCTTGAGGTACGACAAATCCACAAAGCCCATCAAGCCTGTGCGGTAAGCGGCGGTGACCATGATGATGTCGGGATTCTCCCTGACGAAATTGAGGCCGTCATACAGCGGGTCGGCAGTACCGCCCCAGCCGTAGGCGCCGCCGTGGAAGAACACCATGACGGGCTTATCGGTACCGGTATATTCGCGGCTTGTCCAAAGGTTCAGATACAGGCAGTCCTCACCCTGCGGGTAGTAGGACGCCTGCTCGCTCGGCCACTCTGTCTGAATCGGCGTTTTGCCGTTATAATAAGCCTCAAAAACGCCCTCCCGCGCCTCGACAGACTCGGGACGTTTCCACCGCCGTGTGCCGACGGGGGGCTTTGCAAACGGAATCCCGCGATAAACCGCAACGCCGTCCTTCTCTTTGCCGACGAAGGTGCCGTTGACGCACTTCGCGGCAAGAGAGGGGTCATATTCGCCGTCTAGCGGCATATTCTCACCGTAGGAAGCGCGGATAGCTTCCTGCGCGGAGCTGTACTGTGTCATTACTTCTTTCTCCTGAGAACACTCATAATCTTGATAAAGAAATTGGAGTTATCCTGAACCTTACTGCGGATTTCGCCGATGGTAACGTCCTTTTGTGAGGTTTGGGTAACAAGCGACTGCGCGATTTTCAGGAAGATATTCTTAAACGCCTCCATGGAGCTGTCCTTGTAGCGGCTTGCGGCGTAGTCAATCATCAGAACCAGACCGTCGGAGCCATCGAGGATTTCCATATCGAGAATCGTCTGTGACGCCGCCTGGTTCTGGCGGATGTCGATGGTCTCTACATCCATGCCGTCCAAACCGTCCATATCGCGGATATCCTGCTGATACAGCAGATACGCCACCTCTTCTGTCGCGACCGTATTATGAACGTCGAGGTAGGGATAACAGCTATGCTCGATGCCCTTCTGCACCTGTTCATGCACGTCGGCGAACACATCGCGCAGCGTGCGGTCATCTCTCAAATGCAAGCCGACAGGCAACTCGCGGAACAGCAGTCCGACGCTGGTCATCATCTGTGCATCCTCGCGGCCGTTATAAATCCACGCCAGCTTGATATCGTTCTTCTTGTTGTATACGGAAATTGCAAGTGCGGCAACGGTGATAAAAAACTCGTTGCGACTGATTTTGTAGCGGCGTTCTATCGCGGTAAGCAGCGGCTGTACGATGCCGATCGGCGAAAACAGCTCGCCCATTTCATTCGCGCGGGAATCGTGGTCGACGTCGGGATATGCCGACCATTCAATATTGTCAAAATGCTCCTCAAAGTACCGCTTGCTTTCCTCGTAGAAATCGGATTTTTCCATTGCCTCACGGTTGCTGAGCATAAGATAGTAGTAGTCGGGGTCGGGCATCATGCCCATATACAACTTGCCGACGTTGCCCATGAACACCTTTAACGAGGTGCCGTCGAAAAGGGTATGATGGACGTCAAAGAACACATAGCCGTTCTTTTCGGTCTCGAATACGCGGCAGCGATACAATGTACCGCCGATGACCTTGAAGGGCTGTACCAGCGTGTCCTTGATGGTGTTGAACTCAAATTCGCTGATTCTTTCGACGGGGATGTCACGGAGCACCTCGGGGGTGTAACGCTGAATAATCTCGCCGTCGTCGTTAAAGTGGAAGGTGGTCAGCAGGGCGGGGTGATGCTTAATCGCCGTACGCATGGTGTCCGCGAGCTTCTCCATGTCGAACATATCCTTGTCGAACTTCATCATCGTGAACAGGTTGTACATCGTGGACTTCGGCGTATAAAGCTGGTAGTCGACCATGTAAAGCTGCTCGGCGGTCAGCAGATGATCCTGCTCCATTGAACGGGCATTTTTGACGTCGGGAGATTCGCCGTCGTCATTCGCGTGTGCTTCAAGATAGAGCTGCGCGATTTTTTCGGGGGTCCTGCCGCGGAAAATCTCGCCTGCATTCAGCCCCGGCAAGCCGCTCTCGGTCACCAGCTGAATCGAGCCGAGCGAATCGCCGCCCATCTCATAGAAATCATCGTGAATACCGACCTGCTCGACCTTTAAAACAGCTTCCATCGCGTGACAGAGCTTTTCCTCGGCCTCATTGGTCGGCGCGGCGTACTCGGTTCTGAAGTCCTTGGTATCGGGCTCCGGCAGCGCCTTACGGTCCATCTTGCCGTTCGGCTTCAGCGGAACGCTGTCAATCTTGATATAGTAGGCGGGAATCATATAATACGGCAGGCGCTTGGAAAGCTCGGCGCGCATTTTTTCGCCGTCAACGGTGACGTCCTCGGTGAAGTACGCGCAAAGATAGCTCTTACCGTTTTCCTCAAAGCCGCGCGCGGCAGCCCAGTCGATTCCCAGCACCTGCTTGACGGCGGCTTCGATTTCCGCCGGCTCAATACGGTTGCCGTTAATCTTTATCATATCGCCGGAACGTCCCAGCAGGACGTAGTTACCGTCGGGATTCAGCCGCGCCAAATCGCCGGTGTGATAGACGCCGTTGCGGAATGCTTTTGCGGTTTCCTCAGGCAGATTGATATAGCCGCGGACATAGGGATTCTCAAAGCAAAGCTCGCCCATCTCGCCCTCGGCGACCTCTTCGTCGCCGTCCTCGGACAGCAGGGTGATTTTCATATCCAGCTCGGGCTTGCCGATGGGACAGGTCTCATACGATTTGTCGATTTTGAACACGCCGACGACAAAGCCGCTTTCGGACGCGGCGTAAATATTGATTAAATCGAGATTTTTATTATAAACGTTGTTCGCAGGCTCGCTGCCGACAAACAGCATTCTCAGGAACGGGCCTGTCGTATTGCCGAGCATACGGACATAGGAAGGTGTCAGGAACGTGATGGTAATGCGCTTCTCGACAAAGAATTTTTTGAGCGCCATCGGGTTTTTGATGGTGGCGTAGCTGACGACAAATATCTTACCGCAGAAGATGCTCAGCGCCTTAAGGATAACGATAACGGAAGCAACGAAGTTCATCGGCGCAAGCAGCGCCAGTCTGTCCTTGCTGTTAAAGGGATTCTCTCCATTCAGCGCTATGGATTCAATCGCCCTGCTGAGATTGCCGTATTCATGCAGAACGCCCTTGGGGTTGCCTGTCGTGCCGGAGGTGTAAATCGCATACGCCGCGTCATGCGGGTCAACCTTTTCGTGACCCTCGCGAGTTTCGGTATGCATGACCTCGTCCCAGACCGCCGTGCAAAGCTCCGCCTTACAGCCGCAGTCCTCGCGGATATAGGCGATACGCTCGGGCGCATAGGTATCCTCGACCAGCGCCCATGCCGCGCCCGCCTTCCACACGCCGATCATCGCGATAACCGGCATAATGCCGCGGGGCAGATCAATCAGGACAAAGTCCTCTTTCCCGATGCCCTTCTCCTTGAGATAAGCATAGACACGTCCGCTCATGTCGTCGAGCTGTGCGTATGTAATGCCCTTTGCATAAACCTCATCGAACAAGATTGCCGCGCCGGGCTTTTCTTTTGTATATTGCTCTAACAGCTCAATAATATCAGTCATTTCGTGCCTCATTCAATGGTCAGAATATCTGAGAAGCCCGTGACTTCAAAAATTTCCATAACGGTTTCGTTCACGTTCAACAGCTTCATTGAGCCTTGCTTGCCCAGCGTTTTTTGCAGGGAAAGCAGTAATCTCAGTCCTGCGGATGAAATATAATCGAGCTCCTTGAAATCAAGCGTCAGCTCGGTTAACGAGTCAAGATCGGAAGTGAGAATACGCTCCGCCTCGCTGACGGTAACGGTGTCGATTCTTCCTTTGACCTGGGCGTAGAGTTTATTTCCTTCGCGTTTTGTGTTGATTGTCATAGCTGTCTCTCCTTTGGATATAATAAAAATTTTTATTGTAGTGAATAGTATTAATATTTTTGCTCTGTCATCCTGAGCAAAGTGAAGGAGCTTTCGATGGACTATAAAGATTCTTCGTCGCTTTGCTCCTCAGAATGACATAAGTAAAAATTAATTTATCGCTTGCTTGTTTAAAGATAAACGGTCAGATTGTTCAAATCCATGGTGCTGAGATATTTGACGTCCTTCGCCATACCGCAGACCATACGGATACCGATATTGGCAGTCGGGTCGTCCTGTTCATGGAGCTTGAGCCATTCGACCGGGTCGAACGCATTGCAGTTGTCCCTGTAGCGGAGAATCCAGCCGTCCTCCGTGTTCAGGATACGGATTTCAATGGTGTGCTTCTTGCCGTCGGCAAAGCCGAATTCGATGACGTTGTTGCACAGCTCCTCAACAAAGAGGGACATCAGATACGCCTGCTTCGGCGTTGCTCCGTGACTCTCACAAAAATCGCGCGCCGCCTCGGAAGCAGGAATCACGGCGTCCTGATTCTCGATAGAAAATTCAAAGGCGTTCTCGGGCGCAATGCCGAACGGTTCCTTCAGGAAAAGGAAATCGTCGTATGTATGAGGAAAACCGTGCTTGTAATGTGCCGCCAGTCCGAAAATCGCGAGCATCGTCAGCACCTCGCCGATAATGAACGACGCCCATACCGCGTCGGTGCCTATGATGCCGGATAATGCCAGCGCGGGAACGATGATGAATACAAAGTTCTGCAGGAAGCAGTAGGTGTTGGAAATCGCCATCCGCTTTAAGCCCTGTGTATAGTTTACAAAGGCGTTGTTGACGCCGTACAGAAGAATCGCGACCGCGTAGAACCGCAAGCCTCTCGCGGCAAGGGAAATCATTTCGGGATTGCTGCTTTCGCTGAAAACACCCGCAATCCAATTCGCTCCCGCAAAGAGTACGATTGCAAAGCCGGCGCCCATCAGCAGCGCGGTTCTGACCGTCACCTTAATCAGCGAGATCATAGCGGAACGGTCCTGCTCGCCTATCATCAGACCCGCGATTGTCGCACAGGTCATGCCGACGCCGACCATGATGGACGAAACGAGATTAATGACCGTATTCACAATGCCGAACGCCGCCAGCGCCGTACTGGCAAATGCCGTGGTGACAACGCCGACCAGAATGCGGTTGATTATCGCAACACGCATCATTGCCGAAGCAGAGCCGACCCCCGACGAGGAGCCGGTGACAAAGATTTCGCCGAAGTCCTTGAACTTGATTCCCTTGAAATACGGCTTGAAGATAATATCCTTCTTGGTAAAATGCAGGAGCATGATAATCAGTCCGATGCCGTAGCTGATGGAGGTGGCAAGACCCATGCCGAACAGTCCGCCCTTAAAAACCAGCACATTCAGCAAATCGCCCGCGATATCCAGCGCGGTCATCACGGCAACCGCTACGACAACGCGGTTCGCGTCGCCGTCAAGGCGCATCAGGGCGTTGAATTCAAAGAGGAACAGTACCGACGGCAGCGCAAACATGACGCCGAGCAGATAATCCGTCGAGCCCTTCAGCAGAACATCGGTTTTAGCGCCGAGAATGACGCAGATCTCCTCCTTGAACAGAAGGATGCCTACCATCAGAATCACCGAAACGGCGACGGTGATGATCATACAAGCCGTGAATGATTTTCGCGCCTTCGTCTTATCGCCCGCACCCAGATGGTGCGCACAGAGTACCTGTGAGCCTGTCGCCAAAATTCCGCTGAACGCGGTGGCGAGATTGACGACGGGCATTACCAGCGTATACGCCGCCATGCCGTCCTCACCCAAAAAACGACCGATAACAATACCGTCCACCACAATGCCGATCATCGCCGCTACGGTCGCCGCGATAATACTGATGACCGTTCCGCGGAACAGCTTTGTGATGATTTTTCCGTTTCCGTTCATAAAAGAAACCCTTCCCAATCTATTAAAATATGCTTTTGTTTCATATTAGCACACAAAGCCTTTTATTTCAATAGGTTTTGCCGAAAAACGGAGCATTTTCCGCGCATTTGATAAAGTCATATCTTGTAGCCGTCCTCAATCGTCCCTACAAGGTATTGTGATAATCGCAAAAGAACATCCGCCGCGTAAAAGGGCTGTCGCACTAAGGAAATGCGACAGCCCCGCTGTTGAGTATTTTCCGTTCAACGGTTTTCTTTTTCTTCTTCCTCAGCGGGCGCCTTATGGTGGCGTTTTTCATTAATTCCCTCGTACTTGATCTTTGACTTATCCATATCCTTGTCGTTCATGGGTATCAGCACACCGAAAATCAGTACGCCGACAACAACAGGCGTAATCAGGTTAGAGCCGGTATCAAACGTAAACGCAGAATGACTGATAAAGGTAGAATAGAGAAAATCTAAGAGTGTATATATTCCAAAAACAAGTACGGTGCCGATAACCGTGGTCAATATTCTTTTCATTTTCATAACAGTATCCTCCTTTTTATTTTCTCTATTATATCAGTATCCGGCACCCAAAATCAAGCAAATCCGCAAATATTTCTCAAAAGCCATTCTTTTTTTCACCGCACGGCGCGGCGGGATTGTGACAAGATTCATTTGACAAATGCACCGATACGGACTTATAATATTGTAGCATTACCGTCACCGGTAAAATCACGAAAGAAAGCACGGAGATAACTCCGTCAGAGGAGCAGAAAATGGTACTTTATATCAATGCGTGCGTCAGAGAAGCATCACGCACCGACAGAATCGCGCGGGCGCTGCTCGATAAAATCGGCGAGCCCTTTGAAGAACTGTATTTGCCGGGCGAAGACCTCAAGCCGCTCGACGGCGAAAGCCTGAACAAGCGAACGGAGCTGGTGAAAAGCGGCAATTACAGCGACCCAATGTTCCGCTATGCAAAAGCCTTCGCGGCGGCGGACTGCATTGTGATTTCCGCGCCGTTCTGGGATTTGTCGTTCCCCGCGATACTGAAAGCGTATTTTGAAAACATTTATGTCGTAGGTATCGTGACAAAATTCGGCGCCGACGGCAGACAGCACGGCTTATGCAAGGCAAAAAAGCTGTATTATGTCACGACCGCGGGCGGTCCCTTCGTCCCCGACTACAGCTATCATTATGTCAGACAACTGGCAACCGCGAATTTCGGCATCGAGGAAACCGAGCTGATCAAGGCGGAAATGCTCGACGTCGACGGCTTTGACGCAGAAGCAATCGTACAGTCGGCGATTGATAATATCAAACCTTGAGGAAAAGGAACACGAGGCTGTCGCAAAATGAAAAATGTCATTCTGAGGCTTTGCCGAAGAATTTGAAAGTGCTCACCTTTCGGTCAGATGACACATGATAGGTATAATCCTTTGGATAGATTGCACGAGCACGATAATACTAATCTCAATTAAAAGGTGGACTTAGATTAACGAGGATGATTTTTGCAAGACGAGGCGAAGGACGCAGGCAGGCTGGCGCCTGTCAATTTTCGGGGTCCCCGACACGCCCCGCGTGTTGGGGAGAGGAGGAGCCGCCACATGAGCACGAGAGTGGTCATACCTGACCGCTCTCAGTGAGTACGGCGAGCGACGACGTCAACGAAGTATTGCAGAAATCAGACCGTTAAGATTGGCTACTTTTTATTTGAGTTTAGTATAAAATCCTTCGCTAATGCTCAGGATGACACAATGAGGGGCTGTCGCATTTTCTTAGTGCGACAGCCCCTTTTTTACTGTATTTTCAGTGTTAGAGTCATTTTATTTTCTCAATATTAAAAAGCTGAGTAAAGCCCGTTACATCAAAGATTTCATACACGTATGGACTGACGTTGAAAACGGAAACCCCGCCCACTTCTTGTCTGAGCCTGAGCAAGGCTCTCAGCCCTGCCGAGGAAACATACGTGAGCTGTGACGCGTCGATTTCGGTCGGCTTTTCCGCGAGCAGCTTTTTCTCCCACTCGGCGACGTTGGATGAATCGATTTTTCCCGTTAACGAAAACATACAATCCCTTCCTTGAGCTTTACTTTTTGTATAGGTGAGAACGGTGCCGGCTTCTCTGAAATATTATATCACAAGAATAATTCGACTTCAATAAAAACGACTTGGTTCTTTGAATTTATTTCAATCCGGGCGCCGAACGGACAGAACGGTCGATTGGCGCTCATTATCCGATATGATATTTATTCTAATAATCATCGAGTTTTTATTGAAAATCAGTATCATGCCAGCTGAACGTTTTTCAGTTCCTCGCGCGAAGCCTCAAGGCACTTGATAATCTTATCGGAGAAGGCTCCGCTTTCACCGTTTTCAATCATTTGGATGGCCTTTTCAAAGGGGATGGCATCCTTGTAGACGCGCTTGGATACCAGCGCCTCAAATACATCGGCAAGCGATACAACCTGGACATAGAAGGGGATATCCTTTTCCGTCAGTCCGAGCGGATAGCCCTTGCCGTCGGCACGCTCATGGTGCTTGATGGCAATTTCATAGGCGTATTTCATGATTTGCTCCTGGCTCTTGGCGTAGGGCATACGGTTGATAATCTCGCCGCCGTAGACAGTATGCTTCTTCATCTCCTCATATTCTTCGGGAGTGAATCTGCCTTTCTTCGTCAGTACCGCGTCAGGCACCTCAATCTTGCCGACGTCGTGGAAGATTGACGCATCGGATACGTCGCGGATAAATTCATCGGTAATTCCCATCTCGGGATACAGCTCCTGCGCCTTTTTCATCAGGATAGCGGTACAGAGCGAGATGTTGTTCAGATGCTTGACCGATTCTTCACTGCGGCGCTCAATCAGCGAGATAAGGAACTCATTGACCGCGAAGAAAATACGCCGTTCGTCTTGGTACTTTGCGTCGATGAATGCGTTCAGCTTATCAACCTCCTGCTCCAGCACAGCGACTCTCTCATTCTCCTGTGTGATAGCGGCGGAGGTATTGAAAATCAAAACATATTTGCGCCCGTCGGGTCGGGTGACGGATTGGATCAGAACATCGGTATACACATTCTGCCGGTTGTCCCACATACGGCACGGAATCTTGCAGGAGTCCTGTGTCTTGATTGCTTGGACGACAGATTCGCGCTTATCTTTTTCGAGCAGGCTTTCGAGGAGCGGATTCAGGCTGTCGTCACACGGCAGGATATCCTGCTTTGACCGCACATAGCGGTACCATGTACCGTCCTTGTCCAGCAGAAAGGCGACAACGCCGTCAAATTTATCTGTCAGTGCAAGCTCCTGTACGATATTTTCGGCAACAATACGAGCTTCCTTTGTCTCCGTGACCGCTGCCGAAGGAGCTTCTGCGACCGTCTCAGGCTGTACCGGAACAGCAATTTCGGCGGGCGCCGCCGGCGCGGGCTCAGCCGCCGGAGGAGCCGCTTTTGTATTGCTTTCGGGAAGGGGTTCTGCAATCGTTTCGGATACCGGCGCTGCTGTCACAGCTTCCAAAGCAGGCGCGGGCTTCAAATTTGCCGCCTTTTCCTGCTCTGCCATGCGCTTCAGCACGCCTGCATTGAGCCAAATACACAGTCCGACGTACAGTATACACGCAACCGCCGCGATTGCATAAAAGCTGCGGTTCCAAACATAGCCCGTAATACAGAGCGCCGCACAGACAAAGCTGCATGGGATGCGGATAAAGACCTGCTTTTTTGCAAAATCGCGCGTGAACGCGGCAGAGAGAACCGGCAGCAGGAACAGCAAAATGGCCCATGCTCTCATAAGCGGTTCGGAGCGCGGCAGTACAAGTGAAAGCAGCGTCAGCACAATTGCCGCAAACGCAATCAGGCTGTTGCGGCGGCTGATGCTTGCCAGTATCATGCCCGACGCAACAAATCCCAGCGCAACGCGCAGCAGGATATCGCTGCCCTGCAGTATGCTGAAGGCGTCCGCAATCAGCGGAATAAAGCCGACGCATACCGTAAGCATACAGAACATACGGTACGGCTGCCGTCCGTTAAAGCGCAGCTCCTGAATCGCCGCCAGAAAGAATGCGCATACGCCGACGGCTGTTACCAGCCAGAAAACGATGCGTTCTGCGTCCGTCATACCGACGTAGAAGAATTCGCCGCCTGCCGCACCCAGCGCAAGCATCGCTATTGTATACAGCGCAATCATCACCGATAGAATCAGCTCTGCAATCTTATTCTGTTTTTCCATTATCTTCATCATAGCAATCTCCGTTAAAACAGTTTTTGCCAATAGCCGTCACGTTCGGTATCGTTTGAGAGATAGATACCGTCGCTGTCATTATTCATCAGTGCGATCGATAATGATTCAGCCTCTTGCGGCAGAGGAAAGCTTATTGTAATCGAATTCTCCGGGAGCAGCGCGGTAAGGTCGTATTCCTGAAGGGTACGCTCTTCCTCATACTCCTCCCCCGTCAGCTTGATATGAATGTCATAGGGATAGTACAGCGGCGCGCAGCCGGCGTTTTCAAGCTCGATATCGCAGGTTTTCTCCCCGCCCTTGCTGCGGATCGTCACACCGCTGACATAGAAGTCGTAGCCGAGTGCGTCGGCTATCCGCTTTTCTTCTTTTAATTGCTCATCGCTGAGCTCCTTGCCCAGCCAGTTTGTAGGGCCGATAAAGGTGACGTGAAGCGCTTTGAGCGTTTTCATCAGCGCATCGGCGTCGTCTAACGCCGCCATGCGGTCTATGGAGCTGCTGATTTCGCCCCCGAGGGGAGCGTTCTTCCACGCATCGGGCATCGGGGTGAGCGCGTCGGGTACGTCCTCATAATCTCCGCCGTTTTTAATCCAGTCGATGAAGCGGTTTGTCTCGCCCTCGCGTGCAAACGAATCGTTATAAAGACCGATTCCGTTTTCGCCGGCAATCCTGAACGTTCTGCGCATGAGCAGCTTTTTCCCGGGGAATTCCTCAAGGTACTGCCCGACATAGGCTTCATATACCTCAGGGAGCAGTTGAAGTCCGATATCTTCGTGGATATGCCACTCTCCCCAATGGCCGAGAGAGCCAAGCTCAATGTACGCCAAAAAGTCGTCTTTTCCGTAGCGTTGTGCCAGCACTTTGAGCAATTGACGGTGCTTTTCCATAAGCACGGGATTTGCATAATCGGGGCAGTAGCCCATACCGTAGGAAATATCGTAGTACACGCCGTCGCCGGTCATATCATACAGCCATTTCGGAATATCTATATGGCGTTCGTCGCCGGGGCTGTCGAGCACGATACGGAAAACGGCTTTCTTACCCTCTTTGCGCCATTTGGAGAAGTGGTATTTTTCTTCTAATGCGGCGATGTCATACACGCCCTCTTCCTGCTCGAATTCGCTCCACAGGATATCGACGTACACGAGGGAAAAGTCCATGTTTCTCTCCGCGTCCTCATCCGCCCATGCGACAAAGCCTTTGTACGGATTCAAGGCGGAGCTTTCTCCCTTTTCATACGTCAGCTCTGTGACAGTTTCTGTATCTGTATTCGTATTTGAAGAGCAAGCGGAAAAAATCAGGCAAATGATAAGCAGCAAAGAGTAAAGCCGCGTTTTCTTCAATACCATCATCCGATATAGTCGCCGTTATACTGAACGACTGTCATGTCGTTGACGTTTTCAAGCGCCGAAATATCCTCCGTGAACGCCAGATTCTTATTCTTGACACGAACCTCTACCGCCATCTCCACATCGTTTTTCCGAATCGTGGTAGACTGGATCTTATACTTGGTATCGCCTAAGATGCTCTGAATCTTTTCGGTGATATCCGCGCCCGTATAATGAATAATCAGAACGTACAGCTCCTCGTTGCTTCTTGACTTCGCCATAATCAGCAGCAGCAGGGCAAACAGCGCCACGACAATCACCGCAATGTAAATCATGCCCGCACCGATACAAACGCCGACGCCGACGCACAGGAACAGAAACATCAAATCCATCGGGCTTTTGATTGCGGTACGGTAACGCACGATCGACAGCGCGCCGACGCAGCCCAGCGACAGTACCAGGTTAGAGCTGATGGCGACGAGCATCGCACTGGTGACGAGCGTCATACCGACCAAGCTCATCGCGAAGGATTCGCTGTATACGACGCCGCGGAAGCTCGCCTTATACAGCAGATAGATGACAAAGCCGATTGCCAGCGCGACAAGCAGACGCGCAATCGCACTGACAACGCTGCCGACGGTCAATCCTGTCTGGAAGAATTCCATCATGGAATCCTTGATAAAATCACTTACACTCATAAATATCCCCTTTCGTTTATACAGGCTTCATGGCTGAGTTTTGCGCGCATATCGTGAAGGACTCAGCTTCTTTCGGCGCAACGTCACAGCAGAGTATGAATTTTGATATAGCGGAGTTCTCCGCGGATTTCGGCGGAAGCACCTTACGTATCACATTAGGCAGGAACTGGGTGAACTTCACCTCCAGCACCACCTTGTCGCGCGGAACGACGTCGGTCACGGGCAAGTCCGGGTCAAAGAGGTCATAAAAGCCGCTTCCCCTGACGTGCTTATCAAAGGTGATTCGGACGTCGCCCGCCCGGTAGATAAACGGCTCGCGTTCATAGTCGACCATGACTCTCGGACGCAGCAGCCGCGACTGCAGTTCTACATAAAGCTCCTGCTTGAAGGGATTGCTGCTTTTCTCCAGAAAGGCATAATCTCCTGCAAGAATCCGGTCACATTCCTCGCGTGTGATTTTTGCGGATTGCTTATAGATATACTGGTCGTGCTTCATCTTCCGCTCAAAGGAAATGACGGAATCGCTGTAGTTATAAATACGGATACGGTACTTTTTTCTTGCGTAAATACCCGCTTCCTTCTCGATATAAGCCGAGTTGAAGTAATCGTCGAAGTACAGCGAGCGAATCAGATACTCGCCGTCCTCGTTGACATGCGGGTCGCGCTCCATAATCGGAGCAAGGCGGGCACGGAGAAGCTCCGCTTCCTGCCAGTTGAGAAAATATTTCAGCTCATGGCGGAATTTCGCGTTTTTCTGCGGCGTCTTATTGAAGTTGAAAATCAATGCGTCGCCACCTTTCCCTTATCGTCGACCGTGAACATTCTGATACCGTTATAGATACCTTCGCTTGAATATTCGTCAAAGGCATACGCTTCGTTGCCGCTCTCGTCAGTCGCAATCACGCGGAAGAAGTACATCCCCTCTTTGAGCATATCGGTCTGATACTTGACGTTGAAGGTCGTTTTGTCCACCAAAATGGATTTCTTTGTAAAGCTCGGTGAATCGGATACCTGGAAGCGATAGGTGATGACCTCGTCGTTGAAGCTGATTGAGGGGTCCCAAGTGAACTCCAGCTTGCCCTTCACATTCTCGACGTCGGCGAGGTAGAACGGCATAGGCCTGTCGAGAGATTCGTAATAATACCGATAGGCATTTTCAACATCGTCGGGCATGTGGTTGAGGATATCGTCGCGCAGCCCCAGATCCATTCTCAGCGAGGTTTTGTCGGGATCGACTTCCATAAACGGATCGACCACCGCGCGGTACTTTTTAATCAGTGCGCCGACGGTCTCTTTGTTGACGATATTGTCGTGCAGATATTCGATGCGTTCGGTCAGCATCTCTCTGTATTCCGGCTGCTGGAACATACGCTGGTACAGCCCCACCGACATATAGTTGCTGATACCCTTTGACCACTCGCCCTCACGGTAAAGGTTATCCGTCGCGTCGTATTCATAGTAGCGCAGACACGCGTCGCCGTCCCACGGCAGAACATACCACTTCTCGCTGTTGACAGGGGAGTAGATATAGTAGTTCTGCGCGTTCGAGTCAGGGTTGCCCATGATGATATTGAAGGCAATGTAGCTGAGCAGGTTGTCTACGTCAAAGTATTTTTCAATCGTGTCCTCAATCGGTATTTCATAGTTATTCACGGCGTCGAGCATCGCAATCAGCTTAGAGTGATCCTGCGTCGTTTTGACCTCTAGCACCTCGTTGAACTTATCCTCGTCATAGTCCGAATCGGTCGCGAGCTTTATGTAATCCTTGTAGCGGAAGAACTCGTTCATGTTCGCTTTGTAAAGCGCGCCGCCCGAGGACAGACCGTGCTCACGAAGCATGGTGCTGTTAGGCTGTTCGATCTGTGTGTAAAGACCGTAATCCTTATATGCGCCGCTTCCGTCGCCGGACTTCGTATCGTCGCAGATATAAAGATGGACGAAGTGCGTCCGCAGGCTCGTCAGATACGGCACCTGAGAGGCAAGGTCGAAGTACATCATATTGCGCAGGCGCGTCAAATCGGCAGGATGCTTGTTCAGCGCGATTGTCCGCGAGCCGTGCCACTTGTCCTCGTCCTTAAACAGCTTGAGCTTGTATGACTTCCACTGATAACCGGTCGAGGTTCGTCCGCGGACATTGATGGTCGCGTTGGCGGCGTCCTCGGTATAGCCAAGCTCTCCCGGGAGAGGCCCGTTTTTATCGCCGACCTTGACGATGGCGTTCGCGAGAATTTTCTCAACGCCCGTCATGCCCTGCAGGTTGCGGTAGGAGTTCACCTCGTCAAAGGTATGATTGGTGCCCTCTGCTTCGGTGCCCTGCTTAACGGTAACATACAAGTAATCGACCTTGGTATGGTCATAGTCGTAGATTGAGTTATCTTCATGAAAATCGCTTTTGCTGTCGATTGAAACGGTACGTGCGCTCTCGTCGGAGTTCGCCCCGTCCGCCGCTGCGTCAGCATTGACGTCATCATTCAGTCCCATTGCGGGAATCAGCGTATAGAAGCCGAGCGCCGCCACCAGCAACAGGCAGATAACAACGATATAATATTTAGCATTTCTCATGATTTTTCCTCCACTCTTTCCTGAAGCTCCTCCAGTTCAATCTCGCGGAGCTTATCTTTATCAAAGCCAAATTTTCTCCTGCGTCTGATAAAGTTCTTTTCCTTTTCCAAAGCGCGTTCATCAAGATGATATACATATCGCAGAAAGGCGTTGTTTCTCTCAATCTCAAATATCGGCTGACGTGCAAAGACGTAGTCGTCCACGTCCTTGATAAAGAAGTTGATGCGTATCAGACCGACGAGGAACATCACCAGTCCCGCGATTGCGTAACCAAGTCCGTACAAATTCGGGTAAGGGGTAAAAATCAGCGTCATAACCGCTGAGGCGGTAAAGCCCGAAAGCGCCGTGAGCATCGCGCCCTTCCGGTCGTCAAAATACAGCATCAGCAATACCATGCTTGCGCCGATACCCTGAGCCGCATAGCCGATACACAAAAGGAAAAAGAGAATCAGAAGCGTCTGGGTAAAGCCGATGGTTTCCAGATAGAACCGCATCAGCGCCATATAGGCAATCAAGACGATCAGCTGAATCAGCTCCAGCCGCAGCAGCTCTGTTTTCAGCGCGTGGATCATATCGTTGCGCGCGTTCTTGACGTCCTCAAGCGTTCCGTTCGACGATACCGCCGAGAAGTAAGCGTGAAATTTTTCATAGAACCGCGTTTCCATCGAAACGACGAAAAGCACGTTGGTCGGTACGGCGACGAGAAAGGCATAGAAGGACGATACGTCGTACACTCTCGCGCGGTAGAACAGCCCCGTCACCTGTTCGCTGTAATCGCTCGTATACCACATGATAACGATATGCACGAACGACATAGCGATGCCGAAGAAGCCGCAGACAATCAGCGCCTTATATTTATCCATATACTCGGCAAAGCGGAAGATACTGCCGTGTCCCGGAGGGAATTCGATATGCAGGCTGCGCGTATAGCCGATGAAGATGATACCGTAGCCGATGAACAGCGCGAGCAGAATCGAGGTGATATGGTAGATGTGCAGCACGTGGATAAACAGCAGCGCCGAGAGAATCACGGCGATAACGCCGATGGTGAACCACAGCACCAGGCTGACATATTTCTTGATTGCCGTGATAGTGCCCATCTGGATATAAATCATCGTCATCAGCGCCCATACGCACCATGTGATGACTTTATCGTGGAGCGTCACCGCGTCGGCGGTAGACAGCAGCAGCGCCGCAAGTATACCGAACGGCACAATCAAAATAAGAAAAGCGCCGTAGTTCGCGGGGAGAATCCTGTCATATTCTTTGGTGAACAGATGGTCGGCAGACCATCGTGCGAGCACCTGCGTCAATATCGAGGCGGTCAGCAGAGCGCCGATCATCGCATAGGTAATCAACGCCAGAAGAACATACCAGCCCTCGTCGGTAGAGCTGTTCGCAATCTGTTCCAACACAATCAGCACGACAATCACCAGAATGGTCGGGCCTCCGACGACGATGGACGCGCAGGAATAGCCCCAAACCTTTTTGGAGATGCTGTTGCCCTTGAAGGCTTTTTTCAGTTCGAATCCGATTCCTGCCATTGTGTTTCCTTCCTTATATGATAGTTTTCTATCGTTTTATCGTATGCGTCCAGATACTTCTGTATCATATCGGGGTGACGGAAGTAAGCAAGGACGCGCTTCTTGCCGTTACTGCCCATGCGCTCGATACGCGCGGGATCGGACGCCATGCGCAGTATCGCGTCCGCAAGCTGCTTTGGGTGCATCGCGGGTACGCAGATTCCGGCTTCTCCGAAGGTATCGCCGGTACCGAAAAGCAGCTCCGAGCAGCAGCCGACGTTTGTGGTGATTGCGGGACGTCCTGCCGCCATGCTCTCGAGCGTCGCCAAAGGCATACCCTCCGAGATACTCGACAGCAGGGTGAAATCTATTTTTTCAAGATACTCCGCGGTGTTGACACGTCCCGTAAAGAAGGCGTTTTTCAGTCCCAGCTCTTCGAGAAGCGTCACACACTCCTGATAATACTCGGGATTTTCCTCTGTCGGCCCGATGATATGCAGGCGGATCCTGTCGGTTTCCTGTTCCACGCGCGCAAAGGCATAGAGCATGGTTTTGATATCCTTGATCGGCGCGATTCGCACAACAGCGCCGATGTCGATGTAGCCGTCGGGCTTCTTCGGCGGCACAACGGAGAAAACGTCGGTGTTGACGCCGTTGGGCACGACCAGCTGCTTTTTACCGTCGCAGCCCAGCTCGCGCTGCGCGTGACTTGCGTAATTGAAAAGCGAGGTCACGATGTCAGCCGCGTCGTAGGCGCACCGGGTAAACATATAGAACAGCTCAATCCACAGAATCTTGAACATCGGAGCGACCCAGCCGGCACGCAGGATCTCTTCCTCGCGCTCACGGGTATAGATACCGTGCTCCGTCAGCATATAGGGCTTGTCGTAGTGCTTTGCCGCAGCCGCCGCCAGCATGCCCGCATAGCCGCAGGAGCAGGAATGATATAAGTCCGCCTCGGGCAGCTCGCTGTGAATCAGATACAGCAGCGGCAAAAACATCGAGCGGACCGTCCAAAAGTAGTCCGTGAACGGCAGGTGCGGGTATTTTTCCGCGCACACGGCCTTGAGAATCCTCAGGAAGGACGGATCGAGCAAGAAGTCAATCGGGTCGATTCCGCCCTCTTTAAACATGTCGAAGATGATATCCCAGTCGGGATCCTCACAGGTCAGCATTTTGTAAATCTGCACGGTTTCTTCGTCGGTCAGCGAGATGACGCTCATCTGCGTTCTGCGCGTGCTGAGCATCGAATCGAGGAACACCTCGCGTACCTCGATAATGTTTTCGGGAAGCTCATACACAAACTGTCCCTTCATGCTCTCGTTCGCGCCGATTGCCCAGATAATGAACTCATGCTGCGGCATCGCCTTGATCATATCCTGTACCCACGACGAAACGCCGCCGGCAACATACGGATAACAGCCCTCGCATACAAGACAAATTTTCATGCAAATCCACTTCCCTTCCCCATTATTTCAGCACAGCCTTTACGCTGCTGCTTTTGCAGCAAATCCAGTAATCGTGGTCGCCTGTCTGATACAGCTCGCCGCCTTCGACCGAGTCAATCTCGCCCTCGGTGTAGAGCGCAATCCACTGCTCGTCATAAAAATTCTCTATCTCAACGGCGATGTATTTTTGGTCGCCGTCTTGTTTTTCTTCTGTCGTCACCTTTGCACGCTGTGTGCGCTGTACCGCACCGCCGCAGGAGGTCGCCGTCATGCCGCGCAGCATGGGGTAACCGTTTTTGACTTGGGTGAGAGATTTATCCAGCGCCTCGCTCATCGCCTGCCAGCCTGCCGCCGCGCCGCGGTCGTCGTCCAGCACGTCGTCGGGATGGATGAAGTGCGAGAACGCGCCGTCCTCATACAGTGTGCTGAACGCCAATAATGTGTCAAAGGGTCCCATATCAAAGCCGGAGGTAATACGCGGAACATTGACGATACCGTCCTCTGTTTCGCTGAATTCCTCCTGATAGGCGGTGTCGGTCTCGTCGGTATAGTACAGCGACGAGATGACTTTGATGTCGGGACACGCCTGTTTCAGCGCTTTAAGCCCCTCCTCCGAAAAATAGTTGGAGGGCGGAACATAAGACGTGAAAGTGTAGTCGGGCAGAAGCTCCTTGGCATAATCGCGTACTGTTTCGCACGCGATCTCCATATTCTCCTCACTTTCCCAGCCGTGATAACCGTCTTTGTTCGGGAAGCCCTCGGGAATCAGGGACTCATGGTTGTAGCCGTGCAGGGAAATCTCGCCGTCGCTGTTCAGCAGCTCCGCGGCATAATATTTAATCAGAACGCTCGCGTAGCCGCGTTCAAAGGGAGGAATACGGTTTTTGTTGTAGGTTTCTATGAAAACGCCGTTGTACTTGACGCCGTGTTTCTCGGCGAGCGCCTTCATATCCGGCCACCATACATTCATAAAGAAGCTCTGGGTATCATAGCCGAACTGCTCCTTTAAGCGCTCGTCAAAGCCCTCGGGCTGAGGCGCCGGAAAGTCGTCGATGAATACCATCATCGAGTTGAGAATCGGCCATGCGTGAGTGCCGACGTGCTTGACAATGATATGCGCCAACAGTCCGTTGATGACATTCTTCGAATCGAGCAGGCTGTTGTTGTTCACCGTCACATAGCTGGTGTCGGTCTTATAATCCCACAAGAGCGGCGCGTTATGACCGGTCTCTGTCATCGAAACATTACAGCCCTTTTTGAGCTGACACAGCGACGTCACGTCGAGCAGATTCGTGTTCTCGAGCGTTTCGCCCTTTAAGCCGGGGAGAATGTCGTCGTTGAAATAAATATCATCAATCACAATTTCCTTTTCGTCGACATAATTGATGCCCATATAGGGATAGATTGCCGAAAAGCCCGAGGTAAAGTCAGGGGTGCAGAAAAAGACGATATTGCCGGTTTTCATCCACTTTACAAAGCGGTCGAAATCATCCGCGCTGAAATTGTCAAAGTCCTGAACACAGAACAGCACCAGCTGTTCTTTTCCGGGGCGGGGCTTATCGGTGCTGACGTCGCACGCCTGATAGTCGAGGCGGATGGTGTTGAGCACCTTCGTTACCGATTCATAGTAGCGCCGGGAGGATTCGGTGCGCGTCGAGTCATACATCACGAGGATATCGGCTTTCTCGCTCAACCCATCATACTCGGGTACAAACCCGTCATCGACCATACCTACCTGCTGTTCCTTTATCCTATAGCTTCTGCCCGATGAATAGAGCATCGCCACGAACACCAGCACCACCATAAGGATCAGCGGAATAGCAAGCCACGGAGTAAAGAAGATATTCTTTTTCTTTTTGGCGGTTTTGTTAAGAATCTGTTCATTTGTCACGCTGATTCCTCCTTTCTTGACATAGGTTCCTGCCGGTAAAACGATTTATGTCATAAGTTGTATTGTTTCATAGGAAGCGTAGTTGTTGCTTGCAGCCTTGGTAACGTCATATTCCGTACCGATAGGCAACTCCGCAAAGAAGTACTGCCCGCCGCCGGAAAGGGTCAGGGGCAAATATCCCGCACCGCAGCCGGAGCGTCAGTAAAAGCATCCATTTATATACGGCGGAAAGACGGAATCAATTCCGCTTTTTCCGGGGGCGGAACAGCAGGACTGCTCCGAGGATGACGCTCGCTGCACCGAGGGCGGTGAGGAGAATCTTTTTGCGGGAACCGGTCTGCGTCAGAGTGACATTTTCAGAGCTTTGCTCCTTTATGTCATTCATGACAATGACGTTCTCATCCTGCGGCGAGCCGGTAATTTCGGGATTGCTTTCCTGCGTAATCTCCACGGGCTCGGTGACAGGATTGCTTTCCTGCGTAAGCTCCACGGGCTCGGTGACGGGATTGCTGTCAACCGCCGTGTTCTCGACCGGGCGGGGGATTGCACTGTTCATGACCGTCCGGTAATCTGATTCGACAAGACGATTTGTATCCTCAAGCCAGTAGTTCAGCTCTTCCTGCAAATCCGGCGAGAAGGTTCTCTCGCTGTTTTTAAGCTTACGCGCGAACCTCACCAGTCCTTTTTCATCCTGCTGGATGATATACAGGCGGATACGCAGAAAGTAGATTTCCTCACGCGGCTCACCTTCGTCAAGAAGCCGGTCGCAGAACTCCGTCGCCTTGCTGTAATCCTCCAGCATGATAAGGTTTTCGATATACTCTTTGTCATAGTCATAGCAGCCGTACTGCTCCATCAGCAGCTTCAGCTCCTGGTCGAGCAAAAGGCGATGACGCCGCAGCAGCTTTTCTTCCAAAAACTGATTTTCCAGATACGACGCTAACACCTCGGCGTAGCGCTTGTGGTCTTCAAGCGTCGCGTCCTTGCGCGAGGCGATAGCGCCGAGCAGGCTCATGTCCTTCTGAAAGTCCGTTTGTATCTGCATCAGCGACGTGGTCGCATAGTGCGCCGTATCGACGTCGTCGTTGGTACTCGCGAGCTTTAAGATATCCATATACGGCGTGATATCCTGCCGTAAAAGTCCCAGCATGGTCTTGCGCCTGTCGGCGGCGTTGTTGAGGATAAAAACCTCCTCGGCAGAGAGAAAATCTCCGTTCACACGGCGAAAGTCGTAGTCATCGTTGGTTGTTCCGTTGACGATGCGGTACAGCTCGTCATAGTCGCGGTCTTTGCCGCTCGAAAACACGATAAACAGTCCGGCTACCGGCCCGAAAATCGGTATCAGCGCCGCCCACAGCAGGTTGATGTTGCCGAAGTAGACCTTCGTGGACGCAATCAGCCTGAGCAGGAGCAGCAGGATAAGATGTATTATCAATACGATGATAACAGTAATCAGGCTCATAAGAATCTCCTGTAAATGATTTGTGTCAGTTATCTAAATAGCGTGCAAGCGCTTTTTCATTCGTTACATAAGCCGCTATGCCTGCGTTCTCTAAACGCTTCAGAATGATGTCCGCGTCCTTTTCGCTCGCCTGCATCATCAGGATATAGCGCGTGCCGTCGTCCATCTTTCCGGCAATATCCAGCGACCGGACAACGCGGCTGAAGCGTTCGCTCAGCACGTCGTCGGGCAGCGAGGCGGAAAAGCGGAAGATAACATAGCTGCCGACCTTCTCGGACTTCATCTGACGGCGCGTCAGCCACGAGTGGACGAACTCCTCCTGTTTGAGGAATTTCGTATTGCCGACGTAGCGGTCGGGAAGCTCGTTGAATTCCACCGCCTTGACCAGCGCCATACAGGTCAGGCGCGAAACGATTATCAGCAGGTTCTCATAATACTTCGAATACTGGTTCGGCTCTGCGTTCCACAGAATGATGACGAACTCCTTATTCTCATCATAGCGCATCGTCAGACAGTAGGCAGGATAATTCCCGTCAAAGCTCTTGTTGACCCAAAGCTCTCTGCGGTCGATATATTCAATCAGCTCCGGATAATTGTTCAGGTTCATCGAATTTGCCGTGTTGCCGGTGGTCTCCGATTCGACCAGCTTTCTCAAAAAGCGCGTGCCGTTCTCACGGATATAGATGGACACGGTACGGTTTGAGAGGACGTCCTCAAAGATACGCAGCGCGCGGAAGAGAATCTCGTCGGGATAGACGGAGTTCAGCTCGTTGACCATGTTGTAGATCTTGCCGTAGCTGTCGCGGGATTTGACGACCTGCTCCATCAGCATATCGCGCATATCGCAGGTGTGCTGATGCACCTCCTGCAGATAGCTCAGCTCGCCTTCCACACGCTCCTTCTCCTCTAAAAGCTCCTGACGCTTGTCGTCGTGTGTGGTCTTGAGATAGCCCGTTATGCCGCCCGCAAGGATGTACAGGACAAAGGGCAGCCAGTTATCGAGATTAAGCAGCAAGTCCCATATCTGACCGCCGTTAAAGAGGTAAGCCGCCGCGAAGGAGATGTAGGCGATAACGCCTGCAAGCCAGCCGAAGAAGACGCCGTGAGCGCTGCCGATGATAACGGCGAACAGCAGCCTGACGTCGATGAAGGCGGTAACGGTATTCTGTGCGGTCAGGCGGCACAGCAGCTCCATAAGCACCGCGCCGATACCGGTCTCTATCCACGGCAGGAGCTTGCTGAGCGCCTTGCGGATATATTTAAGCCGGTCGGTGTGCTTTTGTATCGCGGTTTTCTCTTCATTCAGATAGAGGTCTTCGCGGAAGTTTCCTCCTGCCACGAAGCCCAGCTCCTTGCGTGCCCGCGTGCCCTCAAGACACAGCTGACGGTTGTCCTTGCCCATGTATACGACCGAATAGTCATACTGTTCAAAGAATTTTTTCAGCTCGTGGTAAGAGACGGATTCGGGTCCCTTTGTATGCATAATGCCCTGCGACTGTTCGGTGATTGCCAAAAGCAGGAATTTTCCGAAATCTTCTGTACTGAGCAGCTGACACTGCTTATCGGGAGTACCGGGGAGATAAAGAGTGCTGCGGTCTGCTGTCAAGGGTGCGCTGAAATCCTTTGCAAATCCGCTCACGGGGCCGGGATTATACAGATGCGGTACGCGCACCAACAGCTTTTTGAGAGCGCCTTCCTTGCGCTTGATATGGTCAAGCTCGTTTTCTGCAATCAGCATGAGATTGCTCTCAAAGGATTCAGGGTCGGGGATAGTCGTTTCGGCTTTTTTCTGCTCCTCGCCGAACACGCTCTGATCGGTGACCAGTATCAGCTGAGAAATTTCGGTGTGCGCCGTAACGAACCCGATATGGCAGATAAAATCGTCGGCGTATTTTCCGAGCTTGCTTTCACCGCTGATATCATACTGAGCCGATTCGCTCTTAGCGGACAGGAAGTACACGACCGTATCGAACTTTCCGCTCTTGTAGATGGCAGAAAGCCGGGTCTCATCCGACGCAAGGTCAAAGTAGCGGTTGTTGTATTTTTTATCCTTAGGCGCGATATCCTCGCCTGCGACCGTGACGTTACAGCGGCCGTCCTCAAGACAGTCGGCAACCGTCCACACACCGGCGTCGATATTTCCCGTTAAAAGCACATTGTATTTTCTCATAAAACACCCATTTTCATCGTATGATGAACCGCCTCTGAAAAGAAGCTTTCCATACGGTTATACGCAGCTGCGGCAGGATAAGCAAACAAAAAAAGCCGGCCGCACATTTTGTGCAGCCGGTCGGTCATACGAAATCGCTTAGACACCGTAGCTTTGCGTCCTATTTTTTCAAATAGTTTGCCCTGTTATTCGCAAACATTTTAACATAAAAAGCGCGCGAAATCAAGCATTTATGACAATTTCAGACTTTTTGTATATTCATACAGCAAAGTAATAACAATGATTACATGATTTTAGTGATTATATCAATGCCTGACGCGCTATTGCTGATTTTTTCCTGATAGAGCAGCTGAGCAAGGATTTTTAAAAAAGCATTAAAGCAGCTTATGTATGCGGATTTTTCAATCTGTTCTTTTCCTCATACAGCTTTTTGTCCGCCTCGGAAATCAGTTCCATGAATTCCGCCTGATTCATCGGATGCGCCTTGACGCTGCCGAAGCTGCAGCTTAACGGCGTCGTTGTACCACTGATGTTGATTTTGCCGAACTTCTTGTTCAACGACACGAGCTTTTTGCAAAAGGCGTTATAGTCGCCGGTAAGTCTGACAATCAGGAACTCGTCGCCGCCGTAGCGGTAGACCTCTTCACGGCCGAAGGTATTCAGCATAATATCGGAGAATTTCTCGAGAACCTCGTCGCCCGTCTGATGACCGTAGGTATCATTTACCATCTTAAAGTTGTTAATATCTCCCATCGCCAGACAGATATCCGCGTCGACATATTCGGAAATATTCTTATTGAGCGCGTAGCGGTTTTGGAGCCGCGTCGCGCTGTCATGGTTCGCGATAATCTCCAGCGATTCGTTGATGAGCTTCGCGTTATTTTTCTCGACGATGAAAACGACGAATAGGCGGTAGCTGATTACCGCGCCGACAACGGATATCAGCGCCAGCATCGCAAAGAAATAGTGGTTAATCATCCCGGGCTTTACCCATACGCTCAGCACGATGTCATAAATCAGATAGGAGAGGAGTACAATCGCAGTCGTTACAACCGGCAGGAGCCGTGCAAACAATACAAAGGAAATTTCGACAAGGAAGAAGATGATTATCTGCTCGCCGCGGATAAATGCCGGCAGCGACGCGAACATTCCCCAGATAATCAGCAGGGCATAAAACGTGCAGGTAAAAATATTTACCGCGGTATGATGCTCGGCAATTTTTTCACCCATGTTCAGGAATTTCCGTGCGCTGAAAAAGCCTGCGACACACAACAGGATACCCACAGCGATAATGATGAACACCATCAGCCTGTCGGCTCCCGGCGCTTGTGTGAGAAGAAAAACCACCCACGTCAGGATATTGAGAATGAACGCTGTCAGCGACATATAATACAGCGTCCGGAGATTCAAAATATCTATCTCATGGACAGCGCTTTTGCCCGGTTTGGATAAAAACCACTTATGAAATTTTATCTTTAAATTATGCAATAGAATCACTCTTTGTATCTAGGTTTCTGTTTCTGTTAATAAAGGACTGTTTCTGTCCGCTCAGTCTTAAATATGTATTTGAATGCTTTCGCGAATATCAGCCGTTTTCCCCGCGAAGGCAATATCATTAAGTTAAGACAACAAGGAGTAATACCTCGTACTCAAATAAGGGTACGGGGTATTTTTTTGAAGATTATTTGAAAATTTTAGTAAAAAGACTTGACAAATCAAAAGAAAAGTGCGGCTGAATCTGTTCGAACATCGAACAGATTCAGCCCCTGTAATTAGGAGTTAAATCCAATCTTAATTACAAGGAGTAAAGCACGATGAACCAAATTAAAAGAATCAAAGCCACATTGAATAAGTGCATTAAAACAGTTTGCCAATCACCCAGAGAATACTGCCGAAATCCTGAAAAGGATTTTACCAGAAGGAGGAAACTTTCGATGGGTAAAGTGATAAAAACTGTTTTGGGGTTCAGCTCAAAATCTTTGAACAACGAAATAATTGATGCTTTCTCAGGAGATACCAAAATACCGTCCGCTTCAGCTTTCGTACAGCAGCGGTCTAAGATTTTGTCATCTGCTTTTGAAGATATATTTAAGCAGTTTACAAATAGAATA
>CAJONB010000016.1 GCA_905235715.1 uncultured Ruminococcus sp. | reverse complement strand
TGACCGAGCTTGTCGATCGTCGTTGCGATTCGCTCGAAATATGCCTCGGGGCTGATCATCTTGACGCGGAAATCCTTGCCGAGAATCTCGGCGGTACGGCGCGCGAGGGCGGATTCGTCAAAACCGCTCTCTTCATAGCCCACGGTGTTCGCGCACTGTGCGTCGCCTGCCGCGAGCAGATAAGAGGAATCGACGCCGCCCGAGAGGAACGACTCCTTATAGGGCAGCTCGGTATCGGCGCGCTCCTCGGAGAAAATCTCGTCAACGACCGCGCGGATTTCCTCGGCAAATTCCCCGGCGCTCTTGCTTCTGTCCGGCTCAAATACAGGCTTCCAGTAGCGGTGAACCGCGGCGGATTTACCGTCCCATTCCACATAGCTTCCGGGCGCGAGCTTGTACACGCCCTCGTAGAAGGTCTCGGTACCGATGGGATAGCCGTAGAAAAGGTACTGCTGGAGCGTCCGCCGGTTCAGACGCTTGTCCAGACGGCTGTCGGCGGCAATCTCGTTGATGTCGCCCGAGTAGAGAAAATCGCCTCCCGCCACGGCATAGAACAGGTGCTTCTGTCCTACGTGGTCGCGGAAGCAATAGAGCTTTTGCTCTTCGTTATCCCAAATCGCAAACACAAAAGCGCCGTAAAGATGGTCGACGACAGCGCGCTTCCATCTTGCGTAGCCTTTTGTCAGAATCGCCGTTTCCCGCTCCTCACGCGGCAGCGGCAGCTGAATATCCAGCTCCGCGCACAGCTTCTGCCAGTTGCGGATGTAGCCGCTGAAATAGCGCAGTTCAACGGCGTTATTCGAATCTTTCATATCCATTCCTCCCTGTCGGATGACAATTTTATAATTTGTATTCCCGCCTCAATCATACATCGCCTGCAGGACGATACCTTATTATACTCCATCAACCGGCAGAATGACAAGTATTATTTCAAGTTTTTCATGAATTGAGGACAGTCACCCAACGTCAACACCAATATTGCTTAGAATACGTAGGGGCGGATGCCTACATCCGCCCGCAGGACGATGTGGGCATCCGCCCCTACATGAATAGCCAACAATATATAGGTACAGATACTTATAGCGCTTCCGCATATTCCCTATCCCCGAGCATATCGTCGAGGATTTCCGCCGCCTGACGCACCAGCTCGGGGCACGGACGTTTGCGGTAATAACCGGGTGTACGCGCTTCGGGGTCGCTGCCCTGAACGGCGGCTGTCCCGCTGAGCAGGTCGCGGCAGATAATCGAGCCGTTCTGCTCCTTAAAGCGCCCGGCGAATTCCTGTACACGGTGATAGTGCGCTTTCTTTCCCGCAGTATCGGCAGGGTCGTCATAGCCCTCGACGATTCCCAGCACCATTGCCGCGCCGCTGACGGCGCCGCACACCTCGCGCATCCGTCCCAATCCTCCGCCGAACGGGGATGAAAGCTGCGCCGCGGTACGCTGCTCCAGTCCCGTCACGTCCGAGAACGCGAGCAACACCGCCTGCGCGCAGTTATAGCCCTCTCTGAATAAATTTTCCGCAATTTCTCCGTGCTGTTTCATACCTGCACCGCCTTGTACTTTTTCTCCATCATACACCAAACGCGCGGCTTTGTCTAGCCCATCAGCAGGCTGACCGTCACGACGCTCATCACGATTGCCGTGAAGTCCGCAAGCAGCGCAGAGAACAGGGTGTGGCGGATTTTGGTGATACCCGCAGCGGAGTAGTACATTGTCACGGCGTAAAAGGTGGTTTCCGTAGAGCCTGCAACCACGCTCGCGCACTTTGCGAGAAAGCTGTCCGCACCGAAATCCTCATAGATGCCCGTCAGAATCGCCGTTGCACCCGAGCCCGATACCGGGCGCAAAAGTCCCATCGGCACCAGCTCGGCAGGGAAGCCCACCGCCTCCGCAGCGGGACGGATGACCTCCGCAATCCAACCCAGCAAGCCCGAGGAACGGAGCATTCCGACCGCCAGCAGGAGCGCAATCATGGTCGGCGCGATAAAGACGACCGTGTGCATTCCCTCCTTCACGCCCTCGACGAAGCTGTCAAAGATATTTATCCTTTTGACCAGACCGTAGACGCAGAGCGCCGTGATGATAAGCGGGACGATGATTTCCATTTTTCCCTCCCTGACAGAATTTTTGATGAAACCAGCCCCGCCGTCAGGGCAAGCGCCGAGGTCAGCCAGACGCAAACGAGGATATCGAAGGGCTGCTGTGAGCCGTAGCTTTTTCTCAGCGTCGCGACCGTCGTCGGCAAAAGCTGAATCGACGCTGTATTCATCAGCACAAAGGTCAGCATACTGTCGGAGGCGGTATCGGTCGGATTCTGCTTTTTTAATTCTTTCATCGCATTAAGTCCGAGCGGTGTGGCGGCGTTGCCCAGGCCGAGAAGGTTCGCGCTGATGTTCATGGAGATATAGCGGAATGCGTCCGACTCCACATCCACATCGGGGTACAGCCGTCTCAGCAGCGGCGCACACAGGCGCGACAGCTTATCAATCAATCCGCAGTCCTTCGCAATCCGCATGAAGCCCGACCAAACGCATAACATTCCGCTGATGGAAATGAGCAGCGTCACCGCGTCCGAGGCGGAGGTCATCACTCCCTCGCTGAGCGCAGGCATATTCCCCGATGCAATCGCAAATACAAACGACAGCGCTATCATCGCGCCGAATACATACGACATCAAATTCCCCCAAAACCAATTTTCTCCAATTTCTCGGCAGGTGTTGACAAATTTACCGTTATTTGGTAAACTTTCTTCAAAGGATGACAAGAAAGGATGAAATGCATGAAACCCGCAGGCTTTCTCTGCAAAATCGACAAGCTGGGGCGTATCGTTGTTCCGAAGCCCCTGCGCACCAAGTACGACCTCAATATCGACGACACCATCGAGTTGTTCACCGACGACGACGCGATTGTCCTCAAGAAGTACCGCGAGAGCTGTATCTTCTGCGGCAGCGACGAAAATCTTCTGCACTTTGAGAGCAAGACCGTCTGCAAGCACTGTGCCGCAGAGCTTGCAAAGCTATAATAATATACAGATTCATTTCCGTGAATATGACACACAGGAGGTAAATAGAATGAAAAGAGAAGACTACATCTCATGGGACGAATACTTTATGGGCGTCGCACTCTTGGCGGCGAAGCGCTCGAAAGACCCCAATACGCAGGTGGGCGCGTGCATCGTCAACAAGAACAGACGCATCCTCTCTACCGGCTACAACGGCTTTCCCTACGGCTGCTCGGACGATTTGTTCCCGTGGGAGCGCGAGGGCGACGAGACAAAGTACAAGTACGTTGTCCATGCCGAGCTGAACGCGATTCTCAACGCGGGCGGACGCTCCTTAGAGGGCGCGCGGCTGTATGTCGACCTCTTCCCCTGTAACGAATGCGCCAAGGCAATCATCCAGTCGGGCATCAGCGAGATTGTGTATCTTTATGACAAGTACGCCGACTCCGAGGCGACAATCGCGTCGAAGAAAATGCTCAACTCCGCAGGCGTTAGGCTGACGCAGCTGAATCCCACAACGCATAAAATCGTGATTGACTTCGACAAAAACAAATAAACATACGGAGCTGTCGTCTGACAGCCCCGCAGTTATCTGAGAAGGTGTTTTTTATTTCTGCAAAAAAGCATTCCGCTGCTCTGAAAAAGCGTTTCCCGAAAATTCTGTACATCATCGTATTATTCAGCTTTATCATCCCGATAATTTTTATTTCGGCGATGCTGATTCTCGGAACAGCTCCCGACGGCGGCGCGGGATACCACTCCCGCTCCGACTATGTTCTGATGTTGGTAGAATGTATTTTGGGTCTCTTCGTTATCCATATCCCCTCATTGCTTGAAAAGAAGCTGAAATTTGAGGTTCCGACCCTCTTGTATGTTCTGTATATGCTCTTTCTGTACTGCGCGATTTTTCTCGGCGAGGTGAGGAGCTTCTACTATCTGATTCCGAACTGGGACACTTTCCTGCACGCATTCAGCAGCGTTATGACAGGCTTACTCGGCTATATGTTCGTCACCATCCTCAACCGCGACGAACGGATTATCTTCAAGCTGTCGCCGTTTTTTATCGCCCTGTTTGCATTCTGCTTTTCGGTGACAGTCGGCTCGTTATGGGAGATCTACGAATACACCTTTGACGGGCTTCTGGGGCTTGATATGCAAAAGCATACGCTGGCGGGCGGCAACGTCCTCGTCGGTCACGCCGCCTTGTCCGACACGATGAAGGATATCATCGTAGACGCGTGCGGCGCGCTGGTTGCGTCGGCTATCGGTTATTTCTCCATCCGCAAGGGTCACTGGTACGTTGCAACGCTGAAAGAGGACGATAAAGCTTCTGAAGCCCCCGAAGAAGATGATGAATAAGCAAAACGGACTGTCGCCTGACAGCCCGTTTCTTTTTATTCATTACCGACTATTTCAGCCTGATAATCCGCCTTGGTCATTCTGTGGTAGGATACGTGACCGAAGCACGCTTCTACCAGATAGACGAAGTCATCCGGCTGACCGTCCTCAAAATACAGGACGTAGTTGTACTCCTCGTTATCCTCCTCCTCGACAACGACCTTGCCGGAATACTTCCGGAACACGGCGATGACATCCTCGATTTCCACCTTTTGCGGGCTGCGAATCAGCGCAATCAGCTCGCCCAGAAAATCGCTGTCCGCTACCTGCTCATGCACATAGCGAACGCCCTGAGCGGGAACCGTCAGGCAGCACTGACCGTCATATTCCGAGATTTTCAGCTCGCCGAGTGCGGGGCGGACATACGCTGAAAATTCCGCGAGCGCCTGCTCAAGCTCGTCCTTATCCATCTGCGTACCGAGCAGACGGCACAGCGACGCGGGCGGATAATTCACCGACGAGGCGTTATCGGTATAGCCGATTTTCATTTGCGTTTCCTTCATAACATATATCAAATGGTTTTTGAGCGCTTCAAAATCATATTGCGGCATATAACGACCTCCCTTACCGTTATTGTACCCAAAATCGCCGGAAAAGTCAATCGCGCAAAAAGAGGCTGTCACAGCGACAGCCTCAACCGTTAGTCTTTATGTTCAAAATTGTACTTTTCGATGATTTCCGCGTACTTCTCCTGTACCAGCGGTATCAGCTCTTCCCACGGCTTTGCGACGTGCTTTCTCGCACCCTCGCCCGCGGTTTTGAGCAGTCCCTCGGTTGTGAAAATCCGCAGGATTTCGCCGTACATTGCGACCTTATTTTCCGCGGCGGTAAAGCCCGTGCGGTTCTTCTCGACCGCCTCGGCGGCATTGGAGCCTTCCGTCAAAAGTGACGGCACGCCTAAGGACGCCGCCTCTCTGACAACCAGCGGAGAGTTGTCGTAGACCGACGGGAAGAAGAACAAATCCGCATTCAGATAGACGCCCGACAGCATTTCCCTGTCGGAAATTTTACCGAGGAAGCGGACAAAGCCCTCGGGAAATTCCAGACTGTCGGCGTACTTGCGGATTGCCTCCGCGTCGTAGCCGTTGCCGACAATCAGCAGGCGGTAGTCGCCGCTGTGCTCGCTGAGCATCTTGAAGGTGTCCAGCACCAGCTTGAGATTCTTATGCCAAATCTGGTGCCCGACAAACAGCAGGATATGCTTATCCTGCGGGATTCCGAACGCCTGCGCCGCCTTTTCCTTGAGCGCTTCGGGATTATCGGGCGCCTTGAAGGTGGTGCCGTTATCCATGACGAAAATATCGCCCGCATAGCCGTAGCTGCGCAGGGTATCCGCTGTACCGTTGGAGCACGCCCACACGCTGTCGACCGAGTTGTAAAAGCGAACGATACGCTTCGTCACGATATGCGCAAGCGCCTTGGAATGGGTGATGTGCATGACGTCGTCGTAGTACTTCGAGTGGAAGGTCGCGACAGAGGGAATCCCCAGCTTTTTGGCGTAAGAGGACGCGAATACTCCCTCAAAAAACGGGCTGTGCGCGTGGAAAATATCGAAATTTTTCGATGCAAGCTTTTCCTTTAATTTGCCGTCGAGCTTCGGGGTCGGCATACAGTATTCCGCAATCGAGAGATTCACCGCCGAGGTACGGTACACATCGTAGCTCAGGGTGGAATCGTCAAATTCTTTTTTCAGCAGCTTTGGCGTGACTACGCACGTATAGGCGCTGCGGTTCATAAACTCCGCGTAATTGTGAACCGTCTGGACGACGCCGTCCACAATGGGAAAGTAGGTGTCTAAGAATTGCGCGGAGCGGATATCTTCGGGATTTATCATATTATGCTTTCGCCTTTTTCCTTTCCAAAAGCTTTAAGAGGGCGGTGTAGCCGTAAATCAGCACACCGATAATGATGAATGAATAGTAGCACAATAAGCGCCACATCAGCGTCGGCCAGAAGGTGTTAAAAATGATATAGAACGCGCCTTCTGCGGCGCCGGAGTTACCGGGGGTGGGAATCAGGCTGATTGCCGCCTGAATAAACGTACAGAGCGCGAGCGCCTCAAAATAGCCGATAGAGCCGCCGAAGGTCTTGATAGCAAAGAACGGCATACTGCACATCGCCGTCTGGAACAACAGCGACAGCAGCAGCAGCTTAATCAGCAGGCGTTTGTTGGACGCGATTTTTTTGATATTCTTGCTGTAGCTGTTCAGGGTCTTGACCGACTTGATGATAGCGTGCTGCGGGTCCTTCACGATATGCAAAAACGCGCCGATTTTTACAAAGAACGCGACAATCCGCATCGCAATCTTCGGTGCGTAGCCTGAAATAATAATCATCACCGGTACAACCAAATAGGCGACCGCGCCGACATACGCCGTGATTTTCAGCCCGGGCTCCGTCATAACGCCGTTAAAAATCGTGAACATCAGCAGGCAGAGTCCCGCAAAGCCGAACTGCATGGTGAAGAAGCCCGACAAAGGCATTGCGGACGCAGCGCCGCCGGAATAACCCTGTGAATGGAGATACCATATCTGGAACGGCTGACCGCCCGCGCCCGAGGGCGTAAGACAGTCGTAGTACTTACCGAGAGCCGCCGTCGAAAAAGCGTGTCTGACCGACACCTTCTCGCCCAGATGACGCATCATCAGGATATATTTCATGGTTTCGCACCCCAGCACCACCACTAAGCAGAGGATACCGCCGAGGAGAAACAGAATGTTGGCAAAGCTGAACGGCTCCATGGGAGGCGGTTCCTTTGAAAACGCATCCTTCGCGATAAAAAACAGCACAACTGCATTGAGGATAACAAACAGAACGATACCGATACGCTTCATCAGCTTGTTTTTTGTCTTAGGCCGCTCAGTCATCTCGGGTACCTCTTCATCTCCGTCAAGTACGGCTTCCACTGCCTCCTCATTGAATTGTTTCTGTTCCGGATCCATGCTTTCGCCTCCTTATCAGCGAATCATACAGAGTAAGTCAAATTATATTATACTATAAAATACCCGAATTTGCAAGTGCTTTATCACCGGTCGCCGTAGCCTTCCAAAAAGCTGTGGTTATCGCCCTTGGTCTTATAGCCGGGGAACGTGTCGATATGGACGTTATGTATCGCGTTGAAGATACTGTTCTCGATATTCGGATTGGTCTTTTTCAGCTCCTTAAGCAGCAGCTTGACCTCCTGACGCTTGCTGTCGCCCATACCGTCCTCGCTGTGGGCGATTTTCCGGGTAACCTTGCAGGCACAGGCGATAAACTCCAGATTGTTATAGCTGCGCCATTTGAGGATATCCTCCTCGCGCACGCAGTACAGCGGGCGAATCAGCTCCATTCCCACGTAGTTCTTGCTGTGGAGCTTCGGCATCATGCCCTGCAGCTGAGAGCCGTAGAACAGCGACAGCACGGTCGTTTCTATCACGTCGGATAAGTGATGCCCGAGCGCGATTTTGTTGCAGCCAAGCTCTTGTGCCTTTTTGTACAGATGACCGCGTCGCATCCTTGCGCAAAGGTAGCAGGGGTATTTCTCCGCCCTGTCGGCTATATCAAAAATATCGGTTTCAAAAATGGTGACCGGAATTTCCAGCAGCCGTGCGTTTTCCTCGATTTTGCTCCTGTTTACGGCGTCATAGCCGGGATCCATGACGATGTATTCCAGCTCAAACGGAAAGTCCGAGTACCGACGGAGCATCTGCATCAGCTTTGCGAGCAGCATACTGTCCTTGCCGCCCGAGATGCAGACCGCGACCCTGTCGTTCGGCTGCAGCAGCTCGTACTGCTTGACAGCACGGATAAAGGGATTCCATATTGTATTGCGATAGGTTTTGGTAATACTGCGCTCGACGCGCTGCGCCGTACTGAGTTCTCTCATAGTTATTCTCCTAGGGGGATAGTCGGTAGTTGATGGTTAACAGTATACATCATTTTTCTTGTTCAGACAAGAGGCACTTGCGCGTGCGCACGGAATGTGCTAAACTAAGAAAAAATATACGGGATACGGGAAGTGACTTGTTTTGATGGATATTCTGAAAGCAATGCAGGAGCGCCACTCGGTACGCGCCTATACCGGCCGTCCGATAGAGGGCGAGACCCTCGAGCGGCTGAAAAAGCTGGTGGACAACGCCAACGCGGAAAGCGGTCTGCATATTCAGCTGGTGCTTAACGAGCCGAAGGCGTTCGACAGCAAGCTGGCGCACTACGGAAAATTCAGCGGGGTGAAAAATTACATCGCGCTGATTGGCAAGCGCGGCAAGGAGCTGGACGAAAAATGCGGCTACTACGGCGAGCGCATCGTCCTCGGCGCGCAGGCGCTGGGGCTGAATACCTGCTGGGCAGCTTTGACTTATAAGAAAATCCCCGAGGCATTCACCATCGAAAAGGATGAGAAGCTGCTGATGGTAATTGCAATCGGCTACGGCGCGACGCAGGGCAAGCCCCACAAGGGGAAAACCTACGGAGATGTCGCCTCACCCGAGGACGCGCCCGCGTGGTTCAAGCAGGGCGTAGAAGCCGCGCTGCTCGCCCCCACCGCCGTGAATCAGCAGAAATTCAGCTTTGAGCTGAAGGGTGACAAGGTGCTTGCAAAGGCAAAATTCGGCACCTGCGTCAAAACCGACCTCGGTATCGTCAAGTACCACTTTGAGGTCGGCTCGGGCAAGGATTCGGATATTTGGCTATAATTCTGTATTAGAATTATAGCCGTGTTATGATACGGATTCCCTTCATTCGCCCACCTAAATGCCTTCCCCTCAGGGGGAAGGTGTCGCCGAACGGCGACGGATGAGGGGCAGGCGCTGTTGTTATAGCCCCGAACTCGGTGACAAAGCCGCTTATCTGTTTATCTTTCAGAAGGTATTTCACTCTTTGATTAATTGATAATAACAAAAGTTAGCCCCTCATCAGTCAGGCTGAGCCTGACAGCTTCCCCCCGAGGGGAAGCCTATTCGACTGAATAAGCGCCTACATTCCAAAACGCGTCAGCGTTTCCCTCAACTGTTATCTGTTCACTGTTATCTGTTAACTAAAAAGAGCGCTCCTTTGAGCGCTTTTTTCTTTATCGGAAATTTGCTATTCGAGTCCGTTCTCTGAATCAAAAACAAAAAGCCTCCCTTGCGGAGGCTGAATGTTATGCTTTCAGGGCGCGCTCCAACCATACGTCGGCGATATCGAGCGCGAGGTACAGCCCCTCCTTCTCGCTGGATTTGACCAGCTGCTTGCGGGGACTGAGGTCGGGGTCGGTACAAAGCAGCTGAATCGCTACCTTGTCGGCAATCTCCAGACCGTTCACTTCCTTTTTCGTTTTTATCTGCATCCTGATGACAAACCGCTGATCCATGCTGCCGTAATATAGCTCGTCGCCGCACCGAACCAAAGGCTTGCCCTTATAGGTCGAAAATTCCTTTTCAGCCAAAGAATCAATCCCTTTCTTAGATATTGAGATAAGACTTGACCATCGCCTCAAGGAGGTCGTCACGGTCAATCTTGCTGATGATGTTGCGCGCGTTGTCGTATGTCGTAATATAGGTGGGATCCTCGCTCAGAATATAGCCGACGATCTGGTTGATGGGGTTATAGCCCTTCTTCCTGAGCGCGTCATAAACGGTCGTGAGCGCCGCCTTGATTTCGTCGTCGCGGTTGCCTCCGAGGGAGAAAATCATTGTTTTATCCAGCATACAAACACCTCCAGTTATTGTTATTGTAACACATCTTGTCCGATAATGCAAGTCATAGTTTTTTTCCTTGTCATTTCGCGACGGCTTTGCTATAATGATACCAACATAAGAGAGGGGTGTATCTATGGATTTCAGCCTGTTTTTCCCCGCGGGAAAGGAGCATACTGCCGCAAAGCTCAGCGACGAGAGTATCAACGACCTTTCAATCGACTTTATCGTCGAGGCGCTGAGCAGCGCAAGATACGAACGTGAACAGCTGCGCGGTCTGATGACCGACATCACGGGCGACGCGGAGGTGATTCGCTACCGCTGCGACATCTTTGATGATTTTCTGCGCCTGCCTCAGCTGCGCGACAGCATGGGACAGCTTGTCATAAAACTCAAGGATTTGATGGATCTCGAGCGCTTCCAAAAGGACAAGGAGGGGCCCGTACTCTGGTCGCTGATCAACCGTCTGCGCGAAATCGACACCTACGTGCAGTGTATCACCGACCTCAAAACCACCCTCGAGACCCTCGACGTGCGTTCATCGGGAATGAAGGAGCTGCTGCAAATCGTCACGGACATCAGCAGAGAGAGCGGCTTTGACGAGCTGAAAGCAGACATTGACGAAACGCTCGAGAAGGCTGCGAAGCTCAAAAGCATCACCATCGGCGTGAACCTTGACGACCTCCTGCGCCCGAAGAACGCCGGCATCGTGTCGCTCAACGATACCGAGTTCACCAACTCGGGGCTGATGCGCCGATTCATGGATTTCACCAAGAACAAAAGCGAGCTGCACAGCGGCGCGGATACCACGTCCATGCATTTTCATCCCGCAAGTCCCGTTTCAACATCAAGCGCCAAATTCGGCACGGTCGCCCAAAACGCCGCGACCGGCGACATCCATATCGAGCTATCCAACGTCACCGGCGGCGATCCTCTCTCCAACGCTATCAAAAAGCCCGTCACCGAAATCATGCGCCGCACCGTGAACGAAATCAAATCCACCCTAAAGCGCTATGTCAACATCAGCGGCTACTCGCTGACTACGCTCATGCCCGAAATCCTCTTTTACACCCGCTGGGCAGAGCTGGTCGAGAAAATCATCGCGACCGGTATGCCGATGTGCAAGCCGGACGTCCTCGACACGGAAAAGCGCGAGCTGCACTTCAAGGATATTTACAACCTCAAGCTCGCAATCAACAAGGCAGGCGGTGAGGACATCGACATTGTCACAAACGACATTGACTTTGACGACCGCTACCGCATTTTCATCCTCACGGGCCCGAACCGCGGCGGCAAAACCATCTTCACGCAGGCAATCGGGCTGGCGGTGCTGATGGCGCAGTGGGGCATCTACGTACCCGCGGGCGCGGCACAAATCAGCCCGTGCGACAATATCTTCACCCACTTCCCCGCCGACGAAAACGATACCGTCGACCTCGGACGGCTGGGCGAGGAAAGTCAGCGTCTGTCGGGAATCTTTCAGCTGGCGACCCGCGACAGTATGCTGTTGCTCAACGAGAGCCTTGCGACCACCAGCGTCGCGGAGGGGCTGTTCATTGCGAAGGACGTCGTCAAGGCGATGCGCTATCTCGGATGCAGAACCGTTTTCAACACGCACATGCACGACCTTGCGCGCAGCCTCGAGGAGCTGAACAGCGTCGGGGGCGACAGCCGCGTCGAGAGCCTTGTCACAGGCGTACACGACGGTCAGCGCAGCTTTAAGGTCGCTATCATCCCGCCGCAGGGTACGAGCTACGCGAAGGACATCGCCCTCAAATACGGCGTGACCTTCGATATCATCAAGAAGAATATCGACGATAAAGCGGAATAATGCGGCAAGCGTCGCACCCTACAACCACCAACCACCAACTACCGACTACCAACTACCGACTACCAACTAAAAAAAGCGCTCACGAAGAGCGCTTTTTTCTTATACAGAATTATCCTTTTAACCGGATTCCTTCCTTTGCCAGCTCGGCGACAATCGCGTCGCTGATGGCGGTAGCCTCCTCGCGGGTGAGGGTGCGGGTGTTGTCGCAGAAGGTCAGGCGCACGGTAATCGAGGGATTCTCGCCGTCATCGTAGATGTCGATGACGTCTACCGATTGAATCAGCTCGCTGCCGGCGTTCTCAATCGCCTGCTTGATCGGCGCGAACACAGGGGTGAGGAAGCTCAGGTCGATTTCAATGCCCGGAAACTTCGACGGCTCGCTGTAGACGATACTGTTGTTCTCAATCGCAGAGAACGCTTCCATATCGATTTCGCAGAACACGATGGACGCGCGCTTGTCGATTTTCTTCATGACGACGGGATGCACGATACCGATTCTGCCGATAACTTTGCCGTCAACGAGGATCGCGTTGAGGTTGGTCGGATGCTCATAATCGTACTTTGCCTCGATTTTCTCAAAGCTGACAGTCTTGTGCTTCAACTCGTCAACCAGATTCTCGACGATTCCCTTGAGCTTAAAGTACAGGCTGCGAACATCCGTGCCCTTCCGATAGAGGGTAATGCCGAGAATCTTATTCTCGATACAGAGGTTGTCCTCAGTCATGCCGCTGACAACTCTGCCGACCTCGAAGATACCGAACTCGGGCGCGTAGCCGATATTGGACTTCACCTGACAGAGTTGGGTCGGGATCATGGTCTTGCGGATGGTTTCGATATTGGGATTCGACGCGTTGAGGAGCTTGATTTCGCCGGTATTGGCGATACCGATTTCCTTCAGCTCGTCGGCGTAGTTCCAGACGTAGGAGTGCAGCTCATGCAGAGCGTAGCGCTTGACGAGGATATCCTTGATATTGTCCTCATCCTTCTTGACCGGCTCGGGGCGGGTCGGGAACAGCGGTGCGGACGCGGTGTTGATTTCAAAATTATCATAGCCGTAGATACGGGTGATTTCCTCGATGATATCCGCCTTGATAGTGACGTCCTTAGTGGCGCGCCACGACGGAACGGTCACGGAGAAATCATCGCCGCTGACGGATACGGTGAAGCCGAGGCGCTCGAGGGTCGACACAATCGTATCGTTGCTGATTTCGATGCCTGTATAGCGGTCGACATACGCCTTATCAAAGCTGAGGGTGACCTCGGGATAGTGATAGGCATAGTCGTCGGTCAGGGCGGATACGACCTCGACGCCGCTGTCATACTGCTTCAAGAGGTAGACAAAGCGCGCGATCGCCGCGACGGTCAGCTCGGGGTCGAGCGACTTTTCATAGCGCATGGAGGCGTCGGTGCGGTGGCTCAGGCGCACGGTGGACTTGCGGATGGAGGTCGCGTCAAAGGTCGCGCTCTCCAGCGTCAGGGTGTGGGTATCCTCGACGATTTCGCTGTCCAGACCGCCCATAATGCCCGCAATCGCGACAGGAATATCGCCGTTGCAAATCATCAGGGTATCGGTGTCGATGTTGCGTTCAACGCCATCGAGCGTTTGGAACGTAAAGTCGCGGTCAAAGCGCTTGATGCGGATATTCTCTACCTTGCGGCTGTCGAAGGCGTGCATGGGCTGACCCATCTCGAGCATAAGGTAGTTGGTCATGTCCGCGAGGAAGTTGATTGCGCGCATCCCGCAGTAATACAGGCGGATGCGCATATTTACAGGCGCGGTATTACGGCTGATATTCTCGAACTGCAGGCAGCTGTAGCGCTGGCACAGCTTGTCCTCGATCTTCATATTGACCTTGGGCAGGCTGCCGTACTTGGTCAAGTCGTCAAAGTCGAGAGGCTTTAAGGGACGCTTGGCAATCGCGGCGAACTCGCGCGCGATACCGTAGTGGCTCCACAAATCGGGGCGGTTGGTGAGCGATTTATTATCGACCTCAAAGACGATATCGTCGATTGCGTAGGCGTCCTTCAAATCGGTGCCGGGGGCAATATCGTCGGTGATTTCCATGATGCCGCTGTGGTCGTCGCTGATGCCGATTTCCTTTTCGGAGCAGCACATACCGCAGCTCATATAACCCGCGAGGGGGCGGGGAGCAATTTCAATCTCGCCGAGCTTGGCGCCGACCTTGGCAAAGGCGGTTTTCATCCCGACGCGGACATTCGGCGCGCCGCAGACAACGTCAACCAATTCATCCTCACCGGTATCTACCTTGAGCAGATGGAGCTTTTTGCTCTCGGGGTGATTCTCGACGGACTTGATTTCGGCGACGACAACGCCGGAAAGCTCCTTTCCCTTAAACTGTATGTCATTCTCGACCTCGGCGGTGGAAAGCGAAAACTGGTTAATCAGGCTCAGCTCGTCCAGCCCCGAGAGGTCGACGAAATCCTTAATCCAATTCATTGATAAAAACATAGATGACCCCTCCTTACTTATCGTCCGTGAACTGCGACATGACCTTGAGCGAGCCGCTGTTCAGGTCGCGGATATCCTTGATACCGTACTTCATCATCGCAAGCCTTGTCAGCCCCAGTCCGAACGCAAAGCCGGTGTACTTCTCGGGGTCGATACCGCCCTCGCGCAGCACCTCGGGATGAATCATACCGCAGGGGCAAAGCTCCAGCCAGCCGCTGTGGTTACAGGACGGACAGCCTGTTTCGCCGCCGCAAATCAGACAACTGATATCCAGCTCAAAGCCGGGTTCTACGAACGGGAAGAAGCCGGGACGCAGGCGCACCTTGATGTCCTTCTGGAACACCTCGGACAGCATGGTTTTCATAAAGTAAATCAGGTTGGAGATAGAGATATTTTTATCGACCATCACGCCCTCCATCTGGAAGAAGGTGTTTTCGTGGGTCGCGTCGGTCGCCTCGTTGCGGAAGCAGCGCCCCGGGAAAATCGCGCGGATAGGCATACCCTTTTCTATCAGCTGCGGGCCGTATTTTCTGAGAATCGCGTTCTGGGCGGCGGAGGTCTGCGACTTCAACAGCTCGCCGTTCTCAAGGTAGTAGGTGTCCTGCATATCGCGGGCGGGGTGGTTCTTCGGCACGTTGACGGCTTCAAAGCACTCGTAGTCGGTGACGACCTCGGGGTAGTCCTCGACGTTGAAGCCCATCGTGGTGAAAATGCGCTCGCACTCGCGCTGTACCAGCGTAATCGGATGATAAGAGCCGCGCTCCTCCTTGACGGGAATCGTGAGGTCGAATTCGGGCATCAGCTCGATTTCCTTTTTGATTTCCAGCTCCTTTATTTCCTGCGAGCGCTTGGAAATGCTCTCGGCGGCCTGCTGCTTCAGCTCATTGACCTTCATACCGAAGCTCTTCTTCTCCTCGTTGCTGAGGGATTTCATGCCCTTGAGCAGGTCGGTGATGCTGCCCTTTTTGCCGAGGTACTTGACGCGCAGATTCTCGAGCGTCTGAGCGTCAACCGCGCTGCTCAGCTCCTGCTTTAGCTGCGCTTTTAACTGTTCTAATTTTTCGTTCATATTAGCCTCCTGAAATTAGTTGGTAGTTGATGGTTGGTAGTCGGTGGTTGGCAAAAATAAAAGGCTCTTCTATCCCCAAGGGACGGAAGAACCGCGGTACCACCCTGATTCCCGTGCGCTGCACGGACACTCAAAACCGTTAACGGGGTCAGCCGTCAAAGCCTAATGCGAACCTGCCGTCCGTTTCAGCCCTGCCGCTCGTGAGTGAACTTCGCCTGTCCTCTCTCTGCGGTCGCTTTCAGCCGGCGACGGCCGCTCTCTGGTGACTTCAAACAGGTTACTCTCTCAGTCAATGCGTTTTATCACAGCTATTCTATCATTATTCATAACTTTTTGCAAGTCTTTTATTGAAAAAGAGCGCGGGATGTGATAAAGTATATTTGTCTGTTTCGGGACAGAATTTGTGTAATGTATACAATGTAAGATACAATGAAAGGAGAATCACCGCTTTTCGGTGAACGCTGTTATGGATAATAATGTTTTAACGGAACAGGTCGTCAGAAGAGAACGGAACGTCAAATACTACCTCAACATCTTTCTGATTGCTCTCGGCGCCATCGGAATTCCCGCGATACTGGTGCTGATTGGTATTCTGGTAAACCTGCACTATATGTTTATGGTCGCGATTTTCGCGTTCCTGTTCTGCATCTACGGCTCATGGTTTTTCATCACCTCACTGCGGGTGGACTATGAATATGCCTGTCTGCAATCGACCCTGCGCTTTGACAAAATTGTCGCCAAGCGCCGCAGAAAGCCCATCGTCAAATTCGACATCAAATCCGTCACCGACTTCTTCCGCTACAGCGACGAGGAAATGAGCAAGCACAAAATCGCAAAGGTCTATCGCGCTTCGGCAAAGGAATTCAGCGAGGATAACTACGTCGCCGTATTCCGCCATCAGGCGCGCGGCGAATGTGCAGTCATCTTCACCCCGAACGAAGCCATGCTGGAAGCCATCAAGCCGTATTTCAACGCCGACGTCAAGAAGAAGCTCTTCTACAATAAGCAGCTATGATAAAGGAACTGAACCTTTCCTATCTCGCGGAGCATCTGCCCGCGCGTCCCGACGACGCCCACAAGGGCACGATGGGAACGCTGTGCAGTATCACGGGAAGCTACGGCTTTTCGGGAGCCGCGGTGCTGTCCGCGAAAGCCGCGCTGAGAAGCGGCGTAGGGCTGCATTATCAGGTGCTGCCCGAAAAAATCTATCCCGTATTCGCGTCGAGCGTATATGAAAGCGTCTGCGTTCCCGTCAGGGGCAATTCCCCCGGCACGGTCGCGCCGGCCGACCTCGACGCAATCGGCAACACCATCAAGCGCGCAACCGCCGTGCTGATTGGGTGCGGGATGGGCAACACCTCTGCTACCGCCGAGGTTCTGCGCGCAGTCGTGCGGCAGTCCGACGCGCCTGTCATTATTGACGCGGACGGCATAAATGCGCTGGCGGCGCATATAGATATACTGAACGGGAAAAAGTCCACGCTGATTCTCACCCCGCACGTCAAGGAATTTTCCCGACTGACGGGGCTTGCGGTCAGCGAGATTTCGGAACATCAGGCTGAGGTCGCGCGGGAATTCTCTCTGAATCACCCCGGAACGGTACTCGTCCTCAAAAGCCACCGCACCTATATTGCCGAAAACGGCGAGCTGTACTGCAACACCGCGGGCAACAGCGGAATGGCAAAGGGCGGCTCGGGCGATGTGCTGGCGGGCATTATCGCCTCGCTTGCGGCACAGGGCGCAGCGCCCCTTGAAGCCGCCGCAGCGGGCGTGCATATCCACGCGCTCGCGGGAGATACCGCCGCCGAAAGGCTCGGCAAAACCGCGATGCTCCCCTCGGATATCATCGAAGCGCTCCCCGCGGTGTTCCGCCGGATCGAAGCGACCAAAAGCAATTAAATAACGTAGGAATGAGAAAGGCCGGCAGGAAACTGCCGGTCTGTTTTTTCGGAGGTAACTGTATGAAACGCATCTTATGTCTGCTGTCCGCGATTATTTTGCTCCTCACGCTGCCGGCGTGCGGCAAAGGCTCTCACACCCTCTCCCCCGGCTACGAGGGCGAAATCCAGATGACCGACGGCGAAATGAACTGCACCGGCGTTCTCGAAGCCGACGGAGAAAGCCTGACCCTCTCCCTCACCTCGCCCGAAAGCGTCCGCAATCTCCGCTACGAATTTACGGGCGGCGAGCTGCACACGCGGCTGGAGGGACTCGACTGCATTACACAGCCCGGCGGTCTGCCGCTGTCCTCGCCCGCGCGGCTGCTGTATGAGGTCTTTTCACAGACAGACAAGGCGGCGTATCAGTCCGCCGAAAACGGTGAGGAGCTTTTCACCCTCGACACCGCCGCAGGAACAGCGACAATCACCGCAAAGAACGGAAAGCCGCAAGTCCTCACTCTCGGCAACCGCATGATCCGGTTTACAGAGGAATAGTGTCCGGCATTAAAAGCCTTCCCGTGCGGGGAAGGCCTTTCGGTTCCTTTATTCATGATTTGACAGTGCAAGCCGTAATGCGCCCGCGTTAAAGCGCAGGAGCTGCATATCGGTTTTGCCCGCGGCATAGCCGAGGCAGTAGGCTCTGCCGTCATACTCGACGATTACCGCAGGGCTGTCGCATTGCGTGATACAATCCGTCGCGAAGTCGTCGGGGAAATTATCCTTGAAATACACGCGCTCCAGCCGGCTGCAATCCTCAAACGCCTGCGGCTCCACCTGCTCGACCGTCGTCGGGATATGTACCTCGGTAAAGATATTGTTGCCGGCGAACGTGCCGCCCGCAATCGTCGCAAGC